>NZ_JBHRXJ010000013.1:0-131247 GCF_042648425.1 Paracoccus mangrovi | reverse complement strand
TCGCGAAGCTCGGCAGGATAGGCGGGGGTGAATCTCTGCTTGGTCATAGGGCTCATCCTTTGAGTGTTTTACTCTCCGGTAAACCCGGGGCGGTTCACGAAGACCGAGCCCACCACGAACTGCTGCCAGGGCTGCAGATCGAAGGGCTGCCCCGCCCATTCGCCCGTCGAGTGCCGCAGATGGCTGAAGAACTCGATCGCGTGCAGCGCAGCGTCCCGGTCCCAGACGAGGCCGCGGTCCTTGCCGGCCTTCAGATCGTCCAGATGGCGCTGGCAGGCCAGCCGGGTGAGATGGCCGGCCTCGACCTTGCCCTCCACCACCTTGCGAGCCCAGGCGGTCACCGGACAGCTCGGTGTCTTCCGCCCGGGGCCGGATTTACGCTGTGCTGCCACGGTTCAGAAAATCCTCGAACGGATCGCGGGTCTCGGCCGGCGCCGCCATGCGGATGCGGGTCCGGCTCGAGGGCGTCAGCCCGAACTCGCTCTCGATCTGGCCCAACTGCGCCAGGCATTTGTTTGCCACCGACAGAAACGGGTTCTGGATGATGTTGCCGCCCACCGTCTTGACCACCGGGCCGCGGCGCTTCACCTCGGCCTCCGCCTCGAGCCAGCGCCGCCAGATCACCACGTAGCGGGCGAGCGCCCCCGCATCGAGTTCGGTCATCACGCCGTGCCGAGCCAGCAGCACCGCCATCTCGGTGAACTTCGCTGCCGCCGTATCGTCCAGATGCTCAGGGGGAGCGGGCACCGACACCGTCGGCTGCGGCTCGGCCGGGTTCATCCGGTGCGGCCGCGCCGTGCCCTTGACCAGCTTCAGCCGGGTGGGAAGGGGCTTGCGGCCGGCCATGAGTCTCGTCCTTGGGCTATCACTACATAAAATGGGACGTGTTTACGCGCCGCATTCCGGCGCCGTGGGAGGGCCGGCAACCTCGCTCCGATCAACCGCCCATGGTCGGATATGAAAAGATCGAGGCTCTCATCGTGGCACCGGGTGACCGCCTGCCCCCATTGACTTCGCACCAGCATTCCATTCCCATAGCCAGTATTTTCTTGGAGCATCTATGAGCCGCTTTCTCGCCACCACCGATATCGATGGGGGCAGCAGCCCCTGTATCAAGCGCATCCTCTCCGGCGAAGAGGTCCGGATTGCCTCGGCCTTTCTCGGGAGGGGCGCCGAAACCGCAGTGCCCCCCGACGCACGACTGATTTGCGATATCGGTATGGGCGGCACGAGCCCCCTAGCACTTAAAGCCCTCTCTGAAAAGCTTGGAGCGAAGCTCAAGTATTTGCGGGATTTCCATGCAAAGGTCTACCTCTCGGATCAAGGCTGCGTTATTGGATCTGCGAACCTCTCAAGCCGCGGCGTTGGGTTTCTCTCCCAAGCCAAGTTGATAGAAGCTGCAGTCTTCGTTGAGGCGGATGATCCGATCGCGGAGACAGCCGGGAAGTGGTTCGAGGACCTTTGGAGCAAGGCTCAAGTTGTCGGGCCAAAAGAGCTCGAATGGGCGGAGGCGACCTGGCGCGTAAAAGGCGGCACGCCGGAAGGGCGTCGAAACTACAAGACGCTCGTCGATGCGCTTCATGACCCGGATAGTCCAGCGCAAGAATGGCGCTACATCGTCACGCGCGAGGAAATGCCGGATGGCGTAAAAGAATGGGCGGAGGCTCAGGAAAGCGAAGTCGCTAGTAAGGCCGAATGGGATCTGACGGGAGATTTCGACCATTTTTCTGAGCTTCAGGCTCCGGATGAGTTCGAGAAGGGAAGGCAAAAACATTATATCAGCCTGCATCGCGACACGAATGGAAAGCTTCACCTCTCCGCTCTTCGCTTCCTTGGCAACCAGGATGCCTCCGGTACCGGAACGGGCACCGACCTTGGTGAGACAGTCACTGTCTCGTTCTTTGCAAAGCTCGACTGGAAGACGAGCATTGGGCTTCCTCGGCTCTCCCGTGCAACCCTAGGGAGCGAAAGCAAACTGAGCGCCGCAATCAGGAAGACCCGGGAGGATCTATTTGGGCGCGCCCTAACTTCGGAAGAGTTCCTGCGGCTCTTGTCGAAGGGGTGACGCATCCTGCGAGGGAGGGAGTTCTGAGAGCTTCGCCTGCAGCCAGAGGCGCACGGCAGCCAGCGTGCCCATTTTTTTGCTGTCGGGCATTTGCCCCACTCATGCTCCGTCATGAGCCTTTGCGACGGTCATGATAGGAAGTCCCAGAACTGGTATCAGGCTATGTCCCACTAATGTATCCGGAAGGCCTCGAACATTCGCCGTAGAGCGAATGACCGTGCGATGCTCACCACGGTGAAGACAGCGCCCATCTTCAGGTTCTGCGTCAGCGTTGTGTGCAGCCCGAAGATGGGGAAGATCAGGATCTGCGTAACTACGGCAATCCCGTAGCCGACGATCACGTTGGTGATCGCCTCAACGAGCGACATAGTGCGCGACTGCTTCATGCCACTGCCTCTTGATCCTGCAGGGTGTCGCCCAACCGCTCCGCCTTCACCTCGGCAAACGTCCGGCCGTCTCTGTCGAGGATCGCATCCTTGCCAGTTTCCACCTGCCAGCGCTCGACGGCGACATCGACATAGGCCGGGCTGATTTCCATGGCATTGACGCGCCTTCCATTTGCTTCGCCCGCCATGATCTGCGAGCCGGAGCCGCAGAACGGCTCGTAGCAGAGGCCGCCACGGGCGACATGCTGGCGCATCGGGATCCCGAAGGCGTCGAGCGGCTTCGGCGTCGGGTGGTCGGGCCGGTCATCCTTGGCGAAGCTCGGCATCTCCCAGGTCGAGGGCAGCGTCTGCTCGGCGACCTTCGGCGGGCGGTTCGGGCGGCGCCAGCCCATGAAGCAAGGTTCGTGCTTCCAGAGATAATGCGACCGGGTGAGAACACCGCGGTCCTTCACCCAGATGATCTGCTGATGCACAAACGCCCCGGCCTTTTCCCAGCAGGCTTCCAGCATCGCCTGGCGGCGCGAGGCGTGCCAGCAATACCAGGCGGCGTCCTCGGTGATCGCCTCTGCGATGGCCGCGCCGATGAAGCCGTCGTAGAGTTCTGCGCCTTGGCTGCTGTCGTCCCAGGTCGTGCCATAGGACTGGCTCCAATCCTTGTTGCGGGTTGGGTGGTTCGAGCCATCGTAATCGACCAGATAGGGCGGATCAGTCGCAAACAGCACGGCCCGCTCGCCGTTCATCAGCCGGCGCACATCGTCGTGGGATGTGCTGTCACCGCAGAGCAGCCGGTGGGTGCCGAGGATCCACAGATCGCCGGTACACGAGGCCGGGCGACGCGGAGGCTCGGGGATAATGACGGGTGGCGTCGACGTCTCGTCCTTCGCTTCCGCTCCGGCCAGCAGTCGGTCCAGTTCGCCGTCCTCAAAGCCCATGATCCCGAGATCGAAACCGGCCTCCTTCAGGTCGCTCAGTTCCAGCGCCAGCAGCGCCTCGTCCCAGCCCGCATTCAGCGCGATGCGGTTGTCGGCCAGCACCAGCGCCCGGCACTGGCTGTCGCTGAGGCCGGTCAGCCTGATGGAGGGCACGGCGTCCATGCCAAGCTGGCGCGCGGCCAGTACGCGACCATGGCCGGCGATGATGGTGCCGTCCTCAGCGATCAGCACCGGGTTCACGAATCCGAACTCGCGGATCGAGCCGGCGATCTCGGCCAGCTGCGCCTCGGAATGGGTACGGGCGTTGCGCGCGTAAGGCACGAGGCGATCAAGCGCACGATATTCGATGACAAGTTCGCGATCGGACACGGCTGTATTTCCTTGTTGCATGGGCCGCTACCCCCCCTCGCCATTTTGGCCACGGATGCAGAAAGCTTGGCGCCTGGTCCGGGGCTGGAAGGCCCCAGAGATTTACCCTCCCCCCGGGGGGGGCGGTGGTTTATGGTTGGCGGCGGGCGTTGCCGAAGCCGCCATCCTCGCGCGCGGTCTTGCGGCTGTGGCAGCTTGCGCAGAGCGCCTGCCAACCGTCCGGGTCCCAGAACCGATCCGTATCGCCGCGATGGGGGATGATGTGATCGACGGTATTGGCCGCGCTCACCAACCCCTGTCGCTGGCATTCCGCGCAGAGCGGGTGGCGGGCGAGGAACATCCGCCGCGCGTGCTGCCAGCGGGTGGATTTGTAGAGCGCCCGGATGGCGGGGTCGCGTTTGTGGTCGGCGTCGCGATCGGCCTCACGCTTGTCACGCGTCCCCACCGGGCGATGGATGGGCGGGCGCACAGGCATGGGATGCCCTCGCAAGTCGGATGAAACGGGGAGGAAACGACCGGTGGCGCTCCGAGGCGCTCTTCTCCCGATCATATCCTGTTTATAGCACCGGCATGTTGCAGATGTCGAAGGAAAAAGTGTTGCAACACATTGGAGTCACTTCGCATTCAGGCGCGCGGCTATCTTGGTCAGCGCCAGTTGCCAGCGCCGCCATGCCGTCGTGCGGTCGCAGCCGAGTTCCCCGCTGATCTGCTTCCACGGCACCCGGGCCGCGCGCGACCAGACCAGCTTGCGCTCCGCCTCCTCGATCCAGAGCACCCAGTCGAAGGTCTGCTCAAGCCGCGTGATCGCGGCGGCCGAGGGCCAGACCCGCATCGGCTGGGGTTCCATCGCCGCGATCTCGCGGCTGGTCCGCACGATGTCGGGCCAGGTGTTGAAGTAGCCCTGCGCCTTCACCGGCGGCAGCTTGCGCAGCGTGCGGAACGCCTCGGCGAAGTGGTCGGCAACATCGTCCGCGGTCCAGTCCCGATCAGCCATGGCCACGCCCTCCCTCGCCGGCGCGGGGGCCGTAGAGCTTGCGACCCAGTTGCACGACCATTTCTTGCTCGGGCCAGGTCAGCCGCGGATCATTCACGCTGACCGCCAGCAGGCCCATTTCCTGCCAGCCGTCGCGCTTGACCTCATCGGGGCTGCGCCGCGTGCCACCGTAGCCGGGGGGCGCGTAGCGCATCGTTGTCAGTTTCATTCGGGCCATTGTCATCTCCTGTCGTTCGGGCCGCTGTGATCGGATGAGGCAGAGACGAGGGCGGACGGCGGACCGCGGGCACGGACGCAGCGTATGGGCCGCCCCGCCTGACGGCGGGCGGTCCCATACGTAGTATGGGGGGGATCATTGTTCGACTTATTCAGTGGCTCATGACATTGATATTGCTTGCCTTTCCTGCTCTGCATAGGTCGGACAACGAAGTCGGACATGTCTGACTTCGACTTATGTAAGCCATTGATAATCAAGCAATCAGTCAGACAGGTGCGGAAGTCAGACATTCTCGACTTATGTCGGACAAGGGATTTGTCAGACATCGGCCACCTCCGGCCAGACCCAGACGGAAGGGTTCTCCACCTCGAGTGCGGCACCCGAGGAGGCGCAGCGATAGTGGCTCGGGAACACGGGGATCCCGCAGGCAGTCACCTCGCCGGTCTCGGGATCGACATGCTCCGCGCGGCCGAAGCGCATGCCTTCGACGCACATGTAGCCAAAGCGTGACCGGACCAGTGGCAGTCCGTAAAGGGCGCCGTTGCGCTGGTACTTGATGAAGCCCTTGGTCGCGAGGACGTTGAGCCGGTCCTGGATGGTGTGCTGGCTGCCGAGCCCCGCGCGGTTCTCGAAGGTCGAGGCGAACTGCGTCGAGGTGTAGAGCCGGCCTTCCGCAGCCTCCTCGTAGAGCAGGTCAAGGATCACCTTGGCCTTGCGGTCGCGCTCGGCGTCGAGACGGGCCCCGACCTCCTTGCGCACCAGGCGCTCGTTCATGGGGTTGATCTCGACCCATTGGCCGCCGATCTTGTCGACGAGCATCGGGGCCAGCGCCGGACCGTTGCGCAGCTCGATCTCGAGGCGGCGCGTGCTGGCCTCCTCGTCCGGGCGGTGCAGGATCAGACCGCTGGTGTAGAAGCCCCGCAGCGCGCTGGCACCCGACAGCGCCTGGAACGGATCGTCCTTGACCTGCTGACGGGCGAGTTTCCTGGTGTGATGGACGAGGATGATCCCGGAATCGGGATTGATCGCGGCCTGCAGCGCCTCGACGCGTTCCTTGAGGAAGAACATCATCGCGCTGTTGTCATTTTCGCCGCGGCTCTCGGGACCGCCGTCGAAGAGGTTCCGGATCGGATCGATGCAGATGATGTCGGGCGGCGCGTCGGGAAAGGCGGCACGGATCGCGTCGGTGACGCGCTCGACCCCCTGGTGATCCAGAAGCAGCTTCAGGCGCGGCGTGGCCACGAACCCTTCGCGGGCCGCGGCAATCACCTCGGGCGGCAATGCGATCTGGCGGATGCGTTCCCGCAGATAGTGGTATTGCAACTCCGCCTGCAGGTAGAAGATGCGCAGCGGCCGTGGCGGTGCGAAGCAGAGGAACGGCACCCCTGCGGCCATGTGGACAAGCCAGGAGATCAGGAAGTCGCTCTTGCCGACCTTGGGCGCGCCACCGAGCACCAGCAGGCCGCCCGGCGTCAGCACCCGTGGGGCGATGAGATCATCGGGCAGCGGACTGGTGTCGTCGAGCAGCGTACCGAGGCTGAACCAGTCCAGTGGCGCGGGCGGCGGGGTCTCCCGCGTCGGCACCGGCGGACCATTGCGTTCGAGATGTCGCATCCACAAGCGACGAGATTCGGCCTTCAGCCGCGCCTCAGGCCATGCTGGCCGCAGCATCGCTTCATTATAGCCGCAGATCGCGTCCCAGGCCTCGTCCAGCGACATTCGGCCCTCATGGGCCTGGCGCAGGTAATGACCGATCGCGGCACTGGCCCCCTGGAACCGGGTCCAGTCGTCCACCGCGCCTTCGCGCACCGGCGTGGTCAGCACGGCGTCAACCGACGGCTTGTCCGTGACGTTTGCGGCCCGCGGGGCGTCAGGCGACGGCATCTCCGCCAAAGCCGGCATCGCGGCTGCGCGGGTGTCGAGTTCTGCCAGATCCACCTCGATCGCCTGATGATCGATGATCCGGACCTGTGACTTCAGTCCGTACTTGCCATGGACGGTGCCCGGCACACGGACCGGCTGATGCGCCGAGCCGAAACTGTCGTCTCCGCCGACCTTCCGTGCGAGCGCAGCGCGCAACCGGCACAGCCGGGTAATATCCTCCCCCTCGACCGGCTCCGTCAGTTTCCACCACAGATGCAGCTTGGGCTGGCCGTCCCCGGTCATCCCGCCGCTTGCCACGGTCAGCGTCGCCGGACCAAGGTGACGAACCAGGTGCGCGCGTTTGGCCGCAATGTCGCCCTCATCGAGATCGACGATCACTGCCTGCATCTGCAGCACATGCTCGGCCCGGGCTTCACCCTGTCGGGCAACGGTTCCGGGAATGACGTAGATGGCGCGGCCGAGCGGGGCGGCTGTGCCGGCGCAGGCGGTGATGATCGCCGGCGCGTGCGCATCGGCTGGCAGCCAGCGCAGATCATGGGGCGGTGGCGGCACGACCGCCTTCTCGGGCAGACCGCGCAGCGGGATCAGGCCTTCGCACCAGGAAAAGACCACATCGAGGAACAGCGCGATCTGCGCGTGATCAACCCGGAGGCCGCTCATTGCAGCCGCCCTTCGCCCCGTGCCAGATCGGCGGGCTGGATATAGACCGCGAACAAGTCTTCGCCGTCCCCATGCTGGCCGGCCGCCTCGAAGAAGTAATACCGGTCCGGCATCACCAGTTCGGTCAGTTCCCAGCGACGATAATAGCCGGGAAGGCGTTTGAGCAGGTCAGGTGGTGGTATTGGAGGCAGACTCATCGGTTAGGCTCGTGACAAGGGCTTCACCAGCTCAAAAGCCAGCCGCGCACGTCGAGCGGGACATTGAACGAGAGAATATTTGTGATATCTAATCTCGAGAATGATATCGAAGGAGGCGGACCAATGGCCCAGATCGTTGTGCGTCAGATCCCGGAAGAGGTGCATCGTGCGCTGAAGGCGCAAGCCGCCGCCCATGGCCGCAGCGCCGAGGCCGAGTTGCGCGAGATCATCGCTCACGCCGTTCTGCCGCAGTCGCGACCGCGTGCCGGTGATCTCATGCGCAGTATCTGGTCGGCGGCTGAGACGGAGGACCTCACCTTCGATCGTGATCGGACCCCGGCGGAACCGGCCCGCTTCGAATGATCATTCTCGACACGAATGTCGTCTCGGAGACGATGAAGCCGAGCCCGGAGCCGCGGGTGATCGGTTGGCTGAACCGGCAGGAACTGACCACCCTGCACCTGACGACCATCAGTCTGGCCGAGTTGCGGTTCGGCATCGCCCGGCTTGCGCCCGGGCGCCGGCGAGAGGATCTGGAGGCGCGTCTCGACCGGATTCTGGTCGAGGTCTTTCCTGGCCGCATCCTCGCATTTGACGAGGCTGCGGCACATGCGTTTGGCGTGCTCGTGGCGACGGCGGGGCGCCAGGGGCATGCGGTGAGTTTCGCGGCCGGCGCGATCGCCGCCATCGCGGCCGCCAGCGGCTATCCCGTCGCCAGCCGCGATGTGGCGCCCTTCGCCGCCATGGGGGTGGAGGTGGTCGATCCCTGGGGCCTGCCGGCAAATGAAGCGTAATGCAGCGCCAGCGAGGCCATTGCGCGCTGGTAGCGTTTGCGCGCAGCTGACCCGGTTACGGCCATCACGGCTCCCATCTCGACCTGGCTTGCGCCGTCGAGCACCACGCCGAGGACCAGATCGGCGTCCCGCCCGATCAGCGCAACAAGATCGCGTCGCAATGCCCCGCGCAACCGCTGCCGCTCCGCCCATGACGGCGCGGCCGCGATCCAGTCGGGATCGAGATCTGCGCAGGACTGCTGCCGGGCATCGTCACGGATCACGGCGCGCAGCACGTCGCGTTCGGCATTCCTCAACACAGTCGCGGCGATCTGGTTGACTCTGGTGAGGTCCAGCTTGCGGATGGTCTCGGTCGCGCGCGCCAACAGGTCGGACGAGATGTCGTCGGGGCTGCCGATCCGGCGGCGCAGACAGCGGTTGCGGATCGCATCGAGGCCGGGCCAAAGCGCAAGCAGCACCACGCCGAGAGCCATATCCGCAGGCCTGTCGCCGCCCTGAGACGCGCGCACGAGTGCAAGGAGCAGGGTGTTTCTGCAATCGTGGTCGAGCTGGCCGTGGTGCAACGCCCCGAGCAACGCGGCGATATCCGCATGGGGCTGCAGCGCCGGCTCGATCGACCGGATGGCACGATAATCTCGGTGGGATTGCAGGGTGGAGGAAGAACGGGCGAGATCGTCGCGGATCCCGGACCAGGAAAAAGACACTGGACGTCAGCCTTTCGGCCGGGCGTCCAGCGCCTCTCTCGGGCCTCAGGGCGTCTTGCGCCTCTGATGATCGGGAAAGTTGAGCGGCGCGCCTTAGCGCGCCGTCGCCTGGTTCAGCGCACCGCAGCGGCGGCAGGTCGCCGTCGCCGGGTAGCTGACAAGGTATTCGTGGCCACGCGCAAAGCTCAGATGCATCAGGCCGTCACGGCGGATGCCAAGCAGCTTGCCGCAGCAGCTGCAGCGCCAGTCGGCAGACATGTCTGCGCTGTGGGCACCGCTGGTAGCAGTGGCTTTGCGGATGGGGCGGGAGGGATAGATTGTCGGCATTTGAAATGCTCCTCAATTGCTGGAGCCATTCCAATAATCATCCGAATGTCGGACCGTCGCCCGTCAAGATTCGGATCTGCATCCGACTCTTACGTCGTGCCCGGCAGGTGGGCTGTTTTCAGGCGCCAGAAACCTTGCCTGTGGTTCTCGAAATAAACGCCCGCGACGCTGTCGCGTGTCTCCGACGGCCACGCATCTCTTGGGCTTCGGACCCCGGTTCCCTCGATCAATGTGCCGGTTCGAACCTCGACCGCACCTGATTTGTACGCCGTAATGAGCCGTTCGATGATGCGGATCTGTTTCGTGCCGGAAACGGGCAATGGCGCCAAGCCCGGGATGTAGAGCATCGCGGATAGTGGCCCGACCCTGGCGAGCGTGACTTCACTTCCTCCCCGGGCGAGCCATCGGCCTGCCTTGAATCGGTCGAACATGACCGATTTTGCCGCATCATCGATCTGTCCATGGTTCAGGAGATCGCCAAGTGGCAACACCACATTGGGACCGAGATGGGTGAACGGCGTGACTGCGGCAGTAAGGACGATCCCGATCCCCCCATCCTGGCGACTGCGCAGCACCACATCGAGGCGCTGCAGTATCCTGGCTTGATCGAGACGACGGGCAAAATAGATCGGAATCTCTGCATCAGCGGTGCGCCATCTGCCGAGATGGATCAGGTCGCCATCCAGATGCTCGATACCGGCGCGTCCGATCAGCGGCTTGAGGGCGGCAAGCAGGTTCTCCTCGAGCCAATCGCGCCTGATTACATAGTGCCTGATATCCTCCAGCGGGACGCTCCCGAGATCCTCTCCATGAAGACCGGCAATGGCGGCCTGGCCCGGTCCCGACATCGCTCCGGTTTCGACATCGCCGAAATCATCTTCGTCGTCGATCAGGACGATGTTCTGCTTTCTCCGTAGATCAAGGATGCCGGCCTGAATCAGACGTTTGGGGTCGAGACCATGTTGCCGGATCATGCCGCCGGCGATCTCATCTTCGGGAAGATCGTGCAGGCGGAGAAGAACGGGCAGGAAGCTGCTGATCTCGCCTTGGTCCAGCGGCTGCAAACGATCGAGGACGCCCCAGAACTGCAGCAGCCGATAACCCAGATCACGCTGCTCCGGCTCGGTCTTGCTTTGAAGATTGGATCGCGTATCGCCGAATGAAATCTCGAACGATCGCTCTTTCTTGCTGGCCGGCAGGCCATATCTCACCGCCACTGCAAGCCGGCTGAACCCTTCCGCATGCTTGAGAATACGGTCGCCACCGAGATAGCGCTGCGCCACGGCCTCGATATCGTCGTCGATGGTGACGCGAAGCGCCAGGCGTCGTGCCCAGTTGCCGAGGCGCAGCTCAACCTCGATCAGACGCGCGGCCGAGACATCCACATCGTCCCAGGAGGGCAAGGGCAATGTCAGGGACTTTCGGAACCGTGACAGATCGTATCGCCGCCAGCTCAACGGCTTGCTGGACAGGTCGGCCTTGAGAACCACTTCCGCAAACCCGTCGCCGAGAAGCTTGCGCACCTTGGGCGCGGGACCACAGATTTCCATGGTTCTTTCTGCCGGCGTCCAGATCAGCGTCGCCTCATTTGGCGGCCGGAAATAGATCGGGCTCCGCATCCCGTTGTCCTTGTGATTGAGAACGCTGGACAAGGGACCGCCATGACGAACGATCACCATCACCGATGCGGGATGGTTCTGGGTCCTGGGGAGATCGAGACTGCGGATAGTGACACGCGAGGGCAACTCGAGCTTGGCGGTCAGAAGCGAGGCCAGGGCATCCTCGTCGATTTCGCCCGCATTTAATCGCGCGGCAGTTTCGACATTGACCTCAAAGGAATCGTACATCTTGCCGAAGTCGCGATATTGCCGCGCGGCATGAAACGCCTCGGCATCCTCGAAATCTTCCGGGTAGCGCAGGAAAAGCCAGGCGCTTCGGCACAGTGCGTCCAACTGCGCGTCGAACTCCTCGAGCTCCTCATGAGAGCGCCGTTCATTAGCCACGTGCTCCAACGACGTCGGCCCTTTGCCGCGCGCGAGGGATCGGATCCGTCGACAGCGATCTTCGATCGGGCGTAAATCATCGGCTGGCGAAGCGTTCAGTTGACGCAGCAGCACCGCGCGCCATTCCTCTTCCTCCTCTGTTGCCGGCCATTCGATCGCGATTTCGGGTTCGGTGTCGGAGCCGCGATATTCGAAGATTTCGTGCAGCAGCGGGATCGGCGCGGTTTCGACCAGCTCATGGGTTTCCGGACCAAGATTGCGAAACTTCCGGCTCATCTCGCTGCTCCACGCCAAACGTTAACATGCATGTGATTACATCCGAAGAACCCTGCCGACGGCAATATTTTTAGTCGCCCCGTGTCCCGAAATGCGGGCGGACCTGGCTTTTCATGTGCGAGAAGCATGTGAGCCCGAGATGAAGCGCCCCAATCCCCTGTCGCCCTTCCTGATGACGCCGGCCGAGCGTCGCACTGAGCTGTGCGGTCTGCTGGCGCTCGGGCTGGTTCGGTTGCGAATACGGGATGGGGACGAAGTATCTGACGATACTGGAGAACGTTGCCTACACTATCCGCCCGACCAATGCCGTCATGCAACTCCAACTCACCGGAGAAATGCATGAACAAGCCCGATCCCATCCCCGCGCGCCTAGCCGCGCTCAAGACCACGCCGACGCCCGACCTGAAGAAACAGTGGCGCGACCTGTTCGACAGCGAGCCGCCACCGTTCAACCGCCGCTACCTTGAATCCCGCCTGGCCTATCGCATCCAGGAACTCGCCTATGGCGGCCTGAAAGCTGAAACGATCCGACGGCTCGAACGGCTCGGCGAGGAACTGGACGGCGGCGACAAGACGAAGCGCGGCATCCGCGCCGATCGCGACCGTCCCATCACCGGCACCCGGTTGCTGCGAGAATGGCAGGGCGTCGAACAGATTGTCACCGTCACTGCCGACGGGTTCGAATGGCAGGGCCGCCCTTACAAGTCTCTGTCCGCCATCGCCCGGGCGATCACCGGCACGCGGTGGAACGGGTGGGTCTTCTTCGGGCTCAAGAACCACAGGGGGCGGACATGACGAAGCCCATGGAAAAATCGAAGGTCGTCCGCAAGCTGCGGTGCGCGGTCTACACCCGGAAATCCTCAGAGGAAGGGCTGGAGCAGGAGTTCAACTCGCTCCACGCCCAGCGGGAGGCTTGCGAGGCGTTCATCGCCAGCCAGCGGTCCGAGGGCTGGGTGCTGGTCCGCGATCAGTATGACGACGGCGGCATCTCCGGCGGCACGCTGGAACGGCCGGGCCTGAAACGGTTGATGGCAGACATCGAGGACGGGCTGGTCGACGTGGTGGTGGTCTACAAGATCGACCGCCTCAGCCGCTCGCTGGCGGATTTCGCCAAATTGGTCGAGGTGTTCGACCGGAACGGCGTCACCTTCGTCTCGGTAACCCAGTCCTTCAACACGACCACGTCGATGGGGCGGCTGACGCTGAACATCCTGCTCTCGTTCGCGCAGTTCGAGCGGGAGGTGACGGCCGAGCGCATCCGCGACAAGGTCGCGGCCTCTCGCAAGAAGGGCATGTGGATGGGCGGCGTGCCTCCCTACGGCTATCGCGTCGAGAACCGCAAGCTGGTGGTCGACGAAGACGCCACCGCGCATGTGCGTTGGATCTTCGCCCGCTTCATCGAGATCGGCTCCTGCACGGAACTGGCGCGGGAGGTCGGCAAGCGCGGTCTCTGCACGCCACGCGGCAACCGGATCGACAAGAAGTACCTCTATCGGATCCTCAACAACCGCGCCTACATCGGGGAAGCGGTCCACAAGGGCGAGAGCTATCCCGGCGAACACGACGCGATCATCGACCGCGAGACTTGGAACAAGGTTCACGCCATCCTGCAGGAGAGTCCCCGCAAGCGCGCCGCGCGGACCCGTGCCGATACGCCCGCGCTCCTGAAAGGACTGGTCTATGGTCCCGATGGCGCGGCCTTCTCGCCGACCCACACCCGCAAGGGCGGCCGGTTGTACCGCTACTATGTCAGCCAGACGGTGCTGAAGCATGGCGCGGGGGCATGCCCCATCGGTCGCGTGCCAGCGGGCGAGATCGAAGCGGCCGTCATCGAGCAGTTGCGCGCCGTGTTCCGCCAGCCTGAGATTGTCGCGGGCACATGGAAGGCGGCGCGGGTGCAGGACGGTGAGATCACCGAGGCCGACGCGCGCGCGGCGCTGATTCGGCTCGACCCGCTGTGGGACGATCTGTTCCCGGCCGAGCAGGCGCGCATCGTGGCGCTGCTGGTCGAGCGGGTCGAGATCGTCACGGAAGGCCTGAACGTCCGGCTGCGTATGGACGGACTGGCCGGGCTGGCGCGCGAAATGGCCACCGACATTGGAGCAGCAGCATGACCCGCGCCACCCCGGTCCCCGATACTGTCACCATCCATGTCCCGTTCCGCCTCGTGAAGCGTGGGGGGCGGAAGGAGATGCAGTTGCCCGAAGGCGCGTCCACCCCGCGCCGCCCCGATGACGCACTCGTCAAGGCACTGGCCCGCGCGTTTCGCTGGAAGCGGATGCTGGACTCGGGCGAGTTCGCGTCGATTTCCGAACTGGCTGAGATGGAAGGGATCGCCTTCACTTACATGGCTCGCCTCTTGCGCCTGACCCTTCTGGCGCCAGATATCGTTGAGGCGATCCTGGATGGAAGGCAGCGGCCGGAGTTGACACTTGCGCGGGTTCTGGAGCCGTTTCCGGTTGAATGGTCAAGACAGACATCGGATAGATAGCGCAATCCCCTGAGCACCCTATCCAAACCGTGCCGCCAAGAGGGGGCATCAGAAATTGGCAGGGGCATCAATTGGCCATCAAGAAGAGCGACATATACCGATCCCTTTGGGAAAGCTGCGACCAGCTTCGCGGCGGCATGGATGCCTCGCTTTACAAGGATTACATCCTCACCCTCCTCTTTGTGAAATACGTCTCCGACCGCGCGGGCCAGCCCGACGCGTTGATCGAGGTGCCGCAAGGCGCATCCTTCGATGACATGAAGGCCCTGCGCGGGTCCAAGAACATCGGCGAGGGGATGGACACGATCATCGCCCGCATCGCCGAGGAGAATGACCTCAGCGGCGTGATCGACCGGGCCTTCTTCAACGACGCAGAGAAATTCGGACGCGGCCAGAAGATGATCAACACGCTGACCGCGCTGATCAACATCTTCAGCCGGGAAGAGCTGAACTTCTCGAAGAACCGCGCCGATGGCGACGACATCCTCGGCGACGCCTACGAATACCTGATGCGCAACTTCGCGACCGAGGCGGGCAAGTCCAAGGGGCAGTTCTACACCCCGGCCGAGGTCTCGCGTGTCGTTGCCGCCGTGGCGGGCGTCAGCCGCGCCACCAGCCCGAAACAGACGGTTTATGACCCAACCTGCGGCTCGGGCTCGCTGCTGCTGAAGGCCGCCGAGACCGCCCGCGTGCCGATCACCATTTTCGGCCAAGAGATGGACATCGCCACCCGTGGCCTCGCGCGCATGAACATGATCATGCACAACCGCGCCACGGCCGAGATCGCACAGGGCGACGTGATCGCCGAACCGCATTTCCTGGCCGACGCCCACACCCTGCAGGCCTTCGATTTCGTTGTTGCCAACCCGCCCTTCTCGGCCAAGGCCTGGGCCGCGGGGCTGACGGCCGAGACGAAATACGGCCGCTTCGACGATGGCGAACCGCCCGCCAAGAACGGCGACTTCGCCTTCTTGCTGCACATCCTCGCGTCGATGAAGGCCACCGGCTCGGGCGCGGTCATCCTGCCGCACGGCGTCCTGTTCCGCGGCAATGCCGAGTCGAAGCTGCGCGAGAAGATCTTGAAACGCGGCTACATCAAGGGCGTCATCGGCCTGCCCGCAAACCTGTTCTATGGCACCGGCATCCCCGCCTCGATCATTGTGCTCGACAAGTCCGAGGCCACCGCCAACCGCCCCGTCTTCATGATCGACGCCTCCAGAGGCTTCATCAAGGACGGCCCCAAGAACCGCCTGCGCGAGCGCGACATCCACAAGATCATCGACGCCTTCACGCGCGAGCAGACGATCCCCGGCTATTCCCGCCTCGTGCCATTCGACGAGATCGCCCGCAACGACTTCAACCTGAACATCCCCCGCTACATCGACGGCTCCGACCCCGAGGATCTGCAGGACATCACCGCCCACCTGCACGGCGGCGTGCCAGAGCGGGACATCGACGCGCTGGGCGAGTTCTGGGCCGTCATGCCCACGCTGCGCGCCACGCTCTTCGGGCCTAACCCGCGGCCTCGCTATGCCGATCCGCTGGACGCGCCCGATCAGGTCCGCGCGACCATCCGCACCCACCCGGATTTCGCGGCCTTCCGCGCGCAGGTCACCGCCATCCTGGACGGCTGGATCACCGCCAACACCCCCCTCCTGATGGGCATCAAACAGGGCGACCACCCGCGCGATCTGATCCACACCATTGCCGAGGACATGCTGACCCGGTTCGAAGCAGCCCCCCTCGTCGACAAGTATGAGGCCTATCAGCGGCTTATGTCCTATTGGGCCGCCACCATGCAGGACGACGTGTTCATCATCGCGGGCGGCGGCTGGCTGGCGGCGCGCGAATTGCGCGAGGCGCGGAAAGAGACCAACGACGACGGCAAGGTGAAGTGGCTGGAAGAGGGCGACCTGACGGTGAACAAGATCCGCCTTGTGGCCGACGTGATCCCGCCCGCCCTGATCACGGCGCGCTTCTTCGCGGACCTGAAGGCCGAACTGGATCAGGCCACGGCCCGGGCCGAGGAGCTGGGGCGCGAGATCGAGGAAATGGCCGAGGAACACGGGGCCGAGGGTGGGCTGTTAGAGGAACTGATGGCCGATGGGGCCAAGCTGACGGCGGGCGGGGTGAAGGCGCGCCTGAAGGACAGGGGCCTGGAGCCAGACGAAAAGGCCCTGCTGAAACAGGCGGCCGCGCTGTTCGAGGCCGAGACCGAGGCGAAACGCGCGGCGAAAGAGGCCGAGGCGCGGCTGACCGAGGCGGTGCTGAAGAAATACCCCGCCCTGACCATGGGCGAGATCCAGACCCTTGTGGTGCAAGACAAGTGGCTGGCCGACATCACTGCCGCCATCGGGGCCGAGGTCGAGGCGCGGACGGAAACCCTCACCGCCCGCGTGCGGGTGCTGACCGAACGCTATGGCCAGACCCTGCCGCAGATCATGCAGGATCTGGCCGGGCTGGAGGCGCGGGTGGCCGGGCATCTGGCCGCGATGGGGGTGGAGGCATGAAGTATCGTCAGACCGTAGTTAGGACAGACAGCCCGCCAACGGGATGGACAAAGCCGAAACTGTCAGAATGCCTGCACATGAAAAGCGGCGACATGATCACCGCCAAGAGGATTTTCGAGGTCGAGGCGTATCCCGTTTACGGCGGTAACGGCCTTCGTGGTTTTACCGACTGCTTTAACCGTGAGGGCGGCCACTCGTTGATCGGGCGCCAAGGTGCGTTGTGCGGCGCTGTGCACTTCGCAGACGGCCAATTCTATGCTTCCGAACACGCAATCGTGGCGAAGGCACTTGGAAAGAATGACCAGCGCTTTCTGACCTACGTTCTCGATGCCCTCAATCTCAATGAGGTCTCTGAGGCGTCAGCCCAGCCTGGGTTGTCGGTTGAAAAGCTGCGGAGCATCGAAATCCTTTGTCCAACATCGCCCGATGAACAACAGGCCATCGCCGCCGCGTTGTCGGATGCGGATGGGGTGGTGGCGGGGTTGGAGCGGGTGATCGCCAAGAAGCGCCTTATCAAACAGGGCGCGATGCAAGACCTCCTCACCGCCCGCCGCCGCCTCCCGGGGTTCTCGGGAAAGTGGGAGGTGAAAAAGCTTGCGCAAGTTGGCGACGTCAAGACCGGCCTGACCTACAAGCCCGAAAATGTGAAGCCCTTCGGAACCTTGGTCCTGAGGTCCTCGAACATCCAGAACGACCGCCTCGCGTTCGACAATAATGTCTTCGTTGATGTTGCCGTCTCGGATGAAGCGACGGTCAAAGCAGGGGACCTTCTGATTTGCGTTCGGAACGGTAGCCGCCAGTTGATTGGCAAGACGGCCATGATTGACAGCCGAGCCGATGGAATGGCGTTCGGTGCTTTCATGAGCGCATTCAGGTCAGAGATTAACGACTATCTGCTTTGGTGTTTCCAGTCGTCCGTTGTGCAAAACCAGATCGCCGAGAACTTGGGCGCGACCATCAACCAGATTACAAACAAGACGATGAAGGGGATCGAAATTCCTTTGCCAAAGGACGAAACGGAGCGGCGAGCCATTACCAACGTCCTCTCCGACATGGATGCCGAAATCCAGACCCTCGAGTCCCGCCTCGTCAAGGCGCAGGCGGTGAAGGAGGGGATGATGCAGAATCTTTTGACAGGGCGGGTCAGGCTCGTCTGACTCGGGTAACAGTATTTCAGGGGGTATCTCCATGGCCATCGGCGATCCGGAACGCGCCACACAGAACCGCATGATCGCGCAGATGTGCGGCGATACCTCCGGGCGCTCCGGCGGCCTCGGCTGGCTCTACCTTGGTGATTGGCAAAAGCGAGAGGGCAATGCCAATATCGAACCCTCCCTGTTGCGCCCCTGGCTGCTGGCCCGCGGCCATGACCCCGAGGTGGCGACCAAGGCCATTGCAGAACTGCAACGCGCCGCCCGGATGGATGGGCTGAAGCTTTATGAAGCGAACCGCGCCACCTATGACATGCTGCGCTATGGCGTGCAGGTCACCCCCGGCCCGGGCGAGGCCCCGGTCACCGTGCGCTTTGTCGATTGGGACAACCCCGCTGCAAATGATCTGGGCGTCGCCGAAGAGGTGGCCGTCACCGCCAAGAACCCCAAGGCCTATAACAAGCGCCCCGATCTGGTGATCTATGTGAACGGCATCGCGCTGGGCGTGGTGGAGCTGAAGAAATCCACCGTCGATCTGGGCGAAGGCATCCGCCAGACGCTGGACAACCAGCGCCCCGAGTTCATCCGGCACTTCTTCACCACGGTGCAGATCACATTCGCAGGCAACGACATGCAGGGCCTGCGCTATGCCGCGATCCAGACCCCGCAGCCCTATTGGCTGGCCTGGAAGGAGGAGAGCACGATCACCAACCCGCTCGACCGCGATGTGGCGCAGATGCTGGCCCCCGCGCGGTTCCTGGAGCTGATCAACGATTTCATTCTGTTCGACGCAGGCATCAAGAAGGTCACCCGCCCCAACCAGTATTTCGCCGTGAAGGCCGCGCAAGAGGCTGTGGCAGCGAAGAAGGGCGGGATCATCTGGCAGACCCAAGGCTCGGGGAAAAGCCTGATCATGGTTATGCTGGCCCGCTGGATCCGCGAGGCCCGCCCCGATGCGCGCATCCTGGTGGTGACAGACCGCAAGGAACTGGACGACCAAATCGAGGCGGTCTTTGGCAACACCGGCGACAATGTGCGACGCGCGAAGTCCGGCGCCGACCTGCTGGCTGCGCTGGCCGACCCAAAGGATCGGGTGGTGTCCTCGCTCGTTCACAAGTTCGGGCGGCGGGAAGAGGACGAGTTGGGCGCCATGATTGCCGACATCCAGTGCGGCCAGATCGGCGCGCCGGTTGGCGAGTTCTTCGTCTTCATCGACGAGGCGCACCGGACCCAATCGGGCAAGCTCGCGCGCGCCATGCGAACTATCCTGCCTGGCGCGGTGTTCTTCGGCTTCACCGGCACGCCGCTTCTGCGGTCGGACAAGCAGACATCGCTCGAGGTGTTCGGGCCCTACATCGGCACGCCCTATCGCTTCAACGAGGCGGTCGAGGATGGCGTCGTGCTGGACCTGCGGTATGAGGCGCGCGACATCGACCAGCGCGTGGCTTCGCCCAAGAAGATCGATGAATGGTTCGAGGCCAAAACGAAGGGCCTGACCCCGGTGGCCAAGGCGACCCTGAAACAGCGATGGGGCACGTTGCAGCGCGTGCTGTCCTCGAAGGATCGCCTGGAACAGATCGCCAACGACATCATCATGGACATGGAGCTGAAGCCGCGCCTGAAGGCTGGCCGCGGCAACGCCATGCTGGTGGCGGGGTCGATCCCCGAGGCGTGCAGGCTGTTCGAGATCTTCCGCAATTCCGGCTCGGACCTCGCCGGGAAATGCGCCATCGTCACGTCCTACACCCGCAACGCCTCGGAACTGACCGGCGAAGAGGCCGGGATGGGCGAGACGGAAAAGCAGTACGTCTATCGCGTCTATGACCGGCTGATGACCGATCTGGGCACGGATGAAGAGGCCTATGAAGCCGAGGCCCTGCGGAAATTCCGCAAGGAACCGGCACAGATGAAGCTGCTGATCGTCGTCAGCCGCCTGCTGACCGGCTTCGACGCGCCAACCGCGACCTACATCTACATCGACAAGCAGATGCGCGACCACGGGCTGTTCCAGGCGATCTGCCGGGTGAACCGCCTGGACGGTGACGACAAGGATTACGGCTATGTCGTCGATTACAAGGACCTGTTCAAGAACATCGAAACGGCCGTCGAGGACTACACTTCGGGCGCCTTCGACGCCTTCGATGCTGCCGATGTCGAGGGGCTGATTTCTTCTCGGGCCGAAAAGGCGGGCGAGGATCTGATGACCGCGCGCGACGCCTGGTTCGGGCTGCTTGATCCAGTTGAGCAGCCAAAAGGCGACGACCAGATGCTTGCCTATTTCTCCAGCCCGGGCGGATGGGAGGTCGATCCGCAGGCCGATGAAAAGGCCCGGCGGCGTCAGGCGCTTTACAAACTGGCAGGGGCCTATGCCCGGGCGTTCGCATCGGTGGCCGATGATCCCGCAGCCTCGGGCGTGAACGACTTGCAGCTGGGGCAGTACCGCAACGAGGTTGAACGGGCGATTTCGCTGCGCGATGCGGTGCGCCTGCACAGCGGCGATGCTGTGGACATGAAGCAGTTCGAGCCCGCGATGCGGCACCTGATCGACACCTACATCAAGGCCGACGAGTCCGAGGTGATCTCGCACCTGGACGATATCAGCCTGATTGACCTGGTGGTCAGCAAGGGGGCGGCCGTCGATGACGAGCTGTCAAGTTCCCTGAAAAAGAAGCGCGAGAACGTGGCCGAAGCCATCGAGAACAACGTGCGCAGGCTGATCATCGATGAAACGCCGGTGAACCCGAAGTTCTACGAACGAATGTCCGAGCTGCTGACCGACCTAGTCAAGAAACGTAAGGACGACGCCATCGCCTACGCGGAATACCTGGAAAAGATCGCGGAACTGGTCAGGGCGGTAAAGGCCGGGCACGGCAGCGAATACCCGCCGACCATGACCACGCCAGGGCGCAAGGCGCTCTACGACAATCTCGCTCAGGATGAAGCCGCGACCATGGCGGTTGATGAGGCAATCCGAAGCACCGCCCAGACGGGATGGCGCGGCAACAAGATGAAGGAGCGGATGCTGCGGCGAAAACTGCTGGAGATACTCGATGCGGAGGACGCCGTGGACAGCATCATCGAGATCATTCGGTCGCATGATGAATACTGAAGTGATTGAGATCGCCGGGCTTTCGGTAGAACTGGTCCGCAAACCGATCAAGAACCTGCATATCGGGGTCTATCCTCCGGCCGGTCGCGTGCGGGTCGCTGCCCCTCCGGCCATCAGCGAAGACGCCGTCCGGGTCGCGGTTGTGACCCGGCTGGGCTGGATCAAGAAGAAGCAGCGCGAGTTCGAAGGTCAGGCGAGACAACCCGAACGCCGGTACGTCTCCGGCGAGACCCATTTTGTATTCGGCAAACCGCTTCGGCTTATGGTCCAGCCAAACGACAAGAACCGCTGTGCGATTCGGCCAGACGCTTCGGATCGCCTGACGATGTTGGTGCCAGCAGGCTCAACGCCCGATCAGAATGCACGCAGGATGGCGACGTGGTACCGATCACAGCTGCGGGAAAAGGCCGCTCCCCGCATCGCCAAGTGGTCGGATCGGCTCGGCGTACCGATACCGCGCTGGGGCATCCGGTTGATGAAGACGAAGTGGGGCAGCTGCAATCCCGAAAAGGGGCTGGTGTGGCTGAACCTCGACCTGGCGAAGAAGCCTCTGGCCGCCCTCGACTACGTCATCCTGCATGAAATGGCCCATTTCGTATCACCGCGACACGACGAGCTCTTCTTGAACACCCTCGATCGAAACATGCCGGGGTGGCGACAAATCCGGTCAGACCTCAACGCGCTTCCCCTGTCGGATTGAAGCTCGCTGCAGGAGTTCGATTTCTGTTCCATCTCACGAACGCCACCGGCGTCGAAGTGTTCAGGTGGCGCGAGGATCTGCCCCCATATTTTCAATCGGTTACGGGCTCTACACCGGATGCTAGTAGTCGAGAGGTCCGGAGAATATCGGGCTTTAGAGAACCATTCCGGCTGCTGCAGCGAGGACGCCAGTGCAAAGTCAACCGCGCATAACCCTCGAAAGCAACGGGAAAATCCGGCCGCGGCGGGATCGGGAGAACGATTCCTTGAAGGGAAGTGGCGGAGACGAAGGGATTCGAACCCTCGAGACGGTTTCCCGTCTGCACCCTTAGCAGGGGTGTGCCTTCGACCACTCGGCCACGTCTCCGCCGCCCCGTATATGGATCGCGAGGCGGGGAAACAAGGGACTTTTTCGCATCCATGGGCAGGTGCTGCGCAAGCGTCGCAGGGGGCGGTGCCTTGGGTGCGATTGGCTTGTCAACGCGATGTGCGGTCATGCGGGGGCAGGGGGGCGTCGGGTGAATGGCGCGGGTGCTGCGCGGCGGAATGCACGGGTGCCCCATCGCCCCGCCGCCAAAGCCTTGATCTGCCGGGCACCGCCCCCCGCGCTAGTATTTCTGGGTCAGGCCGCCCACGTAATTCGAATTCTTGCCATGCGGCGACACGTCCATCGAGACGTGATCCGCGGTCCCGGCGGGCGCATAATCATATGTGCCCATATATTTCGATGTGTCGTCCAGCGCCCCGTTCTTGTAACGGCATTGCCAGCCGCGCGCGCCCCCCGCCGCCACGCGGGCGACGCGGAATGTCATATTGCCATTATCCCGAAACCCCGGGATCGGATCGTCATGATACCACCATGCGGTGACGGCATTGTCCGGTTCCCAGGTATTGCCTTCGTGATCGACCCAGCGGTCGAGCACCTTGAACTCCACGCCGGTGCGGATGTTCTGTTTGGTGATATAGACCGGTGTCGGCGGCTTTTTCGGGCATCGGTTGCAGGCATTGCGTTCCAGATGCGCGCGCGAGTTCGGGGCGACAGTATCGCCGCGTTTGACCGACCGGCAGGGGGGATCCGTGTCCTTGCCGCATTTTCCGGTCGGACAGTTATAGCCATCGGCCATCAGAAATCCCCCTGCCAGAAACGGTCGATGGCGGCGTTATAAGCCTCGCGTTCTTGCAGCGAGCGGAAGTCGCTGGTCAGATAGGCCTCAAGGATGGCGGCACGCATCAACGGATCCCCGGACAGCGCATTCTTTTCCATCACCTCTTTCCAGACATGCGGGTCGTCGATGATATCGGGGCGCAACAGGCGCACCGCCTCGACCGTCAGAACGCTGCCGGGGCGCAGGTCGCCCATTCGGTCCGCATCCGCGATCCCAAGATCGATCTGCCGGCGCAGGGCCGCGTCGTCGAGATGGCGAAGCTCGTCGGGAAAGGTGGCGCGGAAAAAGCGGAAGAGATCGTCCTTGAAGCGCGCGCCCGTGACCTCTTCGAAGCGCTGCATCTGCACGGGCGTGATCTGGTAATATTCACCCGGCCCAAGGCGCGTGGGTTCGGTGGCATCGGCCCGCGATCCCAGCTCGAACACCCTTTCGCCCTGTGCCGTCGGCAGATGAAAGCTGCGGACGGGGCCAAAGAACGCCTTTGCATCCGCCGCCGGCAACAGCATGAGAAAGGCGGCCAGGATATGTGCATCACAAAAGCGGAACATGACCTTTTCCCGATTTTCCGGCAATCTTACCGTCAGCCATTTGCGAAAATGCCGCCGCATCAGGGTCAGATCCCCATCGCCCGACATCCCGATCGCCGCATTCTGGCGCATCAGCGACTGTCTTAGCGCGTCGGCGGCTTCATCCCCGGCGCCATCCGGCCCAAGGTCCACGATATAGGGCGCCTCATCCGCCAACACCGTCAGATCCGCCATGTGAAACAGCGACGCATAGGCAAAGGGCTGCGCGCTGAGCGTGGCCAGGATTTCGGGGCCGGCGGATGCATCGACAAGCAGAAAGCGGCCGCCCGCACCCCGTCCGGGCGCGGCGTCCCGCCATCTCTCGATCACGGCTGGTTCAGCTTTTTCCGACAAATGCCTGGCTCCGTCGTCTGGCGCTTTGCATGCACTCTCTGATACAGGGCGCGGCCGCGAAAACGGCGCCGGTCCGCCCTTCGTTTTCATCAACGAACACGTTATCGGATGCGGTCGCAAGCGTGCCGCCGCAATTGATGCTGTCGCCGATCCGGGCGGCGGGGCGGCCGTTGAAAAAGACGCTGGGCGATCCCTCGCTGACCCGTCTGGCCGGGACATTGCAGCCATGCGAGGCAAGCGCATCGCCGCGTCGCAGGGCGTTGAGACCGTTCACCAGAACGTCCTCGCTGCCCTCGATGGCGGCGGTGGGCGGCCTTGATCCGTGGCCGGTATCGAGATCGGTCTTTCGCGTCGCTTTCGGCATTCGCCCTGTTTCCTTTCCGTGCCCTGCTGGCCCCGATCCCCAACCGGACCCGGATGGCGCCGGGTCCCGCCGGGGTGTCAGTCGCGCTTTGTCTCACGCCGGTCGATGAGCACGGAAACATTCATGTCAACGACAACGGAATGGGTGGGGTTTCGGTTGATGATGTCGAAAATCACCGGCACCGAACGCCCAAGCGGATAGGTGAACCGATAGGCCTGGGCGTCGCGGGCGCTGTTGCCCATATCGAATTCGTCGGATTGATTGGCGTCCATTATGGAGCCTTGCCCACCGCTCAGCGGGTTGAAACACATCACATCGCCCGGCGTCAGCGCCGCACCCGAGGCCGCGGGTTCATAGGCGGGAAAGCGGAAATTGACATAAAAGAACGAGCTTTGCGCCGGCAGGGTCGGGGTTGCCCATGCCTGGAGCTGTTCCAGCGTTCCCATCGCATCCTCAAGGCTTTTGCCATGGCCGGGCGAGGCGCTCGATTTGCCGCGTGCATTGCGGCGCGTGGGGTAGGCGGGCTTGGGCACTTCTATCTTTTGCGGGGTCGGGGCGACGGCGCTCAGCCCCTCTTCGATGATGGCCGTGCCGCCGCCCCGGAACACGATGACGACCGGCCCGCTGAGCGTGGCCGATTGTTCATTGCGGAAACTCTGGAAAACGCGGCGAAACGAATTCGGGCCGACCTTGTCGCTGACGCGGAAATACCCGATCGAGATCATGTCGGATTTTCCGAGGATCGGCATATCCGTCATCATGGTTTCGCGGAACGGCTTGTCCCGGCGAAAGACCGAATCGACCTCGGCCATGCGCGCGCTTGCGGCATCGCCGCTTGCGGGGGCAGAAAGGAAAGGCCCGTCGCCAAGATCCAGCGGCAGCGCGATTTCCGGCTGATGGGCATAGTCAAGCTTGTCCGTGATCTTCATTCTGCCGCCTTTTTGCTGGAAAGCATCGGCGACAGCGCGGTCGAGACCCGCGACCACCAGCCGTCGCCCGCGGGATCGCGCGGCTCACCGACAAGGGCGCCGCAGATCGCGAAGGATGCGTCTTTGAAATAGGGTTCATAGCTGTGCCTGACCGCGTCCGCAGGGGGACGGGGGGCGGCATCGCAGAATACCGGGCTTTCGGATATGGCCTTGGCGGAAAGATCGCGCGTCGCCCGCGCGATGCAGGCCCGTTCCTCGCCGGAAAAGGTCGTGCAGGCCAGCGCAAGCCAGCCCAGCATCTCGGTTTCGCGCGCCAGCCTTTGTTCGGGCTCGGCCGGGGGGGATTCCAGAAAGCCCGCAAGCGCGATGATCTGCGACAGCGCGGCCGGACCCTCGGCATTCCAGATCCCGTCCCGGATCTGGCGTTGCATCGTGCCGGTACAGGCCTCGCCGTTCCTGCCCGATGCGATCATCTCTGCGGCGCGCCCGGATGCCAGATAGTCGAACCATTCCCGGGCTTGCGCGACCGTCGTCAGCGCGGGCTGATTGGTGGTGCAGAAATATTCCCCGATATCCAGATCGGAACTCTTGCTGTTCCAGCCCGAAAAGGCGGCCGCGCCAGCCGGCAGCAGGGCCGGCAGCAACATGACCGGCCACGCGATCAGTTTAGGCATATGCGCTTGCCTTCCATGGTCAGGATATTGCCCTTGATGGTGATGTCGCCATTCGGCCTGAGCAGGATTTCCGCCTCGCCGCAGCGCAGGATCATCGCCCCGTCCGAGGCCATGATCATGTTGCCGCCGCTGTTGGAAATCATGTCGCCGCCGGCCGACATCCTGATGCTTTCGGCACTGGCGGCGGTGATGCTTTCCGTCGCCGATATCGAGACGCTTTCCTGTGCGCCGACGAACAGCTCGCCATTCGTGCGCAACGCCATATCCGCGCCGCTGCTCATGACGATCGAGCCGGGATCGTATGAGCGCACATCCTGTGCATCGACCAGAAGGCTGGAAAAATCCCGCGCGATGGTTCCGCCGGTTTCGAAAAATCCGGGGCGCAGCGCCGCGATATGGCTGGAAACGCCGGTCGAAATGGACAGCGTGCCGCCCGATGACATGATCTTGCCAAGAACCGAATATTCCGCCCGCATCCCCATCACAAGCTCGGTGGCGTTTCTAATGACCTGACGATGGTCATTGCCGCCGACATGTTCGGCACGGTTGTTGCGGACGCCGATATTCATGTCCTTCTGGGCGTGGACATAGATTTCCTCGCCCCCGACCTGATCCTCGAATCTGAGCTCGTTGAAGCCCCGGCCGGTCCTGTTTCCGTCATGGCTGTTGGTTCGGAAGGTGCTGCGCGTCTTGTGCTTGGGCAATTCATAGGGCACGTCGTTTTTGCCGTTGAAGACGTTGCCGACGACCACGGGCTTGTCGGGGTCGCCTTCGAGGAACTCGACCAGCACCTCCATGCCGATCCGGGGGATGACCATGCCGCCCCAGCCGCCTCCGGCCCAGTTCTGGCTGACCCGGCAGCGCATCGAGAACGCCCCCGCCAGATCCCAGTGGAACCGGACAAGGATGCGGCCATATTCGTCGCAATCGATTTCGCCGTCGCCGACCACCTCGGCGGTCTGCGGACCCTGGACCACGGCGACCGGCGTGCGGCGCGGCGGGGCCATGGGGGCGGTGTCGGGCATGAACACATAGCTGCCGGTAAAGGCATAGCCGTCGCTGCCCCGGCCGCCGGAACCATAAGCCTCGCTGACGAAATGATGGCTGGCGGAAAGGCACAGATAGGTTTCGCCCGTGCCCGGCACCCTGTCGCCCGAAAGCGTCATCCGCATCCCCGAGCCAAGGCTGGCGCAATCGCCCACCGCCCGGTTGCGGCGATCCGCGCCGCGTTCCTGTTCGGTCCGCAGCCCGGCCACCAGCCGGCCCACATCCTGTGCCGGATAATCGCCCGGGTAATCAAAGCTTTCGATCTGGCCCATGGGGTGGCGGGCATCGCCCAGCCGGTCGACCTCCATTGCCTGTACCGGCTTCTTGAAGTTGTAATCGGTCAGCCGCACGGCGCCGGTGGTGATGTTGCGTTCGGGCGTCCAGTCCCAGAAATGTTCCTGTTCATACTGGTGATGGCCGTCATAGGATTTATAGGGCCGCGCGCCGACCGTCTCATGGGCCAGCACATCGTCGGTCAGCACCAGGGTATGGCCGCCCACGGCGTGGCGAAAGTGAAAGCTGATGCCGGCGCGCTCCATCTGGCGGCGGGCGAAATCCAGATCGGATTCGCGGTATTGCACCGTATATTCCAGGGGCGGATAATCCTTTGACAGGCGGATTTCCAATGCCGGATCGCCAAGCTGGGCGTAATCCGAAAGCAGTTCCCGGATAATCTGAACAACGGTTTTATTATGGAAAATCCGTTGGTTCCGCCGCCGCCCCGCAAGCCAGAACCACGGCCGCAGGGTCAGGTCATAGCGGTGCCCGTTCTCGCCCACCCCGGCCCAGCGGGCGGATGTGACGATGCCGTCAAAGGGCCGCATCTCGTCATGGGCCTCAATCTCGACGGTGGCATGGGTGCCGACAAGCGCGTCGAAATCCAGATCGTCGCGGATCGCCAGCGCCTCGACCCGGTATTCGAACAGGTCGTTCAGGTGATCCGTACCATCAAAGCGCAACAGTGCCAGCGCGTCGCGGCCAAGAGCGGTGGTCAGACGGCCCAGACGCTCAGCCTGGCTGAAGGGGGCGTTCAAATCACGGGCCTCCGCATGATAATCGCAAAACTATAATCGCTCGCGGGTATAACGGCTTAACCGCGGAATGAACAGAAGCGATGCCATGCGGGATATTTCGCCTCAGAGGCGAAATTTGCGCCGAATTCAGCGGGGTATGGCGGATTTCGGACCCGGAAAGCGCCGATATTGCGCCCTCACGGCCCGACGGTCGCGGGGCCGGACCTGCCGGGGCGAATGGGGGTTCGGATCGATGGAGTGTCTGGAGCGGGTGAAGGGAATCGAACCCTCGTCATAAGCTTGGAAGGCTTCTGCTCTACCATTGAGCTACACCCGCACCGGCTTTTGCTCATAGCGGCAGACCCGGCAAAGCGCAAGGCGGATCCGGGGCAGATCCGGGGCGAATCGGGGCCGCCATGCCGCACCGGATCGGCCGCCCCCTCAGGCAAGATGATAGCGCAGTAGCAGCCCCGTCTGATGATCCGGCGCGCGACGCAGAACCGCCAGATCGGCGTCGATGTTGAGCACCGCCCCACCCGCCGCGCCCCCCGTCATGTCGGACAGCGCATCCGACAGCGCGTCAAGCCGGGGGGCATCGGCGGCTTTGCCCCGCGACAGCAGATCGCGCCGCAAAAGCCGGTCCGCACCGCTGGCAAACAGCGTGATATCGTCCAGCACGATCCCCCGGTTGCGGATGAAATAGGGAAAATCCCCGCGCCGCAGCACCAGCGCCAGATCGCCCGTGCCGCCGGCAAAAGCCGCCCATTCCATGGGAAAATCCTGCCCGATCATCAGCAATTGCGACAGGCCCGCCGCACTTGCATCGCTTAGCGCGGCGGCGATTTCGGCACCCGCCTGCGCGGTCAGGATGTCGCCGCCCGGCCGCGCGGTATAGCGCAGATGCAGCACGACATCCGACAGGCTGGTGCGGTCGAACGATGAAAGCGGGCCGGGCAGCTCAAGCTGCCAGCCCGAAATCGCCCCGGCGCCTTCAAAGGGCTGGGGCCGGTCGTCGCGCCCCCCTGCCTCGAACAGGCCCGCATCGTTCAGGCCGGTGCTGGTGACGATCTGTTCCGATCCGCCCTGATAGTCGATGAAACGCTCGTCCTCTTCGGCGCGCAGATAGGCGCCGCCGCGCAGCTTCGACGACACCCGGACCGAACTGCGCAGCAGGGTCAGCGTCGCGTGCAGCGGCGCGTTCGGCCCGACCATCGCCGGCAGCGACACCGCCACCGAACGCAGCCGGCGATGGGTATGCACGGCCTCGATGTCGAACAGCGCCTCGGGCAGCGAAAAACGGCACCGCCCCGTCGCCCGCAGCGTCATCAGCGCCACCGGATCCAGCTGCCGCAGCGAGATCTGGCGCGTCAGCTCAAGCTCGCGGCGATTGTTCTCGGCGAAGGCCGTCTCAAGCCGCTTGAGGTCCAGATGCAGCCCCTCGCCGGCAAGCAGCCCGCGCCGCCCCGCGTTCCAGTAATCGGGGCGGATATAGGTGACGGCATCCACCTCGGGGCGCATCAGCTCGTGCTTGACGGTGCGTTCGGCGCGGCGGGCGGTGTCCAGCGCAAAGCGATAGTAATTGCCGTAAAGCTTTGACAGCTCGCCCTGCATCCAGCCGTAAAGCGCCTCATTGGTGAACTTGTCGCGCAGAAAACTGTCGGTTTCGCGCGACTGTTCGATCTGTTGCACGGTGGTTTCGTATTCGCGCTGCGCCGCCTGTTCGGCGATGAGCGCGCCGACGATCTGACGCCCGATCTGGGCCAGTTCGCGCCCGGCCAGATTGGCCTGTTGCAACCAGTCATCGGCCCGGCGTTCATAGCCCGCGATGCGCGTCTTGCGGCCGCCCTGGTTGTCATGGCCGGCGGCGTCCATCGATTTGACCCCCGAATAGAACCGCCCCATCGTCGCCAGCGTCGATCCGCCAAAGATATTGGCATGCCCGCCCATGCCCCAGAAATGCAGATCAATCCCCATATCGGGGATCACCGACAGCACGGCGGTGATCAGATCGGCGGTCATGACCGCCTTGCGCAGCACATCGGCAGCGGGGCCGTGAATGTTGATTTCCGCATCCTCGCCCAGATTGAGATAGAGCTTGCCCATGCCCTCGGCCCCGGCCGTGGCGGCGGGCGCCCCGGTCCCGGCAAGTTGCAGCGCCGGATAGGGCAGCGCGGTCACCGGGCGGTCGTAATCGGTCACCAGCGCCTGCAAGGCCTCGTCGAAATTGGCCTCGGACAGCGGCCGGCGACCCGATAGCGACAGCGTGTCGGGCTGCGCCTTGCTGTCGCGCCGCTGGCCCAGCTGACGCAGGGCGAAGTCATAGCGTTCCAGCCCCGAGGCCCGGCTGCGCAACAGCCCCTCGGACGCCTCTTCGGTTTGTTTCCATTGCAGATAACGCACCTCGCGGGTCATTTCCTGCACGCGGATTTCCTGTTTCTGGCGCAACAGGCCCAGCGTTTCGCCCTCTTGCTTTTCGATGGCGCCCAGAAGCGCGGTGCCAAGGGCGCGGACCTCGCCGGTCAGGTCCAGCGCGCGCTGGATCATCGCCTGTGCGCGGACCGGGCCTATGGGCTGGTTCAGCCCAGCCGCCAGCGCCCCCAGATCAAGCCCCGCGGCGGCGGCGCGCACCATCATCCCCGGATCCAGCGGCGGATCGAACAACGCAAGGCTGCGCACCACGCCCTGAATGTTCATGCAATTGCGGATCTTGGTCAGCCGGTCATCGACCGTGTCCCAATAGCCGAGCAGCTTTTCGTTGCGGGGGATACAGAAATAAAGCGTGCGCCCGATGCCGAAAAGCGGCCCCGCCTGGGGCGCCTCATCCGTCCCGGGCAGCGATCCCGGCAACCCGAGGTCAAAGGGAAACTTGCCCTCGAGCGCGACCAGCGCATTGCCGAAGGCGTCGAGCCCCGCCGCCTTCAGCTCGCGATAATTGCGCGGGCGGGTCTGGCCGCGCGCAGGCAGCCGTTCGGGACGCGGCCCCAAAAGATTGGCCGCCAGCACATAACGCTGGGCGGCCTCGTTCACGGTTTCCATCGTGTCTTGCGAAAACAGATGGTCCCCCCAGGCGATCAGGTTGTCCAGATAGCGCATCACCACCGAATATTGATAGGCGATCAGCCGGGTGCGCGCGATGCGATGGGGCTCGAAAGGGTGGTCGCGGATCGCCTCATACCCGGCCAGAACGCGCTGTTTTTCCTCGCGCTCGGTCTGGCTGCATTCGGCATCGGGCTTGCTTAGCAGGCGCAGCAGGTCGTCGACCTGAAGCGCCTCGTCCGCCTCGCGAAAGCGCAAGAACCGCCAATAGCGTTGCGGCGCCGGGTGGCTGGTATCGGTCGAGGTCGGGTCAAAGACGTAATGAAACCAGCGCGCGGCCTCGGCAAAGCGCTGGTTCTTGCTTAGGTGGACGGCGATCGTCACCGGCAGGTGGAACAGCAATTCCCAGTTATAGATCGCATAGGGGCCGGCGGCCGAAAGATCGATTTCCTTGCGCGGATAGGGGCCATAGGCCACCTGCTTGTCCTCGGGTTGCGGGGCATAGGCGGCGGCAAAGAAATCCTGCGCCAGCCCGGCGTGGAAATCGGGATCCAGAAGCCCCCTGAGCGAGCGGCGGTTCAGCTCTTCGACCAGCCGATGCACCAGCGGGTGGAAAAAGGCGTCGAAGCTGTAGCTGAATTCGGTATCGGGCCGGTTCACGGTCTGGAAATGGCCGCCGAAGGTGTGGCTGAAATTCTGATCGTGAAAGGAATTGTGCAGATAGGCGGGCATGACATGTCCTTTCAGCGTTGGCGGATCGAAACCGGGCCTTCCAGCCCGATCTCGACCCCGTCAAAGTTCAGAATGCGGTCATCGCTCAGCGCGGTTCGGATGCGGGCGCCGGTGGTGACGAAACGCCCGATCTCATAACGCGAAGCGCCCGCGCCGGGGGTGGCGATGGGGCCGATCGGGTCGGGCGGCACGGTTTCCGGCATCTCGTGATATTGGTGGATGATCCCGAAATCGTGGGCAATGACGACCAGCTTGTCGGGCGGCGCCTCGACCCAGACGGTTTCGGACATGGTCACCGGACGCGCCTCGCTGCGGACATAAAAGACGTGGCGGCTGTCTTCGATGATGAAGGGGGCACGCCAGCGTTCGCTGACATGGTTCACCGCCTCGAACAGGCGCGTGCGCGGCGCAAGGGCGATGATGCGGCGGGTTTCGGTGTTGCTGGTGAGCGTGCTGGAATAGGTCGCGCTCAGCGTGTCGGCGGTGGTGGTCAGGCTGCGCGTCGTGAGGATCAGATATGTCTCCATCGCCTCGGCGAACTGCATGTCCTCGCGCCGCAGCGGCGCGCCGTGGGTGGTGTATAGCGTGAACCCGCCCGCCCCGGCGCCAAAGATGTTGATGTTGAGATGGTCGCTCGCGAGATAGGGGCGCAGCCGCAGGCTGGCCCGGTCAAAGGCCGATGCCCCCGAGGCCGCGAACGTGCCCAGAACCGTCGGCCGTTCCGGGTCCGAGGTCCGGGGCGGCAACCAGTCGTCGCCCCGCTTTTCGGCCCAGTTCAGGATGGCGCTGACCCGGACCTGGGTGGCCTTGCCGGCGAATGCCTTCATGTCGCCGCGCAGGTTGCCCATGTCGGTTTCGCCGATCTTGCTGGTCATGGTCGAACCCGCATCCATCGCCGCCGGGTCGATCAGCGGGTCGATGCGGATGGTCAGCCAGAACAGGAACAGCCGGTCCCGCCAGACACAGGGGATCACGGGGCCGTCCTGAATATCCAGCTTGACCGGATACCAGGGCGCCCAGGTTCCGCCCTGGCGGCTGCGGTGGAAATAGCGCCGCCCCGCGCCGGGGCTGCGCGCCACCACATGCACGACGTCATCGGCAAGGCCGGGCTGGCCTTCGGCAACGAACATGCCACAGGGTTCCAGCTTGGCCACCTCGTCAAGCTGCATCAGATAGGTGCCAAGCGCCTGCGCGGCGGCGTCCTCGGTGATGTCGCTTTGCAAAAGGCTGCCCATCACCTCGCGGAAGGCGGGGGACTGATCGTCGCGCAGCTCGGGTTCAAGCCAGTTTTCGGGCCACAGAAAGACCTTGCGATTGGCTTCCCAGACGCGATAGCGGCGCATCCATTCCCACCGCTCGGGGCGGATCATCGGCGGCGGCACGCGCGGTTCAAGGTTCATCAGCGCCCGGTCCACGAACAGCTGCACCGACGACAGCGCCGCCCTTATGCGCGAGGTCTCGAAACAGGGCTGCATGGCCACGTCGATCAGAAAGAACTCGAACAGCCGGTTCGGGGTGTCGATATGGCGGGTGGCGGGGCTGGCCTGAAAGCGGTGCAGGATATGGGCGACCAGCGCGTCGCGTTCCTGACGGCGCAGCCCGTCGTTGACGGGTTTCAACAGCTCGCGCCATTCCGCCGCCGAATGCCGGGCGCGCAGCGCCGATTGCAGGGCGGCGACCTCGGCCGGGCCGGGGCTGGTGGTGGCGGCGGCAAACAGGGCCTGCGCCGGAATCCGCAGATCGGTGACCGGCGCCATGACCCGCGCCAGCCGCGCGAAATCGCGCGGACGCGCCAGATCGGCGCGGCCCAGCCCAAGCCGGCCAAGCGCCGCGTCGACCGAGGCCGCCGACCAGCCGGTCAGCGTCTCAAGCGCGGGCTGGCCATCGGGCAGCGTGGCCATGGGCGCCATCAGCACCCGGCACAGCCCCGCATCATCGGCCGCGATGGCCCGGCGCAACAGGACATAGCCCGCCACCGTGTCAAGACAGGCGGCCAGATCCGGCGACGGCGCGGCATGGGCGCGCGCCGCACCGGGCAGGGCGTTGAACCAGCCCGCGCCCGCGATCCGCAACTCGGGCAGGCGGGCAAGCCACGCCATTTCGCCGGCCCCCAGCTTCAGCATCGCGGCCAGCGCGCCCAGCACCGTCACCCGCCGGGCGGTGGCGGCCAATGCGGCCATCGCGTCCGCCGGATAAAGATGCCGGTCCGGCACCACCTGCCAGCCCATGCCCTGCGCCGACCAGCGCAGCACCGCGCGCCGCGCCAGCCCCGTCACCGTCAGGGTGATCGGCACCGGCCGCGCGGATGAAAGCGTCACTGGCACGGCATTGACGAAACGCCCGCCCGCCTCGGGGGTCATGGGGATATCGGCGCCGTCGATCACCAGCGTGACCGTGCCGCCCGCCCCGGCCTGCACCGAAAGCGCATAGGTCCCGCTTGCCGGGGCGTCGATCCAGCCCGACCAGATGGCCGCCATGCCCGTGCCCGGCAGCGGCAGGTCGCCGCCCCCCATGCCGCTCCGCGCCTCGATCAGATCGGGGGCGGCGCCCGGATCGCCGCCGGCATGCAGCGCCAGGCGCAGCCCCCCCGCCGCGATGCCGGTCAGATCGGCCACGGCGGCGGCATCGGGGACGCCCTCGGCATGCAGCACATCGGCCGCCTGCAACAGGGTCGCGGCCAGATCGGCCGGCAGCGACAGCGCCGCCGCCGCGGTCTGCACCGCCAGCCGCGCCCGCTGTCGGGCGATCAGCGATGCCAGCATGGCGTCGATCAGCGCGCGATAGCGTTCTGCATCCGGGGCGGTCGATGCGATAAAGCCGTCATGCAGCGCCGCGAGTTCCGGATAGGCCGCGAAAAGCGGCGCGGCCATGGCGATCCCCCGCGCGCGCAAGGCGTCGATGGCGGGGCCAAAGGCGGCGGGTGCGCCGGCCAGCGCCTTCAGCTGATCGGCGCGGGCCTGCGACATCAGCCCGCCATAGCCGAGCGTCTTTTCCAGATCGTCATAGACCAGCCGGCCGCCCCCCGCCGCGACAATCGCCGGGGCCAGTTCGGGGCTGTCATGGTCATAGCTGACCGTGGCCAGAAGCGTGCCCTGCAAAAGGCCAAGGAACGGCTCGGCCGCATCCGCGCCATAAGCCAGCGCCATCCCCGCGCGCAGCGTCTCGGGGCCGGGTTCGGCGGCGTCAGGCAGCGCGGCGGCGGGCAGGGCGGCGTCCCCCGCCGCCATCGCCGCGCGCAGGTCATGGGCCAGCGTGGTCAACCCGTCCTCGGATGGATCGGCCCGGCCCGACAGGTCCAGCCCGGCGAAGATCCGCAACAGATCGGCGGGCTTGATCCCCGCCGCGCGGGCCCGCGCGATCAGATCGATGAACCGCAGGCAGGCGGGCGGCGCCATGGCCCCGGGGTCGGGCGGCGCAAAGGGATCGATCCCGGTCATCGCCATCAGTTCCAGAAACTCGCGCAGGCTGATCCTGAGCTGTCGCGACAGCCAGATATGGCGGGCAAGCCGGCTGATATTGCCCAGGGTCAGCGGCGTGGTCGCACCGTAACCCAGATGCCCGGCGAGCAGGGCGAATTCGTCCCCGCTCAGGCCGAAGGCGGCGCGCAGTGCCTCGGCCGCGTCCAGAAGCGGCGTCGCCGGCTGACCGGGCAGCGCGCCAAAGCCGTCATCGGCGAATGCCGGCGTCAGGGCCAGCACGGCCGGGTTCAGAAACAGCCGCGCATAGGGCGCATCCGCCCCCGCGGTGCCCAGATCGGCCCAACAGCCAAGCAGCATGTCCAGATCGTGACCCGGGCGGATGTTCAGCCGGTCCATGACCAACAGCACCACCCCCAGCCGCTCCAGCAGCACCGCCATCGCCGCATCCAGCGCCGCCGCCTCGGCGGCGGGATCGGCATCGTTGCGCGCGACCGCCGGCATCAGCGCGGCGATCGCCGCATCAAGCCGCGCCATGTCCCAGCCCAGCCGCCGCCACAGGCGCAGAAAATGCAGCATGCGCCGGTAATCCAGCGCCCTGAGCCGGTTCTGTTGCGGATCGGGATCGGCCCGGCGCAGATGCACATCGTCAAAGCTGCAAGGATCCTGACCGTCGCCTTCGTCGGCCAGTACGATCAACGACATGATCCGCGCCTGTATCGCGTCATCGCTGATCCAGGCGTGGATATCGCCGCCATAGGCCGCCGGATCCAGCCCGGCCGGCAACAGGTCGCGCAGCTCTGCGGCGGTGACGGTCCCGGCCTTGACCGCCCTGAGCGTGGCAAAGGGCAGGCAGAGCCGCGACAGCCGCGCCATCAGCCCGGCTTCGGGATTGACAAAGCGCGTGGTCAGCAATTCGGCCAGCTGTTCATAGCTGATGCCGGCGCGGCGGGCAAAGGCCTTGGCCCCGGAAAGCTGCTCGCGCGCCGCGTCCTCGGTCGCGCCGTCCAGTCCCGCCAGATCGGCGAGCGGGATCGCGCCATCGGTCAACAGCCCGATCTCGGCCGGCGAAAAGCCCGCGCGCTCATGCAGGACCGCGCGCCAGCTTGCCGGCGTGTCGTCCGGCCGCAGCGCCTCGATCAGCCGCCACAACTCGGTGTCGAAGGCGCGGAAATGCGCGCGCAGCGCCTCAAGCGGGGCCGACCATGGCAGGGGGGGCGGATAGACGGCCTCGGCCAGACGCGCCCGCGCGGCCGCATCGACATGGCGCGGCGCGGCCAAAAGGTCCTCGGACCGGTCGTCGGGTTGGACGTCATGGCCGGCGAACCCCGCCATGGACAGATTGTGGGCCACGAAATGCCCAAGGATTTCGTTCACCAGATCGATATGCGGCAGGACGGTGTTGGTGTTTTCACAGGTCAGCCCGATCTCGGCCAGATCGGGCCGCCGTTCCAGCAGCACCGCCAGCGGGTTCGGCCCGTCCGCCGGGGCCGGACTGTCCAGAAAATCCAGCAGATCGACCAGATAGGCGGCCGGCCCCAGGACCGAGCGGCAATGGTCGCAGCCGCAATAATCCATCGCACCCAAAAGCCCCTCAAGCACGGGCATGGCGACCACATCGCCGGCCGGTCCCGCCGCCGCCCCCATCCCCGAAAGACCCGCCGACAGGAATGTCCGCGTCCCGCCGATCACCGGCGCCTGCGCCGCGCCGATCCATGCGGTGGCCAGCGAAAGAACCGTGGCGTGGATCTGGCTGGCCTTGGCATGGGTGGCAAGGGCCGCCGCGTCGCCGCCCAGTTCGGCGGCCATTTCGGTGACGAATTGCGCCGGCGTCAGGCGCGCCACGCTGGCGGCGGAATCAAAGCCGCGCGCCAGCATCCGGCCCATGGCGGCATCGTCGCGGGTGATCTGGTGGACGCGCTGGATGCGCTCGATCTGGGCGCCGGTTTCGGGGTCCAGTGCGATCCCCGCGCGCTGGGCGAATTGCGCCACCGGCTGGCTGCCCAGCACGAACTCCGCGTGATGTCGGGACAGGAACGCGCCGACGGCGGGGGCGGTGTCGACCCCGATCGCGCCGGTTTCGACCTGTCGGGCCAGCGACAGCGTCGGATAGGCCAGCCGCACCTGCGCCGCCAGCAGCTGGGCCGCGTTCTCGCGGCGCTCGGCCAGGGTCGCGCCGTCGATCCCGGCGGGCACCGTCTTCAACAGCTTGTGCCAGGCCTTGGGCGCGAAATATCCCAGCCGCGCCAGATCCGAGGGATCCGAAATCGCCGCCGTCTCATGCAGCAGCGCGATCAGCCCGGCATCGCGCAGCGTGAACCCCGTCAGCTGGCCATCCAGCCGCAGCGCCGCCGCGCGCTCGGGTCCGAATTCCGCCTCGGCGGCCGCCCAGAGGCCGGCGCTGTCGTTGCGATGACCTTCGCGCAGCCGGGCAAAACTTTGCTGTTCCTCGGGGGTGGTCAGGGTGCGGGCGATCACCTCGCGCAGGCTCGCGACCCCCTCGGCGGCCCGCAGGTCCAGCGCGCGCGGCGCGGCGATGTCGCGAAACGCGGCAAGGTTGCGCTTGCGCGCCGCCGCGTCCTGGGGGGCGATGACGCCGGCCGCCTCGGCGGCGCGCCAGGCGGCATCGATGGTCGCGGGCGCGGTGGCGTAAAGTGCCGCGGGATCGGCCGGCAGTCCGGCGCGAAACAGCGCGTAATAAAGATCCGGCGACAGCCCTTGACCGTTTTCGCCCTGGTCGCCCGAAAAGCGATCCGCCAGCGCCGCGAGCGCGACCGCCCGCGCGTCCCAGCCGGTCTTGCCAGCCAGATAGGCCAGCTCGCGCGCGGGGTCCCGGGCGCCCATGTCGCGCAGCTGTCCGACCCGCTGGCGTTTCAGGGCCGCCACCAGCAATGCAAATTCGGCCGTCCCCGCCTCGGTCCCTGTCTCGCTTCCCGTCGCGCCGGTGCCCGGCAGTAACAGGTCGATCACCACCGCGTCGCCCGCATCGAACAGGATCGGGCTTTCCGCGATCCTGCGTTCGCCGTCATAGGCGCAGAGCAACAGATCGGGCAGCGCCTTGCCACGCTGGGCCAGCGGCGCCAGCGCATAGTCGATCCTGTAGCGCCCTTCGGTCCCGGTTCCGGCCCGGGCCAGCTCGACCAGATCATCGCCGGGATTGACGTCGAAAAGCCGCAGCGCGATGCCCTCGGCGGTCGGGCGGCCCGGATTGCCCAGCCGCCCCGTGACCACACCCCGCCCCGATATGGCCGGCAGGGCAAGGTCGATCCGCTGCACCCCCTCGCCGCGCGCGGGGTGGCGCAGCTCGGAAAGCCGCTCACCGGTCGCGGTGGCCAGAACCAGCAGCAGCGTTTTGCCGGTCGCGGGCGGCGGCATATAGGTGATCGCATAGGCGCCGGTCGCGTCCACCTGATCCGTGCCCAGCCGCAGGGGGCCCGCAGCCGTTTCCAGAAATGCCAGCACGGTCAGGCCGCGCGGGCGCGGATCGCCCAGAACCTGTCCCGCGATCACGCGCTGCGACGCGGCCGGTCCCGGATCGGCAAGCCCGAACTGTTCTAGCAGCGCGTTCAGCCGCGCCGCCGTTTCGGCATCGACCGCGCCCGTGGCCCTGAGCCCCGCTTCGTGCTGGGCAATGCTCACCGCTTTCGCGGTGGCGTCGCCATAGCGGCCCGCCTCGTGCGCGATGGCCTCGCGCAGGGCGCGGCTGTCGTCGGGCGCATCGGGCAGGATCGCGCCCCGCGCCAGCAATGCCGCCAGCGCGGCCTGAAGATCGGCGATGCCGGCGCCGTCGCTGCCGGGTTTCAGGGGGTGGATGACGCGGTTCATGAGGTTTCTCCCCAGATGCAGGCGGTCAGTTGAACCATCCGACGATGGTGCGGGACAGGGCTTCGGCCGGGGCCACGGTGATGGCACTGACCGCGGCGGTGGTGGCGCCGACCAGACGGGCATTGTCGGTCGACAGACCCGCGCTTTTGGCCAGACCCTCGGCGGTGCTGCCGTATTCGGCGGCCACATCGCTGATGCCCAGCAGCTGATCGGCGGTTTCGCCCACGGCAACGCCCAGTCGCCCCGCATCGACGACATCGCCCACCAACGGAACCAGCCCCACCGCATCCAGCGCCGCCGCGCCGGTATTGCCCTGGGCGGCCTCGGCGGTGGCCGAGGTAAGACCCGCGCCCATACCGATGAACGGGATCACCTTAAGCGCCTTGGTGCCCAGCTTTTTCAGCGCGGTCTTGGCGGCTGTCTTGGCGGCGGTTTTCGCGGCTGTCTTGGCGGTGGTCTTGGCCGCGACCTCGGCGCCTTCGGCGGCGGCGCTCAGGGCCTTGGCCTCGGTGGTAAGAGCCTTGGCCTCGGTCGCGGTACCCTTCAACTTGGCCGCACTTTCCCGCGCGGCGGTGGTGTTCGGCCCTTCGACGACGCGGCCTGTCTTTGGGTCGATATCGGCATCCTTGGGGGAAAGCTGAATCGAAGCCGAGCCGGTATCGGGCGCATCGGGCACGGACGCGGCGGAGTTGAATTCGCTGTTCACTGTCACCCCGCGCTGCCCGAATGCAGTATGTGCGGGCTTGATGTCGCCCCCTCCGAACTTGATGTCGCCGACGACCTCTGCCTGACCGGGGGAAAGTGTGCTGCCGGGGGCAAGCGATTGCCCCTTTGGCATGGCGACAAGGTCGATATTCTGGTGTCCACGGATCGGACTGCCGCCGATCTGGGTGACCACACCGGTGGTTTTGTTCACCGCCACTTCGGAATATATCCGGTCGGCGCCTTCGAAGTTCATGGCTTTCAAGTCATCCACGACCCCGGTTGCCTGCTGATGCGCCCAGGTGCCGAATCTGGACGCGTCCTTGGAATCAAAGCTTGGCGGTGTCAGTGCGCCCTGTTGGAACCCTGCCTGATTGCGGATGTATACGAACAGATCATCGATGCTATTTGTGCCCGCATGCCCCCCCGGATCGACCAGCCCGACCGGATCGTTGCCCGCATAGGCATAGAGGTTGCTTCCATCCGTCAGCCCCGCCGGGTCCGCCGAGGTCCAGCGTCCCAGCCAGGCCGCGTAATAGCGCGCCCCGAAATGATAGAGTCCGCTTTCCTCATCCCTTTCACGGCCAAGGAAACGCTGGCGTTTCGCGACCTCAAGCGTGGATCGCACGGCCTGATAGGCGGTGCCGCCAAAGGGGTAATATTCCTCGTATGAGATGACGGCCCCGCTTTGATCCAGTTCCAGCGTGGCCGATCCCTGATGATTGTGCAGCTGATACCGCCACATCTGCGCGGGGCCGGGATCCTGGCCCTGGGTGCGGGTTTCGACGATGGCGACGCATTCGCCGCCGAAATCCAGATGCAGAATTTCCCGTTCCAGCGTCAGCGCGCGGCCATCGGGGCCGTATTCGCGGCGGATATCGACCGGGCCAAGGGTGATCACCTCGGCCCGCCGCCGCGCTTGGGCGGCGCTGGCGGCGGCGCGATAGGTGGCCTTGCGCAGCCTTGCGCCATCGCCGCCATAGCCCAGATAGGTGGTTTCCGGCAGGCCCGCATTCACCGCCTGCCGGGCCGTGGCGATCAGCCGGTCCTCTTCGTCCCAGACCATGCGCGACAGATGCGGCATTGCGGTCATGCGGCCCTGTGCGTCATGGGCGAATGCGGCATCGGGCTGACCGGATGCGGTCATGCGGTCAAGCCGGTTGCCGGTCGCGCCCGGCTCGATCAGCGAGGCGCTTTCATAAAACATCTCGCGCTGCCAGCTGCCGGAATCCGCGCCATGGCTGACGCGCCGCAGGTTGCCGGCATCGTCATGGGCATAGCGTTCCTGATAGATCCCCATGGCCAACCCGTCGCCGGGATGGGCCAGCCTTTCGCGTCCCCCGTCGCCATCGGCGCCCGGCGCGGGCGGCAAAAGCGCGCCGCCGGCCTGTCCCAGATGCTCGCGCCCGCGCGCAAGTGTCAGCCGATAGGCCGCGTCATAGGTGAAATCCATGCCCGGCTCGACCCGGCGGTTGCGGAAAAACACCGCGCCTTGCAGATCGGAATCGTCGATGATCCGGGTGAAATTCCCCACCGCGTCATAGGCATAGCCTAGATCCTGCACATTGCGCGCGGCGTCGGGCCAGCCCGCGCCCCGGTCGGCGGTGATCCGGCGCGGGTGAAAGGTCTCGGGGTCGTATGCGTGGCGGATTTCGACATCATTGCCCAAGGACAGCAACAGCCGCTGGCCCTTGGCGTCATGGCGGCTGCCCCGCACGATGCGGCGGGTGGCGGTGGCGGGCGCCAACAGCGCGGCGGGCGCGCGGTCGCGGCGCAGCCACAGGTCCAGCGTCTGCGGCAGGCCGCCCGGCGCATAGCCCAGCTGCACGACCGAGGGGCGCATATCGGCGCGATGCGGCATCACCGCCTGGACCGGACGGCCAAGCGCGTCATAGGCGGTCCGCGACAGATAGCGTTCGCCGGGGGCCAGCAGGGGCGCGGCGGCAGCGTCCAGCGCGGCCCCGGTCATCAGCCCGTCCAGCGCCGCCCAGTCGGGCGCGGTGCGGTCATCCGCCACAAGATGGCGCGCCGCCGCGATCAGGTTGCCGGCGAAATCGAAGCCCAGGCTTTCGCTGAGCCCGGCGCCGTCATAGCTGCGCCACAGCCGCCCGCGCAGGTTCCCGCCCGGCGGCGCGGTTTCGCCATAGACCGAGCGGGCGCGCAGCGTCTCGGTCCCGTTCCGGGCCAGATAGCGGTGGGTGATCCGCCCCAGCGGATCCAGCCGCAACCGGACCCGGTGCCCCAGCGCATCCCAGGCATAGGCCGAATTGCCGCGAATATCGGGCAGGGCGCGGCGTTCGCCGTCATCCATGCCGCGCCGGTAAAGCGACCGGCCCAGCAGGTCGCGCCCGGCGATGAAACGCCCCGCCGCCCCCATGAGGCCGTGTTCCACCACCCGTCGCCCCAGCCCGTCCACGACCGCCAGCACCGCGCCGCCCGCATCCATGACGGTGCGTGACGCAATCTGGCGGCCACCGATATCGACAAGGCTCAGGCAGGGCCGGCCCTCGCTGTCGAAATGCGTCACATCGGGGGTTCCGGCATGGGCCAGCGTCTTGGTAAGGGCGTCGGTCTCGGCGGCGCGGGCCTCGGGGGTGGCGCCGATCAAACCCGCCTCGCGGCGGGCGCGCCATGACAGAAACGGCGCCGTGCCCAGAAGCTGGCGAAAGGCCGTGCCGATATCGGGATCGTTGCGGGGATCGGGAATGGCGGTGGTGTCGCTGCCGTCCCAGACGGCCTGATGCCACGGGGAAATCAGCGTCTTGGTCCAGCTGCCATCGGGATGCAGGGCGGCGATGGCGCGGCCGACCGGATCGTAAAGCGTGGTGGCCGAAACCCCCACGATCTGATCCGGGGCAAAGTCGGGGCTGGCGGAAAAGAACGGCTCATAGCGGCGGACGGGGCGGGCCTTGTTGTCATGGATCGTCCAGCCCGAACAGATCCAGCGCGGGTCGATATCGGGGCCGCCCGCGACCACCGGCCCCGGCTCGGCCAGGGTTCTGACCTGAATTTCGCGCCCGAACCCGTCCGAATGGCTGAACGACACCGCCACCCGGTCGGGCACCCCGCCATCCCCGCCCAAGGCGTGGCGTTCGCGCGCGATCCGGGCCGACCATGGCGGCCGGGCATCGCGCAGAAAGGCAAAGGCGTCGTAAACCACCCGCGCCGAGGCCGTCCCCACCATCGCGGCGGCGCCCGCCATGGGATCGGCCGCGAAACCGGCCAGCGCGGCATCGTCGGGATCGGGGTCAAGCCCGGCCAGATCGCCGCCCAGGGCGGTGCCTTCGGGGCCGCGCGTGGCATGGGCCGCGACCCGGGCCAGCGCGTCATAGACAACCTCGGTGCGGTTGCCATTCGCATCGGTGACGCGAAAGGGCTGCATCACCCGCCAGTCGATATCCGCGCGGGTGATGTTGTCCAGCGCATCGCGGCTTTCGACCGGCATCAGGTCGAACTGATAGGCGATGCGGGTCACCGCGCCAAAGGGGTCGGCAAAGCGCCGCGCCATGTAGAAATGTGCCCGCGCGGCCAATGCCTCGGCGGCGGGAGCATCGCCGTCGCCGGGCGACAGATGCACCCGCCCCGAGGGCCGCCACCAGCCCGGATGCCCGGCGATCTGGACATGGCCGGTTTCGCGCAAAAGCGTGGCATCGACGCGCGCGCCCAAAAGCTGATCCAGCATTTCGGGCGTAAAGGCCAGCGCCCAGCTTTCCCCGGTCAGCGCCAGCGCCTGCACCTGTCCCGGTGGCAAAAGGCCGTTCATGTCGTCGCGCCGGTATTGCGTGCGGCTTTGTGTCAAAAGCCGCCGCCACGGCCCGGCGGGCAGGGGGGCGGCGGCGATCTCGGCCGGGACATGCTCGCCCGGCGGCAGGTCGCGCGCCCCCTGCCACAGCTGTTGCCACAGCGCGCCGGCATCCGCAAAGCTTAGCCGCGCGGGGGCGGTGCCGGGGACCGCCGCGCCAAGGATCTGATAGCTCAGGCTTTCGGCCGATAGCGGCAGGCGGTGGTCATGCGGCGTTTCGGCGGGGTCGTCCAGCGCATTGGTCCAGCGGCTTTCCGAGGCAAGGATCGCCAGCCGCGACTGATCCTGCGTCAGCGCCGTGGCAAAGGCCGGCGGCAATCCCGCGACGGTCGCCGGGACGCGGCGCGGATAGGCGATGCGCAGGCTGCGCAACGGCTGGTTCCAGCGGTTGGTTTCCAGCACCAGCTCATGGCTGATGCGCGGATCGCCGGGATCGCGTTCGTAATGCGTGGTCAGGCTTTCGCGCGGGCGCAGGGTAAAGACGGCATGGCGGTTCGGGCCACGCGGTTGCAGGCGGATCACCTCGGGGCAGGTTTCGGTGACGCTATAGGGCAGGCCGGCGCGCGGGGTATCGTCCTGGGCGAAGACCTCGCTGCGCAACAGGGTGCCGCGCAGGGGGCGGTTGGCCTCGCGTAGTTCGGCGGCGTCGAGATCCGTGGGCAGGACGGGCGCCGAAAGGCGCTGGCGCGCGCGATCCGCGGCGTGGTCCGGGCCGCGCAGGGCCGGCTCGGCCCAGGCCCCGGCGTCGACGCGGTCGGCCGATCCGGGCGTGCCGGTGTGATACCAGCTGCGCGTCAGCACCGGCGGCGACCACAGGGCGGCGTCCCAATTGTCGGCCCCCGCGACCGGTGTGTCGCTATCCCATTGATCGACGCGCCCAAAGCCCGCGAATTCGCGTTCCTCGCCGTCGAAACAGCCATCGTGATAGGCATAGCGGGCCGAGGTGGCGATGCGGCCGATATGGTCGATCGTTTCGACCCGGGCCACGACATGGACCGGAAAGGGCAGCCGCGTCGCCCAAGGGTGGCCGGCCAGCGCATCCTCGGCCGCGTAGCGGGTCGAGGGGGCATAGTCGATGCGGGTTTCCGCCCCCAGATTGTTCTGCATCGCGACCAGCAGCCAGGGTTTGGTGCCGGGCATCAGGTCGATATGGCACAGCCGCCCGCCCCGACCGTCGCCCCGCGCCGAGGACCAGACCAGCGCCGCCGTGCCGCGTCCCAGCAGATCCAGCACCTCGATATGCGTGTCGGGCGCGGTATCGGGCAGGCGCGCGACACGGTGCGCGGGGGCAAAGCCGTTGCCAAAGCGGTTGGCGGCGGTCCAGACCCCGTCCGGGCCGATCCAGACCAGATCGGCGGTGCCGGTTCCGTCGATATCGGCCAGCCGCAGGCGGCGCGGATCAAAGCGGTCGCGGGCGCCAAAGCGCGGCGCATCGGACATGGTCACCCGCCGCCCAAAGCGGCCATGGCCGAGATTGGGCCAATAGCACACCTCGGCATGGCGCAGGCGCACGATATCGCTGAGCCCGTCGCCGGTCATGTCGGCCAGCAGGATCGCCTCGCCCTCGGCGGGGGACGAAAACAAAAGGCGCGGCCCGGCGCGGTCATCGGGCGCGAGCGGCAGGCGCCGGACCGCGTCAAAGCCCGCCCCCCCGCGCGACGGGTGGATGAACAGCCCCGCATCCGAGGTGATCAAAAGATCGGCGCGCCCGTCCCCGGTCAGATCGACGAAACGCAGGTCGGGATCGTCGAAATCGATACGCGGCAGGGTCTCGAAGGGGACAAAGGGCGTCCAGCCCCCCTGGGCGTCGCGTTCAAATAGCCCGGGCAGCGGCCCTTGCCACAGGACCAGATCGGGACGGCCGTTCCCGGCCACGTCAAGGATCTGGGCGGTGGATGCGGCGGCCGTCACCGGCAGCGGATGCACCGCCCGGGCCGGACCGAACCGGGCCGCCGGGGGGGTGTTGGCGGGGCTGTTGGCGGGGCTGAAATTCTCGCGATAGGTCCAGCCGTCGGGGCGGCGTTCCAGGATGCCGGGACTGCCGTCGCCATGCAGATCGACCAGCTGCACCTCGCGCCCGTCCAGCACGTCGTACAGCCGCCCGCCCGTCAGCTCGGCGACGGCCTGCGGGCCGGGGGCAATGGCGGGCCGGGCATAATCAAAGGTTACGGGCGGCAGGCTGCGGCGCAGATAGCCCCCCGCGCGCCGCCGCCAGCCGGTCTGGGCAACCGAAACGAGCAGGCTGGGCGTGGCCGTATCCGCCTCGGCCGGGGCATAGACAAGATCGACCGAACGCACGAGGCAATCCGCCCCGCAACCCGGATCCTCGGGAAAGTCGTGAAACATCAGCACCCGCTGACAGCGGCGATAGCTGCGCAGCTCGAACCCCGCCCGGCAGGTCGAGAACGGATCGGGCCGCGCCGCCCAGGGACGGTCGGGGTCGGGGCCGGGCGTGTCGGGGTCGTGATCGCCGTAATCGAACACGACCTGATGGCGCCAGCGGTCGGGGATGGCGGGGGCGGGGCCGTCGCCGCCGTAATCGGCGAACCAGGGCGTGACGGCGCAATAGCGGATGCGTTTCAGATATCGCTGCGCCGCGATGCCGGCGCGGTCGCGATTGCATTCATGGGGGGCGTCGATGTCGATGCCGGCATCGTTTTCGGCCAGATAATCGTAAAGGACCAGATTGCCCTTGTCGTCATGGGCCCGCGACAACAGCCATGAATAAACCCGCCCCGGCGCCGCCGGATCGGCAATGCGGGACGCGGCATCGGCGCCATAGATCGCGGTGACGTTCTGTCCGTCGATCACCCGCCAGAAGCTGTCATCCGCCCCGCGCCAGAATTCGATCCGGGCAAAGCCGGCCTCGGTGCGGGGCAGATAGGTGGCGATGCGGTAATCGTGGCCATGCAGGCGGGCCGCGCGGCGCAGGGGTTGGCCCGCGCCATCCAGACGCGGCACCAGCGTTTCGGCCCCCGATAACAGGAAATCGTCGCTTTCCGCATCGTCCAGATAACGGGGCAGGCCGGCATCGGTGCGCCGGGTGATCGTGGCCTGGGACAGGCTCCAGCCCAGACCAAAGGGGCCGTTGCCCGCGCCGCTGTCATAGCCAAGCCCCAGTCCCGAAAACAGCCCGCCCCGTCCCGTGGTCAGGGGCAGCGGCAATTCCAGCCGCCCGGTCCCGGTGGCGCCGGCGACGGTAAAGGTTTCGCCGATGCCGCGGATCGCGCCGCCGCCCTTGGGCAGCGACAGGCTGGGCGCCGTGGGCTGTGACGATGTGCTGTTCTGCGGTGGGGTGGGCGCTTCGCCGCCCGGCATGGAATGAGACGCATCGGCAGACACGATCATGCTCCATCGCTTACCGCAATCGAGTGAAATTCAACAGAATTCTTATGGAATCGGTGCTGATGTCAGCTATCGGCGATTATGCGCCAATGGCGGATACAGTCAATGAAAATGGCGCCGGAAACGGCATCGCGCGGCGCGCGGTTCCGGTCGCGCGCGCTAGTGGAAGTCCCGGCTGGGAAACAGCTTCTTGGCCTGATCGCGGGGATGCATGGCGCGCGGCGTGGGCAGGCTGCGCGGCGCGCTGTCGGTCTTGGCGCTGGTCAGGCCGATGGCGCTGTCCAGCGGGTGGCCCAGATCGCCCAGCCGGGACGAGACATCCTCGATATGTCGGGCGATCAGATGGGTGACGATGCCCTCGCGTTGCAGGGTGCCGGTGATGCGCAGCAGCCGCCCGCCCATCACGCTGCGGCGATAGTGTTCGAAAACCTTGCGCCAGACGACGATATTGCTAACCCCGGTTTCATCCTCAAGCGTCAGAAAGACCACCCCCGAGGCGGTGCCCGGCCGCTGGCGGGTGATGACCAGACCGCAGACGGTGACCCGCCCCAAAGGCATCTCGACCAGATCGGCATGACGCGCCAGCCCCGGCATCATGGGGCGCAACAGCTCCATCGGATGGGCGCGCAGCGTCAGGCGGGTGGCGACGTAATCCTCGACCACCTCTTCGCCCAGATGCATCTGCGGCAGGGGCATGGCGGGTTCGCGGATGCCCTCGCCGTCGATGGGATCGTCAAACAGCGGCAGCGGTGCGGTGCCGCGAATGGCGCGGACCTGCCACAGCGCATCGCGCCGGGTCAACCCCATGCCGGCAAAGGCATCCGCCTCGGCCAGCCGTTCCAGCGTGCCGGGCGCGACCCCGGCCCGCAGCCAGACCGCCTGGGGATCGGGATAGCCATTGCCGCGCGCGGCGGCGATCCAATCCGCGTCCTCTTGCCGCAAACCCTTGATCTGGCGGAACCCCAGCCGCAGGGCCAGCGCCCCGTCGGCGCGATGTTCCAGCGTATTGTCCCAAAGACTGGCATTGACACAGACCGGGCGGACCTCGACCCCATGTTCGCGGGCATCGCGCACGATCTGGGCCGGGGCGTAAAACCCCATCGGCTGGGAATTCAACAGCGCGCAGCCAAAGACCGCCGGATGGTGGCATTTCAGCCAGGCCGAGACATAGACCAGCAGCGCGAAAGCCGCCGCATGGCTTTCGGGAAAGCCGTAATCAGCAAAGCCCTCGATCTGGGAAAAACAGCGCTCGGCGATATCCTGCGAATAGCCGCGCGCCAGCATGCCATTGATGAATTTGTCCTTATGCGCGCCGATGGTGCCCATGCGCCGGAACGAGGCCAGCGCCCGGCGCAGGTGGTCGGCCTCTTCGGCGCTATAGCCGGCGCCGACGACCGCGATCTGAAGGGCCTGTTCCTGAAACAGCGGCACGCCAAGGGTGCGGCGCGTGACCTGTTCCAGCTCGGCGCCAAAGGGTTCGGGCGCCTCAAGCCCCTGACGGCGGCGCAGATAGGGCTGGACCATGCCGCCCTGAATCGGGCCGGGGCGGACGATGGCGACCTCGATCACCAGATCATAGAATTCGCGCGGCTTCATGCGGGGCAGGAAATTCATCTGGGCCCGGCTTTCGACCTGAAACACGCCCACCGCATCGGCGACTTGCAGCATCTCATAGGTCGCCACATCCTCGGGCGGGACGCTGGCCAGGGTCAGCGACTGGCCGCGATGGGCCTTCAGCAGGTCAAAGGCCTTGCGCAAACAGGTCAGCATGCCCAGCCCCAGCACGTCGACTTTCAGAATGCCAAGCGCGTCGATATCGTCCTTGTCCCATTCGATGACGGTGCGATCCTCCATCGCGGCATTCTCGATCGGGCACAGCTCGTCCAGCCGGCCCTTGGTGATGACGAAACCGCCGACATGCTGGCTGAGATGGCGGGGAAAGCCGATGATCTGGCCGATCAGATGCAGGGTCCGGGCCAGCCGCGGTTCGGTCGGGTCAAGGCCCAGCTCGCGCACCCGGTCCAGATCGGGATCCTCGCCGCTGTAACCCCAGATCTGGCCCGAAAGCCCGGCGGTCACATCCTGGGAAAGACCCATGACCTTGCCCACCTCGCGGATGGCGGCGCGGGTGCGGAAATGGATCACCGTCGCGCAAAGGCCGGCGCGGTGGCGGCCGTATTTGGCATAGATCCACTGGATCACCTCTTCGCGGCGCTCATGTTCGAAATCGACATCGATATCGGGCGGCTCGCCCCGGTGGCGCGAGACGAAGCGTTCAAAGACCATGCCGATCATGTCCGGGTCGACATCGGTGATCCCCAGAAGATAGCACAGGATCGAATTCGCCGCCGAACCGCGCCCCTGACACAGGATGCCCTTGCTGCGGGCGAATTGGACGATGTCGTGGACGGTCAGGAAATAGGCCGGGTAATCCAGTTCGGCCACCACCCGCAATTCCTTTTCCATCAGGCCTCTGGCCCTTTCGGGCGCCCCCGATGGATAGCGTCGGACCAGCCCTTCCTGGGCCAGCCGGGTCAGCCGCGCCAGCGGCGTCTCGCCGGCCTCAGAGATCTCATCGGGATATTGATAGCGCAATTCGCCCAGATCAAAGGCGCAGCGCGCGGCGATGTCCAGCGTGCGGCGCAGGGCGGCGGGATGGTTGGCGAAAAGCCGGCGCATATCCGCGGGGGATTTGATCCGCCGCTCGGCATTCAAAAGCGCGCGCGTGCCGATATTGTCGATGGTACAGCCGATCCGCATACAGGTCAGCACATCGGCCAGCTGGCGGCGCGCGGCGCGGTGCATCAGCACATCGCCCACCGCCACCATGGGCGCGGCCACGCGCAAGGCCAGCCGGGCGCAGGCGTCGAAACGCGCCTGATCCAGCCCGTCATAGCGGGGCGCGGCGCCGGTAAAGACGGAACCCGGATAGCGCTGGCGCAGGCGCTGGATATCGGGGGCCGCCTGATCCGGGCAGCCCTGTGGCAGCGCGATCAGGATCAGGCCCGCGCCGCATTCCAGCAGATCGGCCAGATCGAGGCGGCATTCCCCCTTGTCCGACCGCATCTTGCCCCGGGTCAACAGGCGGCTGAGCCGCTGATAGGCGGCAAGATCGGTCGGCAGCGCCAGCCATTCGACCGTGCTGTCGCGCAAAACCAGCCGGCAGCCGGCAATCAGTTTCGGCAGATGCGGCATCTGTGGCGGGGGCAGGGGGGCGGGCTGGCCGATCCGCTGGCGCGAGGAAGGGTCCATCCGCTGTTGCGAACGGATATGGATTGCGGCCTCGGTTTGGGTCGCGGTCTGGGTTGGGGGCCGGGTTTCCGCCGGGATTTCGGCCTCGGTCCCGGTCCGGTTTTCCGGCGGGGCTTTTGCCCGGGCTTCGGCCTCGCGGCGCAATTCGCGCAGGGCCGTCCATGCCCGCACCACCCCGGCCAGCGAATTGCGGTCGGTGATGGCGATGGCGGCAAGGCCCAGTTCGGCGGCGCGGGTCACCAGTTCCTCGGGATGCGAGGCGCCGGTCAGAAAGGTGAAATTCGTGGTCACGGCCAATTCGGCATAGCCGCCCGGCCCCGATCCTGGCCCCGATCCTGGCCCGGTGGGCAGGGGGCGGTGCGGATCGATCCGGCGGTCGTCGCGAACAATTTCGATCATGCGAATTCCCCATGCACGAACCAGCCCGGATTCTGGGGGGTGTGAAACAGCCACAGTCGCCGCCCCTCGCGGGTTTCGACGCGCCAGTAATCGCGCAGGCCCGTGCGCCAGGCGGGGTCGTCCAGCCACCATTCCGGGGCGATGCGTTCGGGGCCGGTGCTGCGCGCGGTGGTCAGCCCCATCCGCCGCCACCGGAACCGTACCGGCGGGGTCGTGCCCGTGCCGCCGATCGCCTCGGGCGGGAACATGATCAGCGGGCGCGGGCGGGGGGTGTGCCATATGCCTTCGGGCCGGGAAAAGGCCGCGGGGGCGATGATATGGCCGCGTTCGGGGATATGGCTGTCGGCGGGCAGGAAACGCAGGACGTTTTCGATGCCGATCCGGGTGCCGATCCGGGTGATCAGGTCGTCCAGCCGGTCCTGTCGCGGGGCACCGTCCGGGCTGATCTGTCGGGGGGCAAGGGGTTCGGTGTCGATGGCCTCAAGCCGCAGCTGATCGATGCCGAAACCGGCATCGACGCCGGCCACGCCACGGGCGAAAAGCGGCAGAATCCGGGCCGGGTCGCGCATCGGGCGCGCCAGCCGCAGCTCGACATGGCGGGTATCGTGATCGACGCGGCGCAGGCTCAGGCGGAACATGCGCGCCGCCGCCTCGTGCCGGGCCAGCTTGTCGCAAAGCCGATCCAGAAGCCGCCCGGCCCCCGCCATCACATCGGATTCCAGCCCGATCGGTTCGGGCAGGTTCATCCGCACGCCGTAATGGGGCGGATCGGCCTGGGGCGAGATATCTTCGGGCTGATCCCCCAGCGCCTGATCCAGCCGCATCAGCAGGCCGGGTCCGAAACGGCGGGCCAGCGGCGCCCGGGGCGCGCCCGCCAACTGCCCGATGCGGCCAAGCCCCAGACGCTGCAATCCGGTCACCGTCTCGGCATCCAGCCGCAGCGCCGCGACCGGCAAGGGCGCAAGCGCGGCCAGCGCGTCCCCCGGCGCGGCCACGCCCTCGCCGAACCGCGCAAGCGCCCAGGCGGCGCCCCGGGTATCGCCCAGCCCGATCCGGGCCGAAAACCCGGCCCGGATCAGCCGCTGGCGCATCCGGGTCAAAAGCGCCGCCTCGCCGCCGAACAGATGCGCCGAGCCGGTGATGTCCAAAAGCAAGCCGTCAGCCCCGTCACAGGCCGTCCAGGGGCAAAAGCGCGTCGCCCATCGCCGCAATATCAGCAAAAGCTGCCGGTCGCCCGCCGGATCGGCCGGGCGCGTGGTCAGATCGGGGCAAAAGGCCCGCGCATCCGACAGGCCCATGCCGATATGCAGCCCCTGCGCCTCGGCCGCGGCGTTCAGGCAATGGATGCGGTCGGCATTCTTTTCGCGCAGGGTCAGCGCAAAGGGCCCCTCAGTCGGGCGCGCCCGCAGAGCCCGGTCGCTGGCCAACCGGGGACACCACAACGAGACGACGCGCCGTCGCGTCCCATCGAACATGCCACGCCCCTAATGTTCCCTCTTTGTTCTTGATAAGCCGCCAGCATTGCAGAGTCGAGTCCGGCCTTGCCTGCGCATCGGTCCGGGCGTCGAAAACCGGCGCGCAATGCCAGCGCGTCTCAGCCGCCGGACTGCCCATGCCCTCGGGGATCAGGCACAGCCCGGTGGCGCCGCCCGCCTCGGCCGCCAGTTGCAGCCGCCGCCCGGCGGTCAGCGACAGGGATTCGGTCAGCGTGATCACCACCAGCGGGGCTGCGCCATCGCGCAGGGCGTCCTCGGCCACGGCCAGCACCTCGGTCTGATCGCGGGCCTGCGCCAGCAACAGCCGCGACGGATCCAGCCAGGCGCTTAGCCCCGCGGGATTGGGCATCTCGGACAGCCAATGCGGGCGCACCCACAAGCTATCCCCGGCCCGCGCGGCAGAGGCCGCCGCCAGCGACGCGGCAAGCGGGCCGCCGGCCTCGTGGACGCGGCGCGGGCGCAGGGGAAAGGGAAAGGGATATTCTGCGGGCATGGTATTGAATTAATCGCAAAGACGCGGCGCGCAAGCCCATCCCGACCGCGCCTTTTCACGATGCTTGCGCGGGGCCGGCCCGCCATGCCACCATCGCGTCAGGGGCAGGAGGGAAACCCGATGGACGCACCGGCGACAGAGCGCAAGCCGCTCGATTCCGCCGAGATGGGGGTGATCGCGCATCTCTACCGGGGCGAGGTCTATCGCTCGACCATCTGGCGTACGCGGCTGGACACGACCACGAACTGGTCGGTGGTCACGCTGGGGGTGGCGCTGTCGATCACCTATTCCTCGCCGCAGGCATCGCCCTTGCCCCTGGTGCTGGTGGGCATTCTGATCATCTTTTTCCTGATGCTCGAAGCGCGGCGCTATCGCTATTTCAATGTCTGGCGCGCGCGCTGTCGCTGGATCGAGCTGCATTTCATCGCCCCGATCCTGAAGGATGGGGATCTGCATCTGGACGATCACTGGCAGGACCGGCTGGCCGACGACTATCTGCACCCGCGCTATCACGTCAGCATGTGGACGGCGGTCGGGCGCCGCATCCGGCGCAATTATTTCTGGATCCTGCTGATCCAGAGCTTTGCCTATCTCGGCAAGCTGATGGTCCATCCCGTGCCGGTCACCTCTTTTGGCGAGCTGGTCGGCCGGGCGGCCATCGGGCCGATTCCGGGCTGGGCCGTTCTGGGCCTTGGCGGGGTTTACTGTCTGAGCTGGGGCCTGATCTCGGTCTGGAGCGGGCGCGCCGACACCGCCCGCGCCCGCAAGCGCCGCGACCCGCTGGGCATGGGCTAGGCCGGTGCCCGCGCGGCGCTAGCGGACGGTTTCGGTCAGATCGGCGGCGGCGCGGATCATGCCGGGCAGAAACCGCATCGCCTGTTCCAGATCCAGCCGCAGCTTGGGGGCGTGAAACGACACCGTGCCGAAAAATCGGCCCTGATCGTCGCGGATCGGCACCGCCAGCGCGATCATGCCCTCGATCATTTCCTCGTCATCCTCGGCATAACCGCGGTCGCGCACCAAGGCGATTTCCTCGGCCAGCCCCTCGGCCGAGGTGATCGAGCGCGAGGTCTGCGCCGTCAGCGGCAGACGCCGCAGCAGCCGGGCGAATTGCGGCTGGGGCAGGGTCGACAGATAGGTCTTGCCGGCGGCGGTGCAATGCAGCGGCACCTGTGTCCCGATGGGCAGGCGGATGCGCAGTGGCCAATGGGTTTCGACCCGGTCGACATAGACCATCGCATCGCCTTCGGGCATGGCGATATTGCAGGTCTCGCCGATCTCGCCGGCCAGACGTTGCAGGATCGCCATCCGTTCGCGCCGCAGGCCCGGCCCGCTAAAGGTGTTGGCCGCGATCCGGCGCAGCTGTCGCCCGGCGACAAAGCCGCGCCCGCCCAGATCGCGCATCAGCCAGCCGTCTTCCTCGAGCGTTTGCAACAGGCGGTGGGTGGTGGGCTTTGGCAGGTCCAGCATTTCGCCGATCTCGGCGGCGGAAAGCGGGCTTGCGGCCTCGGCGATGGTTCTGAGGATGTAAAGCGGACGCAGATTGGTTTGCAGGTTCCGTTCGGCGCCGTCGCCGCTGTCGTCATCGGCCGTCATGCCCCGCCTCAGCCTCGCTGCACTCTTCACCTCACCCATCCTAGCGCGCCGGCAACAGCATCGTCGTCAGCACCGGCGTGACCGCGACCAGCAGCCAGACCGCCAGCAGCGCGCCCAGATAGTAAAGCGCATAGCGCAGCAACCGCATGTAGGGAACCCCCGTGACGCTGGAGGCGACATAGAGGTTCAGCCCATAGGGCGGCGTCACGAAACCGATCGAGGCCCCGACCAGAAAGATCACCGCGAAATGGATCGGATCCATGCCGTTCTGCACCGCGAGCGGCGCCAGAATCGGGGCAAGGATGATCGTCACCGGCAGGCTTTCCAGCACCATCCCGGCGACAAAGATGATCGCCATCGACGCCGCCAGGATGACCCAGTACCCGCCCAGCCCCGCGACCCATTCCCCGATCGCCGCCTGCGCGCCCAAAAGCGACAGGATCTGTTGCATCACCACCGAAATCCCGATCAGCGGCGCGAGAATACCGGTGATCTGGGCCGAGCGCATGGTGATTTCTGGCAGGTCGCGGATGCGGAACCCCTCGACCAGCAGGCTGGCGGCATAGGTGCGCGGGCGGCCTTCGGCATCCATGCCGCGCGCCACCAGCGGGTAAAGCCAGCGGCTGAGCACGCCCACGATCACGCAAAAGCCGACGGTCACCGCCGCCGCCTCGGTCGGTGAGAATTTGCCCGTATAGATGCCCCACAAAACCAGCCCGATGGCGAAAAAGCCCAGCCAGGCGCCAAAGGCCGTGCGCAGGATGCGGTTCAGGTTCAGCGGCGTGATATGGCCCCAGTTATTGGCCCGCGCCACCAGCCAGCAGACGAACTGCATCCCCAGAACCATCAGCACGCCCGGCACGATGCCGGCGACGAACAGGTCCGAAATCGGCAGGTTCATCAGAAAGCCATAGACGATGAAGATGATCGAGGGCGGGATGATGATCCCCACCGTGCCCCCTGCGGCGGCGGTCGCGGCGGCGAAACGGGTGTCATAGCCGCCCTTGACCATTTCGGGATGCATCATCGAGCCGATGGTCGCCGTCGTGGCCGAGTTCGAGCCCGAGATCGCGGCGAAAAGCCCACAGGCCCCCAGCGCCGCCATCGCCAGCCCGCCGCGCAGCCAGCCCAGCACCGCATAGGCGAAATCCGACAGCCGCCGGGCGATCCCGGCCTTGTTGATCAGATCCCCGGTCAGGATAAAGAGCGGCATCGCCAGCAGCGCGAACCCGTTCGAGAACGCATAGGTCAGCGCCGCGCCGATATTGTCGAAGGTCATGCCAAGGACCAGCGAACAGCCGATGACCCAATAGGCGATGACAAGAAAGACCGGCACGCCCAGCATGAACAGCACGGTCACGCCCAGCGAAATCAGGGTGATCCAGGTGGAATCGATCATCTCATCTGCCTTTCAGCTATCGCCAAGGGCGGCCATTTCGACCAGCGGCTCGCCCTTGCGGAAGCGGCGCAGATCCTCGGCCATGTTCTCGACCGCGCGGGCGGCCAGGATGATGAAGGACAGCGGCACCAGAATGGTGAACCACCAGATCATCACATGATCGGTGCCCAGCAGGATCTGGAAATTCGAGGCCGAATTGGCCGTCACCCGCAGCGTCGTCACGATCACGATCCACGCCATGCCCAGCCAGAGCGCGCCGTCCAGCCACAGACAGATCAGCTGCAACCCCCGTGACATCCGGCTGCGGAATTCGCCAAAGCTCAGATGTGTGCGGGTGCGCACGTTATAGGCGCAGCCGAACCATGTCAGCAGCAGGAACAGATAGGGCGGCAGCGTCGTCGACCAGGGTTCCTGAAGGTTCAGGGTAAAGCGGCGGATCACCTCGACAAAGATGATGGCGGCGATGGCCAGATAGGCCACGACCATCAGCGTGCGTTCCAGATGCCGGTCCAGAAGCGGCACCACCCGGAACAGCGCCAGGATCAGCGCCGCCCCCACCGCCATCAGGATCAGCCCAAAGCTCCAGGCCCCCGGCTGACCAAGCGCATTGCTGATTTCCCAGCTGTCGCGCGAGATCAGCGCCGCCAGTATTCCGCCGATCCCGGCGATATGGCTTTCCATGATTCCGTTTCCCCCAATGCGGTCGCGGCGTCCCGGCCGGTATGGTCGGGCCGGAACGCCCTCTGTCCTGCCGGCCTCAGGCCGAGCGCCACCAGCGGCGCGGTTCGACGTTTTCGGGCTTCATGTCGGCCGGGATCTCGCGCGCGATGCGATAGATTTCGGCATAGGTGTCGATGCCGCCGGACCATTGCATCAGCCGTTCGCGCCACTGGCTCCAGGGGTCGGGGTTGAACTCGGGCGAGCACATTTCCTCGGCCTTGCGGCGTTCCTCGTCCGACAGGAAGGCGCAGCGCACGCCATGTTCGGCGAAAAGCGTGCCGGGCATTTGCGGGTCCGAGAAACCCACGGTCTTGATCAGCGCGGCCTCGTTGGCGGCCTGGGCCTGAACCTGGGCCAGATAGGCCGATTCCATGATCGCGTCCTGAAGATGCGGCTCAAGCCCGTCAAAGACCTTGGAGGACATGCCGCAATGTTCGGTCCCGCAGAAAAAGCGCAGATCGACCGACTGGCTGACCACCGGCGTCATATTGGCGTAAGCCACCGCCGAGGCCCAGGTTTCGGCCCCGTCGATCAGCCCCTGTTTCAGCCCGTCGATGGTTTCCTCCCACGCGACGGGGACGGGGTTGAGGTTCATCAGCTGCATGGCGATGCGGCCCAGCTGGGTGCCGGTGACGCGGTTCTTGGTGCCGGCCAGATCGTCGATGCTGGTGACCAGCGGCTTGTCTTTCCATTTCAGGCCAAGCTGGATGCCGCGCAATTCGCAATGCGAGAACAGGAATTTCAGCCCGTGCCGCTTTTCCAGCGGATCGCGCAGGATGCGCTGGCTTTCGGGGCTGTATAGGAAATGATACTGCGCCGCCCGGCTGGGGAACATATAGGCGAAGTCCAGCACGTTATAATAGGGCGCGACACCCGCCGAATTCTGGGTCGAGGCGGCAAAGAATTCGACGATGCCCAGCTGGGTCTTTTCGGCACAGTCGAGCTGGCCGCAGATCTGGTTGTCGCCGATGAACTCGATGCGGATTTCGCCGTCGGTGCGTTCCTCGAGGTCGCGGGCGAATTCCAGAAACCCCGCCCGTTCGATCAGCAGGTTGCGGGCGTTGAAACCCGATGCGCCCATCTTGAACCTGTATTTCGGTTCCTTGCCAAAGCGTTTCTCATAGGTCGTTTCGGCCGCCTGGGCGAGGTTTGCCGTCGTCATCAACCCCGTCGCCCCCGCCAGCGCCATCGCCGTCGAGGTCATGCCAAAACGCCCGGCCACGCGCAGGATATCCCGGCGCGAGACCCCTCGGATCCGTTCCTCTCTCTCGGTCATCACACGTCCTCCTCCCTGATTGATGTGATTTTTGAGACTTGTGGTATCATTTTTGCTTTGTTACGTTTTCATTGCAAGTGAAATTTTCCAACACTTCCGGGGGAGGGGCGGCGTAGTGGAAACCGATTATCTTGTGGTCGGCGCAGGGTCTGCCGGCTGCGCGCTGGCCAACCGGCTGTCGGCCGATCCCGATGTGACCGTGACCCTGCTTGAGGCCGGCGGCTGGGACTGGAACCCGTGGATCCACATCCCCGTCGGCTATTTCAAGACCATGCATAACCCCAGCGTCGACTGGTGTTATCGGACCGAACCCGATCCGGGGCTGAACGGGCGCAGGCTGGACTGGCCGCGCGGCAAGGTGATGGGGGGGTCATCGTCGCTGAACGGGTTGCTTTATGTGCGTGGCCAGCCCCAGGATTATGACCGCTGGGCGCAGATGGGCTTTGCCGGCTGGAGTTGGCAGGATGTGCTGCCGCTGTTCAAGCGGGCCGAGAATCAGGAACGCGGCGCCGATGATTTCCACGGTGCGGGCGGGCCGCTGAACGTATCCGACATGCGGCTTTCGCGGCCGATCTGCGACGCCTGGGTCGCGGCGGCGCAGGCGGCGGGCTATCCGTTCAATCCCGACTATAACGGCGCCACGCAGGAAGGCGTCGGCTATTTCCAGCTGACCACCCGCAAGGGCCGGCGCTGTTCGGCGGCGGTGGCCTATATCCATCCGGTGCGCAAGCGGCCGAACCTGCGCATCATCACCCATGCCGCGACCCGCCGCGTGGTGATCCGCGACGGCCGCGCGGTGGCGGTGGAATATGCCGGCCGCGACGGCCAGACCCGGCGCATCGACGTGCGCGGCGAGGTGATCCTTTCGGCCGGCGCCATCGGCAGCCCGCAGATCCTGATGCTGTCGGGGATCGGCGAGGCCGCGCATCTGGCCAGCCACGGCATCGGGGTCGCGGCCGATCTGCCCGGCGTCGGGCGCGGGCTTCAGGATCACTTGCAGGCGCGGCTGGTTTTCACCTGCAACGAGCCGACGCTGAACGACGAGGTGCGCAAGCTCTGGCAACAGGCGCGGATCGCGTTGAAATACGCGCTGTTCCGCGCCGGCCCGATGAGCATGGCGGCCAGCCTTGCCACCGGCTTCCTGCGCACGAATGACCGCGTGGCCACCCCCGACATTCAATTCCACGTCCAGCCATGGTCCGCCGACAGCCCCGGCGAGGGCGTGCATCCGTTTTCCGCCTTTACCATGTCCGTCTGTCAGCTGCGGCCCGAAAGCCGGGGCACGGTGCGGCTGAAATCCTCGGATCCCGCCGCCTATCCGGCGATCCAGCCGAACTATCTGGCCACGCCCACGGATTGCGAAACCGTTGTCGCCGGCATCCGCATCGCCCGCCGCATCGCCACCGAACGCCCGCTGGCCGGCAAGATCACCGCCGAGATGCGGCCCGGCCCGGATGTCCAGAGCGATGCCGAATTGCTGGATTGGGCGCGCAACTCGGCCACGACGATCTATCACCCGACCGGCACCGCCGCGATGGGGCCGGTGCTGGACGAACGCCTGCGCGTGCGGGGCATCCGCGGCCTGCGCGTGGCCGATTGCTCGATCATGCCCGAGATCGTTTCGGGAAATACCAACGCGCCCGCGATCATGATCGGCGAAAAGGCCGCCGATCTTCTGCGCGAGGATCGGCGGCGCGGCGCCTGAGCAGCGCCGGATTCTGGGGCAGGATTCTGGGGCAGGTGGCTTACTTGGTGGTATAGCCGCCATTGACCAGAACGGTCTGGCCGGTCATCCACCAGCCTTCGGTCACCAGGAACCGGATCCAGGGCGCGATATCCTCGATATCGGTCAGGCCGGTCTTTGAGAACGGCGACAGGGCGGCGGCCGATTTGTGATAGGCCTGTGCCTCGGGCGATTCCTGGCCATAGAAAAAGGCGGTGTCCATCGGCCCCGGCCCGATCGCCGTGACCGAGATGCCGCGTTCGCCGAACTCTTTCGATGCCGCGCGGGTGAAATGTTCGACCGGCGCCTTGCTGCCGGCATAGGTCGAATAGAACGGCGTATAGGCCCCCAGAAGCGAGGTCACCAGCGTGCAGATCGCGCCATTGTCGTTCAGCGCGCGCCCGGCCTCTTTCAGAAAGAAGAAGGCGGCCTTGGCGTTGACGTCGCTCATTTCGTCGTATTCGGCCTCGGTGACCTCGGACATCGGCTTTTTCAGCACCTTGCCCACGGTGTTGATGGCGATATCGGGGCGGCCAAAGGCGGCGGTCGCATCGGCAAACAGCTTTTCCACCGCCGCCGCCGTGGTCAGATCGGCCTGAATGGCGATGGCCTGGCTGCCGGCGGCCTTGACGGCGGCGACGGTCGCCTCGGCGTCGGCTGCGCTGGCGGCGCTGTTATAGTGGATGACGATGGCCCTGGCCCCGGCATTCGCGAAATCCCGCGCCAGCAGGCCGCCCAGATTTTTCGCCCCGCCGGCGATGATTACGGTTTTGTCCTTGATGGTGCGCGCCGACATGGCTGTCTCCGGTTCGTTTGTGTCGGGTGCCAATTTATGATTTCCTGATTTGGGACAAACCCGGGCATTCTGATTTCACTTGTCGGAAATGGCGAACAATGGACCGCATCGACCAGCTGCGCATCTTTACCCGCGTGATCGAGACGCGCAGCTTTACCAAGGCGGCGGATACGCTGGGCATGCCGCGGTCCAGCGTTTCGACGGCGGTGGCCGATCTCGAGGCGCGGCTGGGCACGCGGCTGTTGCATCGCACCACGCGCCGGGTTGTCCCCACCGATGAGGGGGCCGAACTGCATGAACGCTGTCTGGGCTTTCTGACCGAATGCGAGGATATCGAGACCATGTTCCGCACCGCGCCCGCACAGGTCGAGGGGCGGATCCGTGTCGACATGCCGGGCCGCATCGGGCGCATGCTGGTCGCGCCGGCGCTGCCCGGCTTTCTGGCGGCCTGGCCCGGCATCCGGGTCGAGCTGGGCATGACCGACCGCGCCGTAGATCTGTTGGGTGAGGGGGTCGATCTGGCCTTGCGGGTCGGACCCTTGGCCGATTCCGGCCTGCGCGCGCGCCGCATCGGCCGGATCGCCCAGATCAACGTGGCCAGCCCCGCCTATCTGGCGCGGCACGGCACGCCGATGCAGCCCGCCGATCTGGACCGGCACTGGCAGGTGGCCTATGCCCAGCCCTCGACCGGCAGGATCGCGGATTGGGAATGGCGCGACGGTACGCGCATCCGCACCCGCCCGGTGCCATGGCGCGTCTCTGCCAACAGCGCCGAGGGCTATATCGCCTGTGCGCTGGCCGGGCTGGGGCTGATCCAGATCCCGGCCTATGACGTGGCCGATCATCTGGCCCGTGGCGCGCTGGTCGAGGTCATGCCCGACCACCGCCCGGATGCGATGCCGATGCATCTGTTGTTTCCCGGCCCCTCGCGGCATATGCGCCGGCTGACCGCCTTTGCCGACTGGATCGAAACGGTGCTGCGACAGGCGATTCCCCCCGATGCCGGGCCGCCTGACCCGGCCTGATGGCGCGACGGGAAATGGCGGGGCGCGGTTTTGCCCGGCGCCAATTTGCGGGTGTCAAGCTGCGCCAAAACCTGTAAGTACCACGCTCGGAAACAGGAAACTGGCGAGGCAGTGAGCATGACCAAGCGCATCGGCATTGTTTCGATCGCACCCGGCGCCCCGGATCCCTCGGGCATGAGCTTTGACTGGTACATGACCCGGTTCGGGCGCAATACCGGCAACTACATGTTCACCCAGGCCATGTTCCGCCAGCTGACCGGCGAGCTGCACCATCTCAGCTTTGATTTCGATGTCAGCCGGATCGGTGAGGAATTCGACCATCTGGTCATTCCCGCCGCGAACTGGATGAATGAAAAGTCGGATTGGACCGCCATGGCCGACTGGATCGAGGCCGCGCCGGTGCCGGTCACGGTGATCGGCCTCGGGCTTCAGGCCTCGTCCCAGGATCTGGCAGAGGTCAAGGTCAGCGACAGCGCCATCCGCCTGGCGCGCGTGCTGTCGTCGAAATCGCCCCATATCTCGGTGCGGGGCGATTTCACCCGTGACTGGCTGCTGTCGATCGGCGTGCGGAACGTGGTGACCACGGGCTGTCCGTCGCTTTACATGCGGCTGAACGATCCCGCGCTGGCCCGGAACGAGGGCGAGCTGGTGCTGCAATCGACGCGCTATTACATGACCCAGGCCTTTCTGAACCATCCCGGCACCAATCGCGATGTCTTCGGGCTGGCGGGCAAATACGACACCCACATGATCTATCAGTCCGAGTTCAACGAGATTGAGCGCATGGTCTTTGGCAGGGTCACCGAGGGCACCCCGGGCGAGGCTCTGATGCCTGCGCTTTACGGGCTGGAAACGGATGCGGATTACCACGCCTATCTGGCCCGGCGCGGGCATGTCTTTTGCGATCTGGACGAATGGTCGGGCTTTTTGCAAGGGACGGCAGGCGTGATCGGCACGCGGCTGCACGGCTCGATCCTGGCGCTGAATTCGGGGGTGCCGGCGATCCTGATCCCGCACGATTCGCGCACCGGCGAACTGGTCGATTTCGCCGCCATCCCCACCATCCACCCCGAAGGCATCGCAAGCTATACCCGGGCGGATCTGCACGCCGTGCTGCACGGCGCCGATATCGGGCGCTTTCTCGACACGCGCAGCCGCAATGGCCTGATCTATCGCCAGTTCCTGCGCGATTGCGGGCTGGATTGCCGCGAAGAAAACATGCTCTAGCACCACGCGGCGCGGCCATCGGGGCGGTGCCGGATCATCGAAAGGCCCGCCCATGACCGCCCCCGCCCGGATTACCCCCGCCCGGATCGCCATCGTCACCGTCTCGGACCGCGCCAGCCGCGGCGAATATCAGGACAAGGGCGGGCCGGGGGCCGAGGACTGGCTGCGCGCCACCATCACCTCGCCGATGGAAATCACTCGCAGGATCATCCCCGATGGCCGCGACAGCGTCGCCACGACCCTGCGCGGGCTCTGCGACGAGGGCTGCGACCTGATCCTGATCACCGGCGGCACCGGCCCCGCGCCCCGCGACCAGACCCCCGAGGCGATGGCCGATGTGATGGAAAAGGAACTGCCCGGCTTTGGCGAGGAAATGCGCCGCGCCAGCCTGCGCGAAGTGCCGACCGCGATCCTGTCGCGCCAAAGCGCCGGTATCCGGGGCAAGACGCTGATGATCACCATTCCGGGCAAACCCTCGGCGATCGCGACCTGCCTTGATGCGGTCTTCGCGGCGGTGCCCTATTGCCTCGACCTGATCGGGGCGGCGCGGATCGAAACCGACCCCGCCCGCATTCGGGCCTTCCGCCCCAAAACCTGATCAGAGATTCCGCACCACCAGATCGGTCGGAAGCGACTGGCGCAGGACGGTTTCGGCATTGGCCAGATCGTTGTGCAGATGCGCCTCGATGCGCGCCGGATTCTTGCCAAGCGCCTGCCAGCGCGCGGTCAGCCGCCGACGCAACTCACCCATCGGCACCTCCAACATGACCGACAGATCCCATAACCCGGCCAGATCCCGCCAGGGCGCGCGATTAAGCAACAGGTAATTGCCCTCGACCACCACCAGCCGGGTCCCGGCCGGAACCCTTCCGGCCCCGGCTATGGCCAATTCGCGACTGCGGTCAAAGACCGGATGGATCACCTCGCCCCCGGCCCGCAACCTCGCGACCAATGCGACGCAACCCGCCGCGTCAAAGGTCTCGGGCGCCCCTTTCCGCGACAAAAGCCCGTCCTCTTCCAGCAGGCGGTCGTCCAGATGAAAACCGTCCATCGGCACCAATGCGGCATTTTCCAACGCCTCCACCAGCCGCGCCGCCAGCGTCGACTTGCCCGAATCCGGCGCACCCGCCACCGCGATCACACGCCGCCCCGGCCCCAATGCCGCAATCCGATCCCTTATCTCTTTCATGTCCAAATATCCCGGGGGAGTCCGAAGGACGGGGGCAGAGCCCCCATCCCGATCCTCAGGCGGCGACCTCGGCCGCTTCGGGCACCTTGGCCCCGGTCATGAAGGCGACGGCATCGGACATGGAATAATCCTGCGGCCGGATCACGCAAAGCCGGCTGCCCAGACGGTGGATGTGGATGCGGTCGGCCACTTCAAAGACATGCGGCATGTTGTGGCTGATCAGGATGATCGGGATCCCCCGTGCCCGCACATCGCGGATCAGTTCCAGCACGCGGCGGCTTTCCTTGACCCCCAGCGCCGCCGTCGGCTCGTCCAGGATCACCACTTTGGATCCGAAGGCCGCGGCCCGCGCCACCGCGACCCCCTGACGCTGCCCGCCCGACAGGGTCTCGACCGCCTGGTTGATGTTCTGGATCGTCATCAACCCCAGCTCGGACAGCTTTTCACGGGCGAACTTCTCCATCGCCGGGCGGTCCAGCTGGCGGAACCACTTGCCCATGATGCCGGGTTTGCGCAGCTCGCGGCCCATGAACATATTGTCGGCAATCGACAGCGCCGGCGACATGGCCAGCGTCTGATAGACGCATTCGATGCCCTCGCCGCGCGCCTCCAGCGGGCTGGAAAACTGCACCCGGCGCCCCTCCAGCGTGATCTCGCCCTCATCGGGCTGAACCGCGCCCGACAGCGCCTTGATCAGGCTGGACTTGCCGGCGCCATTGTCGCCGATCACCGCAAGGATCTCGCCCGGCATAAGGTCGAAATCGCAATTGTTCAGCGCGGTCACCTTGCCATAGCGCTTGTAGAGGCCGCGCGCCTTCAAAAGAGGTTCCTGGCTCATGCCGATGCCTTTCTGATCCATTGGTCCACCGCCACGGCAAGGATGATCAGCACGCCGATCAGGAAAAAGGTCCATTGCGGGTCGGTGCCGACCATTTTCAGCCCCATTTCAAAGACGCCGACAATCAGCGCCCCAAAGAACATGCCGACGATGCTGCCGCGCCCGCCAAAGAGCGAGATCCCCCCGATCACCACGGCGGTGATCGACTGGATATTGCCCAGCTGTCCCGTCGAGGCCGAGGGCGAGACCGAGCCGAAGCGCCCGATCATCACCCAGCCGGCGATGGCACAAAGCAGGCCGGCCAGCGCATAGACCTGGGTCAGCAGGCGCTTGGTCTGCACGCCCGAAAGTTCGGCCGCATCCGGGTCGTCGCCCACCGCATAGACATGCCGTCCCCAGGCGGTATGGCGCAGCACATAGGCCAGGATCGCCACCAGCGCGATCAACAAGAACACCGCGTAAAGCACCTTGACCCCGCCCGGCTGAATCGCGTGGCCCCAGAATTGCAGCGCCGGCGCGACCTCGGAAATCTCGGACGAGCGGATGGTTTCATTGGCGGAAAAGATATAGTTCGCCGACAGGATGATCTGCCATGTGCCCAGCGTGACGATAAAGGGCGGCAGCTTGACATAGGCGACCAGCACCCCGTTCAGCAGCCCCATCAGCGTCCCCAGCCCCAATCCCAGCAGGATCGAGATCGGCGCCGGCACCCCGTATCGAAAGGTGATCTGTCCCATCAGCACCGAAGAAAACACCGCGATGGCCCCGACCGACAGGTCGATCCCCGCCGTCAGCACCACCAGCGACTGCGCACAGCCCAGAATGCCGACGATGGCGATCTGTTGCAGGATGGTCGAAAGCGTCACCGCCTTGAAGAAATTCGGCGATGCCCAGCCAAAGATGATGATCGCCGCGACCAGCACGATCATCGGCACCGCCGAGGGCGTGACATGCAGCCAATGCTGCAGCCGGCCAAGCGCGGTCTTCTTTTCCTGAAATTCGGCCACCTTTTCCGAGGCGCCGGTCAGGCCCTCCTCATAGCTGGTGGCCGCCTTGCTATCGGATGACATCCGGGGGTTCCTCCTCGTTTGTGGCGCGCGGGCGCGTCTGCCGGCGCCGGTGTCTTTACGGGGACGGGACGGGGGCGGGCCGGCCGCCCCCGGTGGCGCGCGGGATCAGACGCCCCGCGCGGGCTGGCCGGGGATTAACCCCAGCAGAGTTCGGCGCCCTTGGCCGAATCGATCGACTGAACGCCCTCGACCGGCTTGTCGGTGACAAGCGCCACACCGGTATCGACGAAATCCTTGCCCTCGGTCGGCACGGGCTTGGTGCCATCCTTGGCAAAGGCCGCAATGGCCTCGATGCCCCGCGACGCCATGTCCAGCGGATATTGCTGCGAGGTGGCGCCGATCACGCCGTCCTTGACATTGGCGACGCCCGGGCAGCCGCCATCGACCGACACGATCAGCACGTCCTTTTCGCGGCCCACCGCCTTGAGCGCCTCATAGGCGCCGGCGGCCGAGGGTTCGTTGATCGTATAGACCATGTTGATGTCGGGATCCTTGGCCAGCAGGGTTTCCATTGCCTTCAGCCCGCCCTCTTCATTGCCCGAGGTGACCTCGTGGCCGATGATGCGCGGATCGGTCTCGTCGCCCCATTTCGCCGGATCGCCCAGATCGATGCCAAATCCTTGCAGGAAGCCCTGATCGCGCAGCACATCGACCGAGGGCTGCGAAATGCCCAGATCCAGCATCGCGATCTTGGCTGAGGCGGCGCCTTCGCCCATCGTTGCCTTGGCCCATTGGCCGATCAGCTCGCCGGCCTTGAAATTGTCTGTGGCAAAGGTGGCATCGGCCGCATCGATCGGATCCAGCGGCGTGTCCAGCGCGATGACCAGCAGCCCGGCCTCGCGCGCGGCGGCCAGCGAATCGACGATGGCCTTGGTGTCGGATGCGGTGATCAGGATACCCTTGGCGCCATCGGCGATGCAGGATTCGACCGCCGCGACCTGGCCTTCATGGTCGCCGTCGATCCGGCCGGCATAGGCTTTCAGCTCGACCCCCAGTTCCTTGGCCTTGGCCTCGGCGCCCTCCTTCATCTTGACGAAGAACGGGTTGGTGTCGGTCTTGGTGATCAGGCAGGCGCTGTCGGCCTGGGCCATGCCGGCAACCAGGGTCAGGGCGGTCCCTGCCAGTGCCGTGCGCAGCAAAGTGAACTTGGTCATGGTTTCCTCCTCAAGGGCGGCGTTCGCCGTCGTCCCGTTCCAAAAGGCTGCACAACGAAAGGGGGCTTGTCAATAAATCAATTTAGTTGATTTATTATCGGAAGGGCACAAAAGGCATAAAGCATCATGACCGGCATCATCTCATCATCTTCGGCATGGACGCCCCAGGGCGGGCGCAGCCAGAACGAGCGGCTGATCCTTTGGCTGATTCGCCGCCAGGGGCCGATGCCGCGCGCCGCGCTTGCACAGGCCACGGGCCTCTCGGCGCAGGCGATCAGCAATATCACCCGCGACCTGATCGCCGAGGGGCTTCTGGATGCGGGCGGCGCCCGCAAGCGCGGCAAGGTCGGCCAGCCGCTCAGGCCGCTGGCGCTGGCGCCGGACGGGGCGCTGTTTCTGGGACTGAAGGTGGGGCGGCGGCTGGTCGAACTGGTGCTGGTCGATTTTCTTGGCCAGATTCGCCAGTTTCGCAGCCAGACCTATGCCTTTCCGGCCCCCGATGAGATTCGCGATTTCGCCCGCGATGCGATTGCCGGGATGCTGGCGGAATTGACCCCGGCCCTGCGCGCGCGCCTGTCCGGCATGGGCATTGCGATGCCCTTTTATCTTTGGGACTGGGGTCGCGAAATGGCGCTCTGGCGGGGCCGCGACCTGCGGCTGGAACTGGCCGAGGCGCTGGATATTCCGGTCTGGCTGGAAAACGACGCCACCTGCGCCTGTGGCGCCGAGATGATGTTCGGCACGGCCGAGCTGCCCGGCGATTTCCTGTATTTCTATATCGCGCATTTCGCCGGCGGTGGGGTGGTGCTGGACGGGCGTCTGCGTCTGGGGCCGTCGCGCAACGCGGGGGCGATGGGATCGTACCCGGTGCCGGGCGGGCGGCAGGTGCTGGATGTGGCCTCGGTTTCGGTGCTTGAGACGATGCTGGGACAGGTGCTGCCCTTGCAGGATCGGGCCTGGGATCTGCCGCCGGCGGTGCAATGGGAATGGCTGGACAAATCCGCCGCCGTATTGTCCCATGCGGCCTTGGGGGCGGTTGCGGCTCTGGACTTGCCGTTGGTGGTGATCGACGGCGCGATGCCGCAGGACCTGCGCGACGCATTGGTCGCGGTGACCGCGGATCGCCTGGCCGGGCTGCGCCATCACGGGCTGACCCTGCCCGAATTGCGCGCCGGGACGCTGGGCCGTCAGGCCCGCGTGCTGGGTGCCGCCGCGCTGCCGCTGGGCGAGGGGTTCCTGCCCGGCGCGGCCATATCGGTCCCCCGCGTGAACAGGGGCGGGCAGGAAGCCCGCGAAACGCCCGTATTGTCGCGCGGCGTGAACTGAAAGGAAGACCGGCGATGGCCGATGACCCGTACAAAGCGTTGGGGGTGGCCAAGACGGCCAGCCAGGACGATATCAAGAAAGCCTATCGCAAGATCGCCAAGACCGATCACCCGGATCTGAATCCCGATCCGGCGGCCCATGAACGGTTCAAGGCCGCCTCATCGGCCTATGACCTGCTCAAGGATCCCGATCAGCGCGCCCGCTTTGATCGCGGCGAAATCGACGCCCAGGGTCAGGAACGGCCCCAGCGCCACTATTATCGCGAATATGCCGAGGCGGGCGACAACCCCTATCGTCAGGAACAGGGCTTCGACGATCTGTCGGGCGTGTTCTCGGATCTGTTCGGCCAGCGCGCGGGCGCAGGCGGCGGGCGGCGCGGGGGGGCGCGCAGCTTTGACATGCGCGGCCCGGACCAACGCTTCACGCTGGAAATCGACTTCATGACCGCGGCGCGCGGTGGCTCGACCCGGATCACCATGCCCGATGGCGGCGAACTCAGCGTCAAGATCCCCGAAGGCGCGCATGACGGTCAGGTCATCCGGCTGCGCGGCAAGGGCGGTGCGGGCTATGGCGATGGCGAGGCGGGGGATGCGCTGCTGACCCTGATCGTAGCCGAGGATCCCGAATGGCGCCGTGATGGCGACGATCTGGAAATCAGCCTGCCCATCACCATCGACACCGCCGTGCTGGGCGGCAAGGTCGAAACCCCGACCATCGACGGCCCGGTCATGCTGACCATTCCGAAAGGCGCCAGCTCGGGTCAGAAGCTGCGCCTGAAAGGCCGTGGCATCAAGGGCGCGGCGGGTGTGCGCGGCGATCAGCATGTCGTTCTGAAAATCGTCATGCCGCCGAAAATCGATGATGATCTGTCAAATTTTATGGAACAATGGCGCCAGACTCACGCCTATGATCCAAGGAGGGGCAAATGACACAGCGGCATTATACCCTGACCGAAACCCTTTCGGTTATCGAGGACCTCGATCGTGCTCAGCTGGACCGCTATATCCGGGCCGGCGTCGTGGTGCCGGTGCAATCCGAGACCGGCCCGCTGTTTCGCGAACTGGATCTTGCGCGGCTGCATCTGGTCGTCGATCTGACCGAAGGCTACCACCTCGACGAAGAGGCGCTGGGCCTGGTGATGTCGCTGGTCGATCAGCTGCACGGGCTGCGCGGTGACATGCGCGCCATGCTGGATGCCGTCGCCCGCGAACCGACCGAAACGCGCATGCGTCTCAAGGCGGCCATCCGCGAGGTGCGCGTGATCGTGCGCTGATGGCCGATCCCGATGGGGGCTTTGCCCCCGCGCGTTCCGCGCTCCCCCAGGATATTTAGGCATGAAAGAGGGGGGCGGTCGTTCCCCTCTTTCATGTCCAAATATCCCGGGGTCCGGGGCAGAGCCCCGGGACGGATGCGCCACTCAGCCGATATGGCGCAGCCGGTCCAGCGCGCCTTGCAGGATATAGCCCGCCGCCACCTGATCGATGACCTCGGCGCGGCGTTTGCGCGAAGTGTCGCCTTCCAGGAGCGCGCGTTCGGCCGCGACCGTGGACAGGCGTTCGTCCCAGAAGCTGATCGGCAGCGGCGTCAGCCGTTCCAGATTGCGGGCGAATGCGCGCGTGGACTGGGCGCGCGGGCCTTCGCTTCCGTCCATATTGCGGGGCAGGCCCAGGATCAGCCCGACCAGCGCCCGGTCTTCGGCGATCTTGAGCAGGGCCTGCGCATCGGCTGTGAATTTGCTGCGCCGGATCGTGGTCAGCGGCGAGGCCACGCCGCGCAACCCGTCGCTGACCGCGACGCCCAGCGTCTTGGTGCCGAGATCAAGACCGGCGATCGCGCCGGCGCGGGGCAGGGCGGCGGAAAATTCCTCGATGGTGGCGCAGATCATTTCAGGCCCGCCTGCTCTGCGGCCGTCTCGATCACTTTCAGGGCCTCGGCGTCGCTGCTGAAGCGGGCGCGCGCCTCGGTCAGGATGTCCTGTGCGTGATCTGCCTGGCCGATGACGGGCAGCGCGCCGATCAGCCGCGCCCATTCCTGTGGCGTCCCGCCCTGGCTGGACAGGCGATCTTCGAGCCCTTTCACCATGCCCTGGATCATCTGCTGGCGTTCCTCGGGCGTCATGTTTTCGGCGGCGGCCATGGCACCGGCGTCGGGGCCGCGCATGGCCGTTGCGTCGCCGCCTCCGCCTGTTTCGGGTGGGGTATAATCGGGGCGGCCCGCGAACCATGCCAGATCCCCGATCGAGGCGCGGATCGGCATCATCCAGGGGGCATCCGCCGGCCCTTCGGCCAGAAGCTGTGCCCAGATCGGGAAGGCCAGATCGGGCCGGCCGCTCTGGATGTCCAGCAGTCCGGTCATGAAGCGGGCCTGGGGATTGTGCGGATCGCGTTCCAGCGTGCGGGTGATGGCGGTTTCCGCATCCGAGGTGATCAGACCGCCTGCGGCCTCGACCGTCAGCGCGGCAAGGCGTGACCAGTCCGTGGCGCTGGCCGCATCCCCGCGCAGGGCGACCAGCCGCGCCTGCGCGTCCTTGGCGGCGACGGTATTGCCCAGACGGGATTCGTGTTCGGCCAGAAGCTCAAGCCCGCGCGGATCTTCGGGATTGGCCTTGACGGCCTCGCGCAGGCGCTCGATCAGGGCGGCATATTCGGCATCGGGTTCGGCGGGCTGTCTTTTGGGGGCGCTGGCCTCGGCCTCGGCCTGACTGGGGCGCTTGTCATAGATCGCGCGCGCCTCGGCGATGCGGCGGGCAATGGGTTCATCGGGGCGTTCGGGGGCGCCCAGTTGCAGGTAAAGCGCGATGCTGCCCGCCAGCAGGACCAGAAGCACACCGACCGCGACCACGGCGCGCGGCGCGCGCCGGGCCGCCGTTTCGCGTTCCAGCGCGCGGTCGGCATTCAGCACCTTGCGGCCGATTTCGATGCGCAGCCGTTCGGCGTCGGCCGGCTCGATCACACCGCGTTCCAGATCGCGCTCGACCTCGCGCAGCTGGTCGCGATAGATGCGCAGATCGAAGGCGGCGGCGGGTTCGGCCGCAAGGCCGCGCGCCCGCATGAGCGGTGCCACGATGGCAATGGCGACGACAGCCACCAATGCGGCACAGATGATCCAGAACATCGCATTCCCCAATTGCTTCCGCCGCTAGATAGCGGGTTTGGCGCCGCAGAAAAAGCCAAAGCACTGCGACAAATGCGCGGCCATGCCGCGCCTGCGCGCGCGAGGCACGCGGGAGATATGCGCCCGACCCTGTCGCGATTCGACAATCGCGCCGTCGCAAGCCGGCTTGCCCGCGGCCCGCGCTGGCCCCACTCTGGTCGCGACGAGTCGCAAGAGGTTCCGCCATGTCCGCCCCCAAACCCAGCGCCAGCACCGGCCGTTATTCCGTCTTTGCCATCGCGCGCGAGGCGATGCGCCTGCATACCGGCTGGAAACGCGCATGGACCAGCCCCACGCCTAAGAAGAAGTATCAGGTGATCATCGTGGGCGCCGGCGGGCACGGCCTGGCGACGGCCTATTACCTTGGCCGGAACTTTGGCATCACCGATGTCGCGGTGATCGAAAAGGGCTGGCTGGGCGGCGGCAATACCGGCCGCAACACCACCATCATCCGCAGCAACTATTTGCAGGATCCTTCGGCCGCGATCTATGACAAGGCGCTGAAACTTTACGAAAACCTGTCGCAGGATCTGAACTATAACGTGATGTTCAGCCCGCGCGGCCTGTTGATGCTGGCGCAGACCGAACATGAGGTGCGCGGCTACAAGCGGACCGTCTATGCCAACCAGTTGCAGGGCGTGGCGACCGAATGGATCAGCCCCAAGCGCATCAAGGACATTCTGCCCATCATCAATATCGAGGGGCCGCGCTATCCCGTTCTGGGCGGGCTTTATCAGGAACGCGGCGGCACCGCGCGCCATGACGCCGTGGCATGGGGCTATGCGCGGGCGTGCAGCGCCATGGGCATGGACATCATCCAGAACTGCGAGGTGAACGGCATCGAGACCGCGAATGGCCAGGTCGTCGCGGTCAATACCGGCAAGGGCCGGATCGAATGCGACAAGCTGGCGCTGGTGGTTGCGGGCCACAGCTCGGTTCTGGCGGAAATGGCGGGGTTCCGGCTTCCCATCGAATCGCTGGCGCTTCAGGCGCTGGTCAGCGAGCCGATCAAGCCCTGCTGCGATCTGGTCATCATGGCCAACACCGTCCACGGCTATCTGTCGCAATCCGACAAGGGCGAGATGGTGATCGGCGGCGGCACCGACGGCTTCAACAACTATACCCAGCGCGGCAGCTGGCACCATGTCGAGGAAACCGTCCGCGCCCTGATCGAGACATTCCCGATGCTCTCGCGGCTCAAGATGCTGCGGCAATGGGGGGGGATCGTCGACATGACCGGCGACCGCTCGCCCATCCTGTCGACGACCCCGGTCGGAAACATTTTCGTGAACTGCGGCTGGGGCACGGGCGGGTTCAAGGCCATTCCCGGTTCGGGCTGGGCGATGGCCGATCTGATCGCGCGCGGCCAGCCGGGGCCTTTGGCCGCAGAATTCGGCCTGAACCGCTTTGCCGAGGGGCGTTTCATCGACGAAAGCGTCGCCGCGGGGGTGGCGCATTGATGCGCGCAGCGGCGCACAGGCCGGGCAGGAACTTGCCTGATGCCGGCCATTCTGGGCCGGAATTCGCCCATATCGCGATGGTGGCGAAAACATTCGTGCAACCGCTGGGAAACTCTTTCGCCTCCTGCGCATTGTGGGGGCATGTCACCATGACCAAGGAGTTTTCTTCATGGCCGAACAGAACAAGAGCAATCTCTGGCTCATCATCGGCGCTGTCGTCGTCGTGCTTGCCGTCGTCTACTGGTTCATGTCCTCGGGGACTGCGCCGGATCAGGCTGCCCCGGTCGAGCCGCCGGCTGCAACCGCGCCCGCAACCGCACCTGCCGCTGAGCCGGCCGCCGATCCGACCGCTGGCGCGGTCAGCGTCGAGCCTGCGGCCCCTGCCGAGCCTGCTCCGGCCGAACCCGCCGCGCCGGCCAACTAAGGCGCAAGCCTTTCCGGCATCTGCCGGTTTCTTCTCTACAGAGGGCTGGGGGACGTTCTGTCCCTCGGTTCCTGTATGTCTGGCGGGGTGGGCGCGATGACGCGCGATCCCGGTCAGGAACAGGCGATGCGCGACGATCTGGGCGATCTGCCCGGCCTGTCGGAAATGCCGATGTTCGGCGGCCTGTGCTTTCTTGCCCATGGCAACATGATCTGCGCCGCCCGTCAGGGGCGCGGCATGTATCGGGTGGGCAAATCCCGCAATGACGATGCGCTGGCCATGTCCGGCACCACCCCCATGATTCATGGCGGGCGCGCCATGCCCGGCTATGTCTGGTTGCACGACCCCCAGCTTTTCGATGATGCCACGCGCGCCCGCCTGACCGGCCGGGCGCTTGACTGCGTGGCCGACCTGCCGCCGAAGGAGTAAGAGATGCTGACCCTGACCTGTCCCTATTGCGGCATCGCCGCCGAGGAAACCGAACTGGCCCCGGGCGGCGAGGCGCATCTGAAACGCTATGGCCCCGGCTCGACGGATGCCGAATTCGAGGCCTATCTTTTTGCGCGCAAGAACCCCAAGGGCGTGCATTTCGAACGCTGGCGCCATGCCTATGGCTGCGGCAAGTGGTTTCTGGCCGCGCGTGACACCGCGACCTTGCAGGTTTTCGCCACCTATCGCGCGCAGAACCCCCACCCCCCCGCCGAGGTCGTCGCCGCCATCCGGGCCGCGCGTCCCGATTGGCGCCCCGACTGGACCGACACGACCGCCACCCCCGACGAAAGCCCGAAAGCATGACCCAGACCGGACCTTTCCGCCTGCCCTCGGGCGGCCGCCTGATCGACCGCGCCTATCAGCTGCCGTTCCGCTTTGACGGCCGCCAGCTGCGCGGCGTGACGGGGGATACGCTGGCCTCGGCGCTTCTGGCCAATGGCCAGATGCTGATGGGGCGCAGCTTCAAATATCACCGCCCGCGCGGCCCCATCGCCAGCGGCGCCGAGGAACCGAACGCCCTGCTGGGTCTTGGTCAGGGCGGCCGGTTCGAGCCGAACCAGCGCGCCACCACCACGCCCCTGATCGGCGGCATGGTCGCGGGCAGCCAGAATTGCTGGCCCAGCCTGACGGCGGATGTGGGCGCGGTGAACAGCTGGCTTTACCGCTTCTTTCCGGCGGGGTTCTATTACAAGACCTTCATGTACCCGCGCGGCTTCTGGAAACATGTGTTCGAGCCGGTGATCCGCCGCTCGGCCGGGCTGGGCAAGGCCCCGACCGAGGCCGACCCGGACCGCTATGAACAGGCCTATGCCCATGTCGATCTGGTCGTGGCGGGCGGCGGCATCGCCGGGCTGACGGCCGCGCTCGATGCGGCGCAGAGCGGGAAATCCGTCTGGGTGCTGGAACAAAGCCCGCATTTCGGCGGCCGCACCCCCACCGATCACGCTGATGGACAGGCCCGCGTCGATGCGCTGGTCGCGCAGTTGCGGGCGCTGCCCAATGTGAACCTGCGCCGCAACACCATGGCGACCGGGCTTTACGACCATGGCTATCTGCTGGCGCGCGAGGCGCTGGCCGATCACGACCCCAATGCCGGCATTCCGCGTCAGCGTCTGTGGCGGATCCGGGCGGGGCATGTGGTGGTGGCTTCGGGCGCGCTGGAACGGCCGTTGAGTTTTGCCGGCAATGACGTGCCGGGGGTGATGCTGGCCTCCGCCGTGCGCGACTATATCGGCGATTACGGGGTGGCGCCGGGCCGCCGCATCGTGGTGGTGGCGAATAATGACGATGCCTATCGCACGGCGCTGGCGGCGCTGGATGCCGGGCTTGCGGTGCCGGTGATCGTCGATGCCCGCGCCGTCGCCGATGGCGCGCTGCCACAGGCGGCGCGCGCGCGCGGCATCCGCGTGCTGACCGATGCCGCCATCGCCGGCGTCAAGGGCGGGCAGGCGGTCGAGGGCGTCAAGCTTTGCGCCCATTCCGGTTCCGGCGTGGTGACCGAGGAAATCGCCGCCGATTGCGTCGCCATGTCCGGCGGCTGGTCCCCGGTCGTGCATCTGTGGAGCCATTGCGGCGGCAAGCTGAACTGGAACGATGCCCAGACCATGTTCGCCCCCGACCCGAACCGGCCGCCGACCGGCGCTGATGGCCGGGCGATGGCGTCCTGTGTCGGCGCGGCCGCGGGCGATCTGCTTTTGGCAGATGCGACGGGGGCTGCGGCGGAATCGGCGATCATGCCGGTCTGGGTCATGCCGGCCCATGCCACCCGCAAGATGAAGTTCAAGATGTTTCTGGACTTTCAGAACGACGTGAAGGTCTCGGATGTCGAGCTTGCCGCGCAAGAGGGGTATCAAAGCGTCGAACATACCAAGCGCTATACCACGCTTGGCATGGCAACCGATCAGGGCAAGGTCAGCAATATCAACGGTCTGGCGGTGCTCTCGGGGGCGTTGAACCAGCCGATTCCGGCGACCGGCACGACCACCTTCCGCCCGCCCTATACGCCGCTGACCCTCGGCACCATCGCCGCCGAGGCGCGCGGCGATCTGTTCCAGCCGCTGCGCAAGACGCCGATCCATGCCTGGCATCAGGCGCGCGGCGCCTATTGGGAACCGGTCGGCCACTGGCGCCGCGCCTATTGCTATCCCGGCGCGGGCGAAAGCCATGCCGATGCGGTGGCGCGCGAAATCCTTGCGGTGCGGGCCTCGGTCGGCACGCTTGACGCCTCGACGCTGGGCAAGATCATCGTCAAGGGGCCGGATGCGGGGAAATTCCTCGACATGATCTATACCGGCATGATGTCGACGCTGCCGGTCGGCAAATGCCGTTACGGGCTGATCTGCAACGAAAACGGCTTTCTGATCGACGATGGCGTGGCCGCGCGCCTGTCGGACGACACCTGGCTGGTGCACACCACCACCGGCGGCGCCGACCGCATGCACGGCCATTTCGAGGACTGGCTGCAATGCGAATGGTGGGACTGGAAGGTCTATACCGCCAATGTGACCGAAGAATGGGCACAGATCGCCGTGGTCGGCCCCAAGGCCCGCGAGGTGCTGGAACGGCTGGGCGGAATGGATCTTTCCCCCGAGGCGCTGCCCTTCATGGGCTGGGCCGAGGGCGAAATCGCCGGCATCCCGGCCCGCGTCTATCGCATCAGCTTTTCGGGCGAATTGTCGTTCGAGGTGGCGGTCCCGGCGGGCCGCGGGCTGGAGCTTTGGGAAAAGCTGCATGAGGTCGGCGCGGACCTGAACATCACCCCCTATGGCACCGAGGCCATGCATATCATGCGCGCCGAAAAGGGCTTCATCATGATCGGCGACGAAACCGATGGCACGGTGATCCCGCAGGATCTGGGCATGGGCTGGGCGATTTCCAAGAAAAAGCCCGACTATATCGGCAAGCGCGCCCAGGAACGCAGCCACATGACCGATCCCGACCGCTGGAAACTGGTCGGGCTGGAAAGCATCGATGGCCGCATGCTGCCCGATGGCGTCTATGCGGTGGCCGATGGCGTCAACGGCAATCGCCAACGCAATGTGCAGGGGCGCGTGACCTCGACCTATATCTCGCCGACGCTGGGCCGGCCCATCGCCATGGGCCTGGTGAAACACGGCCCCGACCGCATGGGCGAGGTGCTGGAATTCCCCGTCGAGGGTCAGGAAAGCTATAAGGCGCGGATCGTCGATCCGGTCTTTTACGACAAGGAAGGGAGCCGGGCGAATGGCTGAGGCGCTGGCAAGGATTACACAGGTGGACGATCTGGGCATGATCCAGATCCGCGCCGATCTGGCCCGCGCGGGCGACGCCATCGCGGGCGCCGCCGGGCTGGCGATCCCCGACGAGGGGCGGGTGACCTCGGACGGCACCCGCCGGCTTGGCTGGATGTCGCCCGACGAGCTGTTGCTGGTGCTGCCGCGCGCCGAGCTTGCCGATGCGCTGGCCGCGCTGACCGACGCGCTGTCGACCGAACATGCGCTGGTCCTGGACGTAAGCGATATGCGCGCCGTGTTCCGCATTCAGGGCGCGCGGGCGGTGCAGGTCCTGATGAAGCTTTGTCCCACCGATCTGGCCGGCATGCCCGAGGACGGGCTGCGCCGCACCCGCGCCGCGCAGGCCGCCTGCGGCATCTGGCGCGAACCGGGCGGCTATGTGCTGATCGGCTTTCGCTCGGTCGGGGATTACCTGCGCGGCCTGCTCGAAGGGGCGGCGGTGCCCGGCTCACAGCTCGATCCGCGCTAGCGGGTCTTGCCTTGGCGCCCGCCCGGGTTATGTGAGGGGCATGAGCCAGCGAAAGATGCCATGCGCCCAAGCCCGATCCTTGCCCTGATCCTTGCCTTGACGCCGCTTGCCCTGGGCGCGGCCTTGCCTGCGGATGCACAGACCCGGCCGCGCCCGGCGGGCGAGCGCCCGGTGGTGATGATGTGCCAGATGATCGACGAATCCGGCACCGGCTGGGTGCCCGATTTCCTGATGTTCACGCGTCAGGTCGCCGGCCCCCGCACCGGCCGGATCGAGGTCTTTGACGCCGTGCTGCAAAACCTCGTCGGCCGCCCGATTCAGGCCCAGATCGTGGCCGATGACCGCAACAGCCGCAGCTATGGCTGGGCTTTGGCGGGGGTACGCAACGCGGCCGGCCAACGCACCGCGCGGCTCGAGTATCGCCTGACCGTGCAAAAATCCGATGGCCGCGCCCGGATCACCGCCACCGCCCAAGGGTATGACAACACCATGACCGGCACCGGCATCTGCGGCTCGCCCGGGCAATAGTCCCGCATCCCGGAACCCCCGTCCGCCGGCCTGCGTTGAGCCGCCGACAAGGGCTTTCCCCCGCGCGGGTTCCATGCCAGAACACAATCCGAAATTCATGGAAAGGAAATCGAAAATGGCCTTCACGCTTCCCGACCTCCCCTATGCGCATGACGCGCTGGCTGCCGGCGGCATGTCGAAAGAGACGCTGGAATACCATCACGACATCCACCACAAGGCCTATGTCGACAACCTCAACAAGCTGATCGCCGGCACCGAATGGGAAGGCAAATCGCTCGAGGATATCGTGACCGGCACCTTCAAGGATGGCGCGGTCGCCCAGAACGGCATCTTCAACAATGCCAGCCAGCACTGGAACCACAGCCAGTTCTGGGAAATGATGGGCCCCAATCCCGGCGCCATCCCCGCCGCGCTGGAAAGCGCGCTGACCGCCGCCTTCGGCTCGGTCGACAAGTTCAAGGAAGAATTCGCCGCCGCCGGCGCCGGTCAGTTCGGTTCGGGCTGGGCCTGGCTCGTCAAGGACAAGGACGGCAGCCTGAAAATCACCAAGACGGAAAACGGCGTGAACCCGCTCTGCTATGGCCAGACCGCGCTTCTGGGCTGCGACGTGTGGGAACACAGCTATTACATCGACTTCCGCAACAAACGTCCGGCCTATCTGACCAACTTCCTCGACAAGCTGGTGAACTGGGACAACGTGGCCTCGCGCCTCTGACCCGGCGACGCGCCGAACTCTATAACGCAAGGGCCCGCCACCGCGCGGGCCCTTGCCCGTTCCGGCCCCTCTCTTTCATGCCCAAATATCCCGGGGGAGCCGCGCTTTCGCGCGGCGGGGGCAGCGCCCCCTCTTGCCCTTCGCCCCGATCCGCCCCATCCCTTGCCAGACAAAGGGGACGCGGCATGAGCGAATGGACCAAGGGCTTCTGGGCGATGATCGCGGTCTGTACGACCTGGGGATTGTCGCCGATCTTCTATCATGCGCTTGGCGGCGTCCCGGTGCTTGAGGTGCTGGCGCATCGCACGCTCTGGTCGCTGGTGCTGTTTCTCGTCATCCTTGGCTTTCAACGCCGCCTCGGCGAATTGTGGCGGGCGATCACTGGCCCCTGGGCGGGACGGATCGCGCTGGCGGCATTGATGATCTCGGCCAATTGGGGGGTGTTCATCTGGGCGGTGCAGGCCGGCCATGTCGTGCAAAGCTCGCTGGGCTATTACATCTATCCGCTGATCGCGGTGCTGCTGGGCGTGGTGATCTTTCGCGAAAGGCTTGGCGGCGTGCAGGCGCTGGCGGTGCTGATGGCGCTGACGGCGGTCGTGACCCTGACCTGGGGGCTGGGGGTCGCCCCCTGGATCAGCCTGTCGCTGGCCACCACCATGGGGCTTTACGGCGTCATCAAGAAATCGCTGCCGCTGGGTCCGACGCTCTCGGTCGCGGCCGAGGTGGCGCTGCTGGCGCCGCTGGCGCTGATCTGGCTGCTCCTGCAAGGCGCGGGGATCCTGCCCGATGCCCCGCCGCTGGCCTTCGGCAGCAATGCGGGGATCACCTTTCTTTTGGTCTTTTCGGGGGTGATCACGGCGATCCCGCTGGTTCTGTTCAGCTATGCGGCGCGGCGGGTCGAAATGACCACGATGGGGCTGATGTTCTATCTGAACCCGACGCTGCAATTTCTCTGTGCCGTGGTCGTCTTCGGCGAGCCGGTGACGCGCTGGCACATGATCGCCTTTGCGATGATCTGGGCGGCCATCGCGATCTATACGGCGGCCAGCATCCGGCAGGCCCGGCGCGGCGCGCCATTGGCAAACGGGTAAAACCCCGTATAGAACAGCGCGAAAGACATCCGGGGGCGACATGGCCAATCAGAACGACAGCTTTATCGACGAGGTCACCGAGGATCTGCGCCGCGACAGGCTGTTCACCCTTTTCCGCCGCTATGGCTGGATCGCGATCCTTTTGGTGCTGGGCCTTGTCGGCGGCACGGTCTGGACCGAATACAGCAAGAGCCGCGCCCAGCAACAGGCGCAGAACTGGGGCGACGCGGTTCTGGCCGCGCAAAAGGACGGCGATCCCGTTGCCGCGCTGGGGGCTGTCGATTCGATGGATAATGCCGGCCGCAAGGCGCTTTCCGAAATGCTGGCCGCCGGGGCCGAGGCCGATGCCGGCCAGACCCAGCAGGCCGCCGAACGGCTCAAGGCCGCGGCGGCGGGCGTGACGGATGACCCGGTGCTGCATGATCTGGCCATGCTAAAGGCGGTGATGGTCGCCGGCCCCGCGATGGATGCGGCCGAACGCGATCAGATCCTGTCGGCGCTGTCCAAGCCCGGCGCACCTTATGAATTGCTGGCGCTGGAACAAAAGGCGGTGGCGCTGATCGGTGCCGGCCGCAATGAGGACGCGATCACCCTGATCGGCCAGATCCAGCAAAAGGACGGGCTTTCCGAACCCTTGCGCCGGCGCCTTTCCGAGATGATGATCACGCTTGGCGCCGAGGCCGAGCCGAACCAGGGCCCCGGCCCGCAATCCATGCCGGCCCCGCCGGTAAACTAATCCATACCGGCCCCGCCGGTGAACTGATCCGCCGGCCCCGCCGCGCATTGTTGGAGAAAGCCGCGCACAGATGGAGAAAGTTGCGATGACGAGGTTGTCCCTGATCGCCGCCATGGCCGGCCTGACCGCCCTGATGGCCTGTCAGCAGCGCGAGGTCGTGCTTGAGGGCGAGCGGCTGGATGCGCGCGCGGTGCTGTCGCCCGATGGTCCGGCAATCGAGGGCGCGGCCGCGCCCACCACCGCCGCGCTCAGCCTGCCGGGGGTGCGCGGCAATGCCGATTGGCCGCAGCGCGCGGGAAGCGCGGCGCATGTCTCGGGCAATATGGCCATTGGCGCCGGCACCTCGCGGGTCTTTGCCGCGAATATCGGCGCGGCCTCGGACCGGCGTCACCGCATCACCGCCGATCCCATCGTGGCGGCGGGGATGGTGTTCGCCATGGACAGCGGCGCCACCGTCACCGGCACCACCACCGGCGGCGGCCGGGTCTGGAGCGTGGATCTGCGGCCTGCGACGGAAACCGGCGCCAGCGCCTCGGGCGGGGGCCTGGCATTCGAGGATAACCGCGTTTTCGCCACCACTGGCTATGGCGAGCTGGTGGCGCTGGACGCGCGCACCGGCGGCATCGCATGGCGGCAGCGGGTCGAGGCCGCGATCGGCGGCGCGCCGACCGTGGCCAATGGCGTGGTCTATGTGATCGGGCGCGATTCGACCGCCTGGGCGGTGCGCGCCAATGACGGCAAGGTGCTGTGGCGCGCTTTCGGGACCGAAGGTCTGGCCGGGGTCATGGGCGTCGCCGCGCCGGCGGTTTCGGGGAATACGGTGGTCTTTCCCTATAGCTCGGGCCAGCTGCTCGGGGTCGAGCGCGAGACCGGCGCACAGATCTGGTCGGCCGATGTGGCCGGGTCGCGTGTCGGGCGCGCCATCGCGCTGTTTCGCGACGTGACCGGCGATCCGGTCATCGTCGGCGATACCGTTTATGCCGGCACCAGTTCGGGCCGCACCGCGGCCTTCGATCTGGCCACCGGCGCGCAGAAATGGTCCGCCCGCGACGGCGCATCCAGCCCGGTGCTGGTCGCCGGCAATTCGGTTTTCATGGTCAATGATCAGGCCCAGCTGGTCCGGCTGGACGCCAGCAACGGCGCCCGCGTCTGGGCGCAGAAGCTGCCCTATTTCACCAAGCAGGTGGTGCGCAAGCAAAGCAAGGTCTGGAACCATTACGGGCCGGTTCTTGCGGGGGGCAAGCTTTATGTCGCGTCGTCCGATGGTTATCTGCGGGTCTTCGATCCGGCCTCGGGGGCGCTGATCGGCACCGCCGAAATCCCCGGCGGCGCGGCTGCCGCCCCGGCCGTGGCCGGCCAGACCCTTTACGTCGTCAGCCATGACGGCCAGTTGATCGCCTTCAGATGAGCTTTACCCTTGCCATTGTCGGACGGCCGAATGTCGGCAAGTCCACCCTGTTCAACCGCCTTGTCGGCAAGCGGCTGGCGCTGGTCGACGATCAGCCCGGCGTCACCCGCGACCTGCGCGAGGGGCAGGGGCGGCTGGGCGATCTGCGCTTTATCGTCGTGGACAGCGCCGGTCTGGAAATGGCCGACGACGACAGCCTGCAAGGCCGGATGCGTCGCCTGACCGAACGCGCGGTCGACGAGGCGGATGTCTGTCTTTTCGTCATCGACGCCCGCGTGGGCGTGACGGCGGCGGACGAATATTTTGCCGATATCCTGCGCAAGCGCGCGCGCCACGTCATCCTTGCCGCCAACAAGGCCGAGGGCCGCGCCGGCGAGACCGGCGCGCTCGAGGCCTATGCGCTGGGTCTTGGCGAGCCGCTGCGCATCTCGGCCGAGCATGGCGAGGGCATGGACGATCTTTATCGCGCCCTGTTGCCTCTGGCCGAGGAATTCGAGGCCGCGAATGTCCAGCAGGCCCCCGAAACCGATGTCGCCGTCGAGGATGGCGAAGATGACGAGGACGAGGAAAGCTGGCGCCCCAGTGCCGAAAAACCCTTGCAGATCGCCGTCATCGGCCGCCCGAATGCCGGCAAGTCGACCCTGATCAACAAGATCCTGGGCGAGGACCGGCTTTTGACCGGACCCGAGGCCGGCATCACCCGCGATTCGATCAGCGTCGCCACCGATTTCATGGGCACCCCGGTGCGCATTTTCGACACCGCCGGCATGCGCAAAAAGGCGCGGGTGACGGATAAGGTCGAAAAGCTGTCGGTCGCGGACGGGCTGCGCGCCGTGCGTTTCGCCGAGGTGGTGGTGGTGCTTCTGGATGTGGGCGTGCCCTTTGAACAGCAGGACCTGCGCATCGCCGATTTCGCCGAGACCGAGGGCCGCGCCGTGGTCGTCGCCGCGAACAAATGGGACCTCGAAGAGGACAAGCCCGAAAAGCTGAAAGAGCTGCGCGAATCGTTCGAGCGCCTGCTGCCGCAGCTGAAGGGCGCGCCCCTGGTCACCGTTTCGGCCCGGACGGGCAAGGGGCTGGACCGGCTGCACAACGCCATCCTGAAAGCGCATGAGGTCTGGAACCGCCGGGTGCCGACCGCGCGGCTGAACCAATGGCTTTCGGTGATGACCGAGGCGCATCCGCCACCCGCGCCCGGCGGTCGCCGCATCCGGCTGCGCTATATGACCCAGGTGAAGACCCGGCCGCCGGCTTTCGTGGTCATGGCGACCCATACCGACAAGCTGCCCGACAGCTATGCGCGCTATCTCGTGAACGGGCTCAGGGTCGATTTCGACATGCCCGGCACGCCGATCCGGCTGACTTTCCGCGATCAGGGGACCAAGAACCCCTATCGGCACAAGGCCGACAAGATCAATCAGTCGGGCGCGCTCAGCAAGCACAAGAACCGGCAAAAGCCCAAGGGCGCCTGAGGCCCGGGCTTTTCCCGATGCTCAGGTCGTGGCCCGCACAAGCCCGACCGCGATGATCGCAATGCCCAGAACCGCCGCCGTCGCGACCGCAACATCCTGCGTGACCGTGCCGGCGGCGATGCCGATCAGCCCCCAAAGCACCGCAAGGCTAAGACCGATGCGCCGGCCCAGCCGCAATTGCAGGCCAATCGCCACCAGCGCGGCGATCAGCACGACTAGCACGGCGGCGGCGGTCTGTGGCACCGATGCCAGGCGCTCTATCGTCGCGGCAAAGAGCGACAGACAGGCCAGCAGCGCCCAGCCCGTGACAAAGCCCAATGTCGAGCTGGCCTCGCCGCGCGGGCGGTCGCGCCCCTGAAAGGCCGCGCCCAGAAAACAGACCAGCATCGCCAGCGACAGCAGAAAGGCGATCGCCGGATGCGCCGTGCCCAGCCATGGCCAGATCGCCCCCAGCATCAGCCCAAGGATCAGCGACAGTTCCGTCGCATGCGCGCCATCACGGCGCGGCATCGGGGGGAACGCGCCCGTGCCCGTCTCGATATTCGTGGCGCGCGGGGCCGTCCGCCAAAGCCGGGCCAGATGCCGCAAGGCGATATAGACCAGCGCGACCCAGGTCATGACCAGAAACCCCGCCATCCCCGCATCCCGCGGGCGCAGGAACATCTCGGACAGGCTGATCTGCATGGCGTCCGGTGGGAAATGCGGCGGCAGGGACAACAGGCCAAGCGCGTCGTCGAAATCCGCGACCGCCGCCCCGCCGCTGCCCGTCGGTTGCAGCGCAAAGATCGCCGAGCTGGCGACAAAGGCCAGCGTGGCAAAGGCCAGACATATCGCCCAGAACCGTGACATAAGCAGGGAACGCCGGCCATGAGGGCCGGGTTTCCTGATTTCGCATGGGTGCGCGGGGATTATCCCCGGCTGGCCCGCCTCAGACCAGTTTCCCGTCCGCGCCCAGCCGGGTCTTGCCGCCCAGATAGGGGTGCAGCGCCTCGGGCAGGGTGACGGAACCGTCGACCTGCTGGCCGTTTTCCAGAACTGCGATCAGCGTGCGCCCCACCGCAAGCCCCGAACCGTTCAGGCTGTGGACGAATTCCGGCTTGCCGCCATCGCCGGGGCGATAACGCGCATTCATCCGCCGGGCCTGAAAATCGCCGCAATAGCTGACGCTGGAAATCTCGCGATACTTGCCCTGACCGGGCAGCCAGACCTCAAGGTCATGGGTGATGCGGGCGCCGAACCCCATATCGCCGCCGCACAACACGATGGTGCGGTAAGGCAGGCCCAGCCGCTCGAGCACCGCCTCGGCACAGCGGGTCATGCGGGCATGTTCGTCGACCCCGGTCGCGGCATCGGTGATCGAGACCATCTCGACCTTCTCGAACTGATGCTGGCGCAGCATGCCGGCGGTATCACGCCCGGCGCTGCCGGCCTCGGACCGGAAGCATTGGCTATGGGCGACCATGCGGCGGGGCAGGGTGGCGTGTTCGACGATGTCGCCATTGACCGTATTGGTCAGCGTCACCTCGGATGTCGGGATCAGCCACCAGCCTTCGCGGGTCTGATAGCTGTCTTCGCCGAATTTCGGCAGCTGGCCGGTCCCCTCCATCATCTCGGACAGAACCAGAACCGGCGTCCAGGTTTCCTCGAGCCCATGCTCGGCGATATGCAGGTCCAGCATGAATTGCGCCAGCGCGCGCTGGATGCGGGCCACGCCCCCCTTAAGCACGACGAAACGCGCCCCCGACAGCTTGGATGCGGTCTCGAAATCCATGCCGGGGCGGACGCCCTCGATCTCGAAATGCTCGCGGGCGGTGAAATCGAATTTGCGCGGATTGCCCCAGCGGCGGATCTCGACATTGTCGCTTTCATCCTTGCCGGGCGGCACGCTCTCCAGCGGCAGGTTCGGGATGCCCAAAAGCAGCTCGCGCAGCTTGCCGTCCAGCTCTGCCGCCTGCCGGGTCAGATCGGCAACGGATTGCTTTCGCTGCGCAACAAACTCGCGCAGGCGCTCGAATTCGGCATTGTCGCCACGCGCCTTGGCGGCGCCGGCTTCCTTGCTGGCCTTGTTTTGCTCGGCCTGATCGGATTCGGCCTGCATGATGGCGGCACGGCGTTGCCCATCCAGCGACAGGATTTCACCCGAAACCGGCGGCAGATTGCGAAGCGCAAGACCGGCATCGAAAGCGGCGGGGTTTTCGCGAATGGCGCGGATGTCGTGCATGGCTGACCCGTTCCTGAAAAAGGTTACGCGCCCCAGATAACCCAAGCCTTTGCCGCGCGAAACCCCGTCAACCCAGGGCGCGCGCCTCATCCAGCATCGCGTCCAGAACGTCAAAGAAACGATCCTTGCCCGGATAGCCCTCGAAACGCGCCACCTCGGTGCCCCCGCGCAACAGGATAAAGCTCGGCGACAGCCATGGCCGCCGGTCCAGCGCCAGCCCGTCGGGATAGGGGCCTTCGACATCGACCATGAATACCGGCGCCATGCGCCCCGAGGGGTGACGGGCGTAAACCGGCCCGATCTCGCGATCCCAGGCCGCGCAATAGACACAGCCCTTGCGACGCACCATCATCAGCCGCAGCCCCGGCGCCGCCCAAAGCGGCCGCGCCATCAGCAAGGCCCCCCCGGCCATCAGCCCGCGTCTCGTCCACATGTCGCATCCCCGAAACTGTTCCGGCCCAAAGGTAAACACCGCGCCCATTCGCCACAACCGTCCGGCGTTTACATATCTTTCATGTCCAAATATCCACGGGGGTGCGGGGGCAGTCGGCCCCCGCTGACCGCATTGCCACAGAGGGCCCGCATGGACGATCTGACCCAGGCGCTGACCGCCGGCAATCGCCGCGCGCTCTCCCGCGCGATCACGCTGATCGAAAGCACCCGCCCCGATCACCGCGCCCAGGGCACGGCGCTGCTTGCGGCGCTGCCCCGGCGCGAGGCGCTGCGCATCGGCCTGTCCGGGACGCCGGGCGTCGGCAAATCCACCTTCATCGAGGCCTTCGGCAAGATGCTGACCGGGCGCGGGCTCAAGGTCGCGGTGCTGGCGGTCGATCCCAGCTCGGCCCGGTCGGGGGGCTCGATTCTGGGCGACAAGACCCGGATGGAAATGCTGGCCCGCGATCCCCTGGCCTTCATCCGCCCCTCGCCGTCGCGGGCGGAACTGGGCGGCGTCGCCCGCCGCACCCGTGAAACCATCCGCCTGTGCGAGGCGGCGGGTTTTGATGTGGTGCTGGTCGAAACCGTGGGCGTGGGCCAGTCCGAAACCCTGGTCGCCGACATGACCGACCTTTTCGTGCTGCTGCTGGCGCCGGCCGGCGGCGACGAATTGCAGGGGGTCAAGCGCGGCATCATGGAAATCGCCGACCTGATCCTGATCAACAAGGCCGATGGCGATCTGCGCGACACCGCCATGCGCACCGTGGCCGATTACGCGGGCGCGCTGCGGCTGTTGCGGCGCCGCCCGCAGGACCCGCCGGGCTTTCCCAAGGCGCTGCCGGTTTCGGCCATCGCGGTTCAGGGGCTGGACACGGCCTGGGACGACATGGTGCATCTGAACGACTGGCGCCAGGCACAGGGGCACTTCCGCGCCCGCCGCGCCGAACAGGCCCGGCAATGGTTCCTGGCCGAGCTGCGCGCCGGCCTTCTGGCCCGGCTCGACCAGCCCGAAATGCGCGCCCGCCTGCGCGAGACCGGCGATTCGGTGGCGCGCGGCGATGAGGATCCGGCCGCGGCGGCGGCCCGAATGCTGGACTGGCTTGGGGCCGGGTCCGAACCGCCACCCCGCTAGGCCGTGATGCCCGCCGCCCCCGATCCCCATCTGCGCCTGCAAGAGCTTCTGGGTCATGCGCCACAAGCCCCGGACGGCGCGCCCCGGCTGCTGGCCGCGTGGTTCGACACCCCGCTGGGCGAAATGATCTGCGTCACCGGCGAGGACCGGCTGCATCTGCTGGAATTTGTCGAACGCAAGGTGCTGGCGACGGAAATGCGCCGCCTGTCGCGCGCGATGCGGGGGCGCATCGGGATCGGCCGCACCGCGCTGACCGACCGGACCGAGGCCGGGCTTGCCGCCTATTTCGCCGGCACCCGCGCGGAATTTGATCTGCCGCTGGCGCCCCTGGGCACGGGGTTTCAGCAAAAGGTCTGGGCCGAGCTTGTGCGCGTGCCGGCGGGCCTGCGCCTCAGCTATGGCGAATTGGCGCAGAGAATCGGCCGGCCCTCGGCGGTTCGGGCGGTGGCGCGGGCCAATGGCGCCAATCCCATCGCGGTGGTGATTCCCTGTCACCGGATTCTGGGTGCGGATGGTGCGCTGACCGGTTATGGGGGTGGTTTGTGGCGCAAAAGGGCGCTTCTGGACCACGAAGACGCGCATTTCGGCGCCCCGGCCGGGCAAAGCGCGCCCTAGCCATGCCCGCCCGGCCCGAAAAGGCTTGACGTTCCCGTGGACGGGCCTTATTCCCGCGCAAACGGATTTCCGGGCGCTGCCACGCGGCGCCCTTTCATATTGCGGGCCCGGCCCGCTGGATCGAATCGAAGGAACAAGATCATGTCGCGCGTTTGCGAACTGACCGGCAAAGGCCCGATGAGCGGCAACAACGTCTCTCACGCCAACAACAAGACCCGTCGCCGTTTTCTGCCGAACCTGAACGAAGTCTCGCTGATCTCGGAGAAACTGGGCCGCACCTACCAGCTGCGCATTTCGGCTGCGGCGCTGCGCTCGGTCGACCATCGCGGTGGTCTGGACGCCTTCCTGGCCAAAGCCAAGGATGTCGAGCTGTCGGACCGTGCGCTGAAAATCAAGCGCGAGCTGTCGAAAGCCTGATTCGCTTTCCACCAGCTGGGCCAGTCGATTCGAGGCCCGCTGGATGGATGCAGATCGCCCCGCCGGGATGGCGGGGCTTTTGCGTTTGCGCATGTCGCGAATGTGACGCGCATGCCGGACGATCGGGGGCTGCGGTGGCGGCGGCGCTGGATTAGCCTGTCCCGGCCAGCATCGACCACGAGGGTCCCATGAAATCGCCGTTTCTCATCCTGATGGCCTGTCTGCTGCCCTTTGCCGCACAGGCCGAAATTCGGGTCACCGATGGCTATGTCCGTGCGGCCAATCCGAAATCCGGCGCGGCCTTCATGACGATCCGGAACACCGGCGATACCGCCTGCACCCTGTCGGGCGTCAGCACCGACGCCGCCGCGCGCGCCGAGCTGCACACCAGCCGCGAGGAAAACGGCATGATGCGCATGGTCAAGGCAGATCCGATCACCATTGCGCCGGGGCAAAGCCATGTTCTGGCGCGTGGCGGCGATCATGTCATGCTGATGGGACTGCACGAGCCGCTGGCGGATGGTCGGGATCTGTTGCTGATGCTGGATCTGGGCGATTGCGGCCTGCTTTCGGTGCCGCTTCCGGTCGACAATGCCCGCAAACCCGGCGCGACGGGCGGCATGTCCGGCCATGACGGCCATGCCGGGCATACCGGACATGGGACCATGTCGCCGCAAACCCAGCCCTAGCGCGGAACCTCGGCCCGGGCGATCAGCTCTTCGACCTTGGGGCCAAGGCTTTCGACGATCAGATGCACCCCCGCCGCCGAGGCATGCAGCCGGTCCTCTTGCAGCATGGCCAGATAGCCGTCGCCGGGCAGGTCGAACAGCGGCTGATACAGGTTCGGCATCAACAGCGCATCGTGGCGCGCCGCCACGCGCGGCCATATCTCGGCCCAGGCGCGTTGCTGATCCGCGCTCAGCTCGGGCGAGGCGATGCCGACCAGCAACAGGGGCTTTTCGCCCTTTCCGGCCTGATCCAGGATCGAATCCAGATTGTTTTCGACCGACCGGGGCGTAAAGCCCAGCAACAGGTCGTTCCCGCCCAGCTCGACGATGACGGCATCGGGCTTGTGGCGCGCAACCGAATAGCCGATGCGCACCCGTCCCCCCGCCGTCGTGTCCCCCGAAAGCCCGCCATTGAGCACGACCACGTCATGGCCGCGGGCGGTCAGCCAGTTCTGCAATTGCGGCACCAGCCCGTCCTTGGGCAAGAGGCCGTAGCCCTCGGTCAGGCTGTCGCCAAAGGCGAGGATGCGCAGGGGTTCTGCGGCAACCGGCGTCGCGGCCAGCAACAGGGCAAAGAGGGCGGGGGCTTTCAGCATCATCTGGTGCATCTTGTCTGATAACGGCGGAATCGGTGCCGCATCGTGATGCGGCGCATGGGGCGATATTTGCCGGATATCGGCGGCATTGTCACATGATAGTCCCGTCATGATCCCCGCCGCAAAGGCCGGTAAGGGGGTGCCCCCGGGGACACGCCTGCGTCCCAAAGCGGCCCGTCACGGCGCTTTGAGTTGATCCCGCCGCGCCAAGCGGCTAGGCGATTGAACAAGGATTGCAAGGATTCAGGACGCAAAGATGAACCGCAGACAGATGCTGATGGCCGCACTGCCGCTGGTGGCCGCGCCGACCCTGGTGATGGCGCAGGCGCAACCGGCGCCCAAGCCTGCCGCGAAGGCCGAGGCCCGCCGCGACCCCTATGCCCCGACCGAAGTCGCCATTCGCCCCGATTTCGAGGTGGGCAGCATCGTCGTGGTTTCGAAGGATTTCTTCCTTTATCACGTCGTGGCCCCGGGCCGGGCGATCCGTTACGGCGTCGCCGTGGGCAAGGACGAGCTGGTCTGGAAAGGCCGCGCCACCGTCGGGCGCAAGACCGAATGGCCCAGCTGGACCCCCACGCCCGCGATGATCAAGCGCAAGCCCGCCCAATACGGCAAATGGGCCGATGGCATGCCGGGCGGCCCGACCAACCCTCTGGGTGCGCGGGCGCTCTATCTTTACGATGCCAAGGGCAATGACACCGCGATCCGCATCCATGGCACGACCGAGCCGGGCTCGATCGGGCGCGCGGTCTCGAACGGTTGCCTGCGCATGCGCAACGAGGCGGTGATGGATCTTTACGAACAGATCCCGGTCGGCACCCCCGTCTACGTCTACTGATTGGATATCCGTCTGATATCCTTGTCGGATCCGGTGCTTGCCGGGTTCGACACCGTGATCGATGTCCGCGCGCCTTCGGAATTCGCGGAAGATCACCTTCCGGGTGCGATCAACCTGCCGGTCCTGTCGGATGCGGAACGCGCACAGGTCGGCACCATCTACAAACAGGTTTCCCCCTTTGACGCCCGCAAGCTGGGTGGCGCCATGGTTGCCGCCAATGCCGCGCGCCATATCGCCGGACCGCTGGCCGGTTTTGGCGGCGGCTGGCGGCCCCTTGTCTATTGCTGGCGGGGCGGACAGCGTTCGGGCGCATTCGCCACCATCCTGGCCCAGATCGGCTGGCGCGTCGGCCGGATCGAGGGCGGCTACAAGGCGTGGCGGGCGCTGGTCGTGGCGCGCGTCGCGGCCCCGGTCACGGCCCCGGTCATCGTGCTGGACGGCAATACCGGCAGCGCCAAGACCGAGATCCTGCACCGTCTCGCCGCGCGTGGCCATCAGGTCATCGACCTTGAAGGTCTGGCCCATCATCGCGGCAGCCTGTTCGGCGCCATGCCCGGCGGCCAGCCGTCGCAAAAGCTGTTCGAAAGCCGGCTGGCCATGGCGCTTGAGGGGATCGACCCCAGCCGCCCCCTGTTGATCGAGGCCGAAAGTTCGCGCATCGGCCAGATCAACCTGCCGCGCGGCATCTGGGCGGCGATCATCGCCGCGCCGCGCCTGCATCTGGCGGTCCCGCTTGCGGCGCGCGCCGCCTATACCGCCCGCGCCTATGCCGATGCCGCCGCCGATCCCGACCGGGTGGCGGCCATCATCCAGAGCCTGCGCCCCCTGCATCCGGCAGAGCGGATCGCGGACTGGATGGGGCTTTGCCATGCCGGCGACTGGACCGGCCTGTCGGCGGCGCTGATGCGCGATCACTATGATCCGCGCTATGAAAAGCACCGGGCCCGCTATGATGACGGGCGCGGTCCGGTGGTCGCTCTGGACGATCTGCGCGACCTTGAGGCTGCCGCCGGCAAGGTCGAGGCCGCGCTGGCCAGGCTTTAGGCCCGGGCTTTAGCGCCCGTCGCGCAGAAACCGCCGCAGCACTTTTTCCAGCTTGGCCGCGCCAAGCGGCGCCATGGCCTTGGTATGCTCATGGCTCAGCGCCTCGTCGGACATGCCGGCGCCCATATTGGTGATGACCGAAATCGCCGCGCAACGCAGGCCAAGAAACCGGCCCAGAATGATCTCGGGGACCGTGGACATGCCGACGGCATCGCCGCCGATGATCCGGGTCATGCGAATTTCGGCGGGGGTCTCAAAGCTGGGACCGGAAAACCAGCAATAGACCCCCTCGGGCAGATCGACCCCCTCGGCCTGCGCGGCGCGGGACAGGGCCGCGCGCAGCCCGGCGTCATGGGCGTCGGTCATCGGCTGGAACCGGGCATCGGTCGCCTCGCCGATCAACGGGTTCGCACCCGACAGGTTGATGTGATCCGAAAGCATCATCAGCGATCCGGGCGGCATCGTCTCGCGCACGGAGCCTGCGGCATTGGTCAGGATCAGCTTTTCCGCCCCCAGCCCGGCCAGCACCTCAAGCGGCAGACGCATCACATCCGCCTTGCCCGATTCATAGTAATGCGCGCGGCCCCCGAACACGGCGACGCGCCGCCCCTCAAGCTGGCCGATGACCAGTTGCGGCACATGCCCCGAAACCCCGGCATGGGGAAAACCGGGAAGGTCCGAATAGGGGATCGCGACGCCCTCGACCGTGGCCGCGATATGGCCCAGCCCCGATCCCAGGATCATCCCGTATTCGGGGGCCTCGGCCCCCGCGCGGTCCTGGATCAGGCGGACAAGATCAGCGCTCTTTGACATAGGGTTCTCCGCCCGCGCGCGGCGGGATGGCGCGGCCGACAAAGCCGGCCAGAATGATGACGGTCAGGATATAGGGCAGGGCGTTCATGAACATCGAGGGCACGGTGACAAAGCCCAGATCAAGATTTGGAAAGCGGTTGCTCACCGCCTCCATCAGCCCGAACAGGAGGGTCGCGAACAGCGCCGGCCACGGCCGCCACTTAGCGAATATCAGCGCCGCCAGCGCGATATAGCCGCGCCCGGCGGTCATGTCCTTGACGAAACCCGCCGAAATCCCGGTCGCGAGATAGGCCCCGGCAATGCCGCATAAAACGCCACAGATCGCCACCGCCGCATAGCGCATGCGGGTCACCGACACCCCGGCGGTATCGACCGAGGCCGGGTTTTCCCCCACCGCCCGCAGCCGCAGGCCAAAGCGCGTGCGGTAAAGCACCCACCATGTCAGGGGAACGCAAAGAACCGCGACATAAACCAGAATCGTGTGCCCCGAGATCAGTTCCGAATAGATCGGCCCGATCACCGGCACATCGCGCAGGCTGTCGGCAAACGGCAGGGTGATGGCGTTGAACCGCGCCCCCCCTTCAAGCGAGGGGGTGCGTCCGCTCAGCCCAAAGATCTTCTGGCCCAAAAGCACGGTCAGCCCGGCGGCCAGAAAGTTGATCGCCACCCCGGAAATCAGCTGGTTGCCCCGAAACGTGATCGAGGCCAGCCCGTGGATCAGCGACAGCATCAGCGATCCCGCGATCCCGGCCAGCAAGCCCAGCCAGACATTGCCCGTCACATAGGCGACCGAGGCCGAGGTAAAGGCCGCCATCAGCATCTTGCCCTCAAGCCCGATGTCGAAAACGCCCGCGCGTTCGGAATAAAGCCCCGCAAGACAGGCCAGCAGCAAGGGCGTCATCAGCCGCAGCGCGCTGTCGAGAATGGCGATGATCGTCGAGAAATCCATCAGCGATGCTCCGTAGCCATGCGCAAAGCCATCGCGCCCAGAAAGATACCCAATGCCCCCTCGATCCAGCGGCGGGCGCGGTTATAGGCGTGGCGGACCGGGCGGCTGGACAGGATGACGGCGTAAAAGCCGTGACCGGCCAGCGACAACAGCATGCCGCCAAGCGCAAAGACCAACAGAACCGCCAGCGGCGCGCCCTGCGCCGGACCGGCGCTGACGGCGGCCATCCAGAACACCAGCGCCTTGAGATTGGTCAGCTGCAAGCCCAGCCCGATCAGAAACAGCCGGGCCAGCGGCTGGCGCTGCTCTATCCCGGTCACGCGCACCTGCGGCGGGGCCAGCGCCTTCTTGCAGGATTTCCACGCCAGCCATGCCAGATAGGCCGCGCCCAGATAGCGCAGCAGGGTCCCGGCCCATGCGACCTGCTGGACCAGCAGGCCAAGACCCATCGCCGTCGCGAGCGCCAGCATTCCCGCCCCGACTGCGATCCCGAAAGCAGCCGTAAGCGCGGCGGGACGTCCCTGTTCGGCACCGATCCCCAGCAACAGGGCGACCGCGGGGCCGGGCGACATGACCCCCACGATCTGGATCGAATAGGCGGCGACAAAGGCCGGCAGATAGGGCATCAGCCAGTCCATCACGCGCCTCGTTTCCGGCGGATCGACAGGAACAACCGTTCCAGCGGCATCCGCACCATATTGTCCAGGGCCCCGGTGAACAGAATGACCAGCGCCTGAATGACCACGATCAGCTCGCGCGGGATATTGGCCCAAAGCGCCAGCTCCAGCCCGCCCTGATAGAGAAACCCGAACAAAAGCGCGGCCAGAAAGATCCCAAAGGGATGGTTGCGCCCCATCAAGGCCACGGCAATGCCGATAAAGCCCGCGCCTTCGGCGGCGTTCAGCACCAGCCGCTCGGCCTCGCCCATGACATTGTTGATCGCCATCAGACCGGCCAGCGCGCCGGAAATCAGCATGGCGAGAACGGTGATGCGCACCGGCGAAATCCCGGCATAAAGCGCCGCCGGCTCGGATTTGCCAAAGGCGCGGATCTCATAGCCCAGCCGCGTGCGCCAGATCAGCAACCAGATCAGCACACAGGCGGCGATGGCGATGAACAGGCTGATATTGGCGGGCGTGTTCTTGCCCCATTCGAACCCCATGGCCAGCGCCATGTCGTAAAGCTTGGGCAGATGCGTGGCCGGCGGAAAACTGGCCGAGGCCGGATCGCCGCTGCCCTGCGGGCGCAGGACATAGACCAGCATATAGTTCAACAGCCCCGCGGCGATAAAGTTGAACATGATCGTGGTGATGACGATATGGCTGCCGCGCCGGGCCTGAAGCCAGGCCGGGATCAGCGCCCAAAGCGCGCCGAAAAGCGCCGCCGCCGCCATCGCCCCGATCAACGCCAGCGACCAATGCGGCCATGGCACCGCCAAAAGCACCAGCGCGACCCCCAGCCCGCCCAGCATGGCCTGCCCCTCACCACCGATATTGAACAGCCCGGCGTGATAGGCGACCATCACGGCCAGCCCGGTAAAGACGAAATTCGTGGTGTAATACAGCGTATAGCCCCAGCCATAGCTGGACCCCAGCGCGCCCTCGACCATGATCTTCAAGGCTTCGACCGGGCTTTCCCCGATGGCCAGAATGACCAGCGCCGAAATGGCAAAAGCCAGAAAAAGTGAAATCAGAGGCGTCAGGATCACATCCGCCCATCTTGGCATCTTGTCCATCATTCCTCCCCTAAGCGGGCCAGTCTTTCATGGATAAATATCCCCGCCGGAGGCACCGGGCAGATCATCTTGCCGCCCCGGTCCGGTCATGGGCCTGCATGGCGGCCGCGGCATCGCCATCGGGCTCGACCCCGGCCATCAGGCAACCCAGATCCGTGGCCGTGGCCTGATCCGGCAGCCGCTCACCCATGATGCGGCCGTCAAACATCACCGCGATCCGGTCCGACAACGCCATGATCTCATCCAGCTCGACCGAAACCAACAGCACCGCCCGCCCGGCATCGCGCAATTCGACGATGCGCTTGTGGATGAACTCGATCGCGCCGATATCGACGCCGCGCGTCGGCTGGCCGATCAAAAGCAGGTCGGGATTGCGTTCGACCTCGCGGGCCACGACGATCTTTTGCTGATTGCCGCCGGAAAAATTCTTGGCCGCCAGATCCGGGTTCGGGGGCCGCACGTCGAAACGCTCGATCTTGCCCACCGCATCGGCGCGGATCGCGGCATTGTCCATCAGCGGTCCGTTCTGAAACTCGGGCGCGTCGTGATAGCCGAAGGCCGCGTTTTCCCAGGCGGTGAAATCCATGATCAGCCCCTCGACCTGCCGGTCCTCGGGGACATGGCCGATGCCGGCACGGCGCCGTGCCCGCGCGTCCGACCCCTTCAGCGCCAGCACCTCGCCCTTGAGCCGCACCTCGCCCGACAGTTTCGCGCCGGCCTCCGGAAAGCCGCCCAGAATTTCCAGAAGCTGCGTCTGGCCATTGCCGGCGACGCCCGCGATGCCGACGATTTCGCCGGCGCGGATGTCCAGATCGATGCCGCGCAGCCGCTCGACGCCATCGGCATCGACCATGCGCAGGCCGCGCACCTCAAGCACCGGTGCCCCGGGCTGTGCCGGCGCCTTGTCCACGCGCAAAAGCACCTTGCGCCCGACCATCAGCTCGGCCAGCTGGGCGGGGTTTGTCTCGGCGGTTTTGACCGAGGTCACCATCTCGCCGCGCCGCATCACGCTGACATTGTCGGTGATCTCCATGATCTCGCGCAGCTTGTGGGTGATCAGGATGATGGTTTTCCCCTCATCCCGCAGCCCGCGCAGGATGCGGAACAGGTGATCGGCCTCGGCCGGGGTCAGAACGCCCGTCGGCTCATCCAGAATCAGGATATCGGCGCGCCGATACAGCGCCTTGAGGATCTCGACCCGCTGCTGATGGCCGACCGACAATTCCTCGATCGGCGCGTCGGGATCGACCTGCAATTCATATTCATCGGCCAGCCGCTTCAGCTCGGCCCGCGCCCGCCCCAGCGAGGTCTTGAGCATCGGCCCTTCCTCGGCGCCAAGGATGATGTTTTCCAGCACGGTGAAATTCTGCACCAGCTTGAAATGCTGAAACACCATGCCGATGCCGGCGCGGATCGCGGTCTGGCTGTCGGTGATGGCGATCGGCTTGCCACCGATCAGGATCTCGCCGGAATCGGGGCGGTAAAAGCCGTAAAGGATCGACATCAGCGTCGACTTGCCGGCGCCGTTTTCGCCGATGATGCCGTGAATGGTGCCGCGCGGCACCGAAAGGTTGATTCCCTTATTGGCCTGAACCGGTCCGAATGCCTTGGAAATCCCCCGCAATTCGATTGCGGGGGTTGCGTTTTCTGCGCCGGGGCCTGCGGTCATTACTGCACCGGGCAGGTATTGTCGGTCATATAGTCATGCACCTTGATCGTGCCGTCGATGATGCCCTTGGTGGCGGCATCCACGGCGGCCTGCATGTCGGGGGTCACAAGGGGCTTATTATTGTCGTCCATGGCGACCGAAACCCCGCCCGAGGCCAGGTCCATCACCTTGATGCCCGGCGCGACATCCGCGCCCGCCTTGAAGGCGTCATAGACGGAATTGTCCACGCCCTTGACCATCGAGGTCAGCACCTTGCCCGGATGCAGGTGGTTCTGGTTGCTGTCGACGCCGATGGACAGGATGTTCGCATCCGCCGCCGCCTGCAACACGCCGATGCCGGTGCCGCCGGCCGCCGCATAGACCACGTCCGACCCCTGCGAGATCTGGGCCTTGACCAGCTCGCCGCCCTTCACGGGGTCGTTCCAAGCCGTGGGCGTCGTGCCGGTATAGTTGATCAGCACCTTGGCGTCGGGATTGGTGGCCTTGACCCCCTGCACATAACCGCATTCGAACTTGTGGATAAGCGGCACATCCATGCCGCCGACAAAGCTGACCGTTCCCGATTTCGAAGCCTTGGCCGCCATCACGCCCGCCAGATACGACCCTTCGGGTTCGGCAAAGACCACGGATTGCACATTGGGCTGTTCCACGACCATGTCGATGATGACGAATTTGGTGTCGGGATAGTCGGGCGCGATCTTGCCCAGCACCTCGCCAAAGGCAAAGCCGGTCATCACGATGGGGTTGGCGCCGGTTTCGGCCAGCCGGCGCAGCGCCTGTTCGCGCTGGGCCTCGGACTGCATTTCCAGCTCTTTGTAGGTGCCGCCGGTTTCGGCCTTCCAGCGCTCGGCGCCGACATAGGCGGCCTCGTTGAAGGATTTGTCGAACTTGCCGCCGAGATCGAAGATCAGCGCCGGATCGGCCAGCGCCGTCAAGGGCAGCATGGTCAGGCAGGCGCCGGTCAGCAGGGATTTCATCAGAGACATGTCGAAACCTCGAATTATAGCAGGGGCGATTCAGCCCAGGGTGCAGGGATTAGGGCGCAAGGGCCGGACACCGTCAACAGGCTTGTTGCGGGACTATAGCGCCCGACGCAAGATCAGCGCGTCGATCCCGGGGGCATAATAGCCGCGCCGGACACCCCGTTCGGACCAGCCGTCGCAGGCATAAAGCGCGATGGCCGGCGCATTGTCCGAGGCCACTTCGAGAAACGCCTCGGCCGCGCCGCGCTGTCGGGCGGCCTCTGCGAAATCCCCCAGCAATGCCAAGGCGATACCCTTGCGGCGTGATTCGGGCGCAACAGCCAGGGTCAGCAGCTCTGCCTCATCCGCGACGCTGCGGCCCAAAAGGAATGCCTGCGGCCGCAGCAACAGGAAATTCAGCGGGTTGGACAAGAGCCCGGCGAATTCGGGCGCCGACCAGGGCCGGGGATGGGCCGGAAAACAGCGCGCATGCAGCGCCGCCAGCTCGCCGGGCGTCATGGCAGCATCACCGGGCCACGGTCGCGGGCCGGGGCGGCATCGGCCGGGCGCAGATAGATCGGCGCCGGGCGCGGCAGGCCGGGCAGGGCGCGGCGCGCAAGTGCGATCCGCGCGACCCCCTCGGCCAGCGGCATCATCGGCGCGGCGGGTGCGGGCCCGAGGGGCAGGGCCTCGGGCAAGTCCTGCCGGGGCCGGCTGTCGGGGGCGTTCCCGGCGGTGTTCTCGGTGCCGGTGCCGAAATCCTGCCAGATGACGCCCGCCGGCCGCGCGGCCAGCATCACCCGGCAGGGGCGCGGCAATCCGCAGGCCATGGCCTCGGTCACGCTGATCCCCACGGCGGGAATGCCCAATGACAGGGCCAGCCCGCGCGCGGCGGCGACCGAAATGCGGATGCCGGTGAAATTCCCCGGCCCCGTGCCGCAGCCGATCACCGCCAGATCGCGCCAGCCGATCCCGGCCTCGGCCAGAACCTCCGCAAGCAGCGGCATCAGCCGCTCGGCCTGACCTCGGGCCATGTCCTCATGCCGTTGGACGAGCAGGCGGTCGCCCATGACCAAAGCGGCCGCGCAATGCGCGGCCGATGTGTCGAAGCCAAGCGAAAGGGCGTCAGGCAACGGGCCGGACCTCGGTCACTTCGGGGATATAGTGGCGCAAAAGGTTCTCGATCCCCATTTTCAGGGTCAGCGTGGATGAGGGGCAGCCGGCGCAGGCGCCCTGCATATGCAGATAGACCACACCCCGGTCAAAGCCGTGAAAGGTGATGTCGCCGCCATCCTGGGCCACGGCGGGACGCACGCGGGTATCCAGCAATTCCTTGATCTGGTTGACGATTTCCGCGTCGGGGCCGTCCTGATCGTTATGGCCGCCGGTCGAGGCGCCTTCGACCGCCGGGGCGCCGGACTGGAAATGCTCCATGATCGCGCCCAGGACCGAGGGTTTCAGATGGTCCCAGACGGCGTCATCCGATTTGGTCACGGTGACGAAATCCGACCCCAGGAACACCCCGGTGACGCCCGGCACGGCAAAGATACGCCGGGCAAGCGGGCTTGCGCTTGCGGCCTCGGGGGCGGGGAAATCTGCGGTGCCGCTGGCCAGCACGGCCTGACCGGGCAGGAACTTCAGCGTGGCGGGGTTCGGGGTGGTCTCGGTCTGGATGAACATTTTGCGGCTCCTTTGCGGGTGGATATGGGGATTGCGGGGGGTGCGAGTCAAGTTAAACGGCCTCGGCATTGGTGCTTGCCAGCATCGCAAAGGCAAAGATGTTGATCAGCGCATGCGCAATCGCCCCCGCGCCTGCCGTCCCGCTGAAAAGCCGCGCCGCCATGAGGATCGCCCCCAGCGCCGTCGCGCACAGAACCATCGCCACGGCCCCGCCGGGCAGGGTCAGCGGCGCGGCGGCCGGGGCGAAATGCCACAGCCCGAAGAGCAGCACCGCCGGAACCGCCCGCAGGGCGTCGCCGGCCGCAGGATCAGGGCCAAGATGCGGGACCAGCGCGCCGCGCCAGAATGCCTCTTCCAGATGGCCGTTGATCAGCCCGGCCAGCACCACCACCGCCAGCACATGCGCCGAAAGCCCGGCCAGCGCGCCGGCCCCGACCGCCGCCATGCCGGTGACGCATGAAACCAGCACCAGACCCACCGCCCGGCCGGGCCAGCGCGGCCTGAGCGACCAGCCCCCGCTGAACCGCAGCGCCAGCACAAGCAGCCCCCAATAGATCGCAAGCGCCACAAGACAGGCGGTCAGCGGTCGCAGCCCCGACACCCCCAGCCCCCGAAAGATCAGCGCCAGCAGCGGCGTCGCGATCAGCGCGGCCCCGGCCAGCCGCCGGTCCATCAGGTGATCTGCTCAAGCCGCTCGCGCGAAATATCGCCGGGCACGATGGTGATGGGACAGGGCAGCGTCGCCATTTCCCGCATCAGGCGCGTGACCAGCGGCCCGGGCCCGGCATTGTCGACCGAGGCCGCAAGCACCACCACGCCGATTTCGGGATCGGCATGGATCTGGGCCAGAAGCTCGGTCCCCGGCTCGCCCTCGCGCACGACCAGTTCCGGCTCGACGCCGGGGCGGTCGCGCATCCATTTGGCGAAAACCTCGAAATGGGCCTCGATCCGCTCATAGGCCTCGGCGCGCATGACATCGGCGACGCCCAGCCCGTGCTGGATCGAGCTGGCCGGGATCACGGCCAGCACCTGCACCCCGCCATTCGTCTTGGCGGCGCGCAGGGCCGCATAGCGAATGGCGTTCAGGCATTCGCGCGAGTCATCCAGAACGACCAGAAATTTCCGCATTTCGCTTATACCAGAGGCGTTGTTGGGCAAAGACTGGCCGAAAGGACACGGTTGCGCAAGCCTTGCTCAGAATTGGGCTTGAACTTGTTTTCATTTTATCGGCCCTATGTTAGGGCAGCAGAGTTGAACCAAATAGCATCAGCGCGGGACGGAGAATTGTGACAATTCACCACGATTGGGATCGTACCGATCGCCGCGAACTTGCGTCGCTTAGGGCACAGAGCGTTGCGTGGATTGCGGGGGAAACCCCGGTGCGCCGGGTTGGAATGACCATCGGCAAGCGCGCGTTCGACATTCTGTTCGCATTGGCATTGCTGATTCCCCTTTCGGTTGTCATGGCGGTGGTCGCCATCATCCTGTTGGTCACGCAGGGGCGGCCGCTTTTCTATGTCGCGCCGCGCATGCGGGCGCCGGGCGAACAGTTCAGCCTGCTGAAATTCCGCACCATGCTGCGCGAAGAGGGGGATTCCGGCGCCACCGGTGCGCACAAGCATTGGCGCATCACCCGCGTCGGGCGTTTCCTGCGCCGCACCCGCATCGACGAGCTGCCGCAGCTGTTCAACATCCTGCGCGGCGACATGAGCTTTGTCGGCCCGCGCCCGCCGTTGCGCGAATATGTCGAACGCTTTCCTATGCTTTACGCGCAGGTGCTGAAAAATCGGCCCGGCGTGACCGGCCTTGCGACGATGATCTATCACGCGCATGAGGACCGGATCATGGCGCGCTGCAAGACCGCGCAGGCGACCGAAGAAGCCTATTACCGCCGCTGCCTGCCGACCAAGCTGCGGCTCGACCTGATCTATCAGCGCCGGCGCAGCCTGCGTGTCGATCTTTGGATCATCTGGCATACGGTGATGACCGTGGTGATCCCGAACTGGCAGGGGCGCGGCCGCCGCCGCATGCCCAGCCCGCAACACCCGATGAGCATCCGCGACGAACAGCGCCGTATCAACGTGCCCGCCGAATAAGGCCGCGGCACGTTTCGCGTTTTCTGCAATCCCTGAAAAGCCGGTCTGTCCGTTCGCGTCACGGCTGCGCGAAGGGATCGCGGGGATAGCCCACGCCGGTCAGATACAGCCCCTGCGGCGGACAGACCGGCCCACAGGCCGCGCGGTCACGGGCCGCAAGCGCCTCTGCCACCCGTTCCGGCGGCCAAGCGCCGGCACCCACCCGTTCCAGCGTGCCGACAATCGAGCGCACCTGATTGTGCAGGAACGACCGCGCCCGCAGGCAAAAGCGGTATTCGCGGCCCTCGGGGATGTCGTGTCCGGTGATCGAGATCTCGTCCAGGGTCTTTATCGGGCTGGCCGATTGGCACATGGTCGATCGAAAGGTGGTGAAATCGTGCCGCCCGATCAGATGCGCCGCGCCCGCGCGCAGCGCATCCAGATCCAGCGGGTTGAGCACCTGCCAGACCCGGCCGCGATCATGGGTGACGGGCGCCCGCCGCGCGATCAGCCGGAACAGATAGCGCCGTTCCAGCGCCGAGAACCGGGCGTGGAAATCGTCATCCACCCGCGCCGCGCGCAGAATCGCCACCGGGGCGGGCTTCAGATGCCAGTTCAGCGCCTCGGACAGGCGAAAGGGGTCCCAGTCGCGGGTCAGATCGGCATGGGCGACCTGTCCGGTGGCATGGACGCCCGCATCGGTGCGCCCGGCGGCGGCGATACGCGCGCCCGCCGCAAAGCCGGGATCCAGCCGGGCCAGCGCGGCCTCGATGGCGCCCTGCACGCTGGGCTGATCGGCCTGTGCCTGCCAGCCGGCAAAGGGCGTACCGTCATATTCGATCAACAGGGCAAAGCGGGGCATCAGCGGCGCTGCTTTTCGCCTTCGCGCGGGATCAGCAGGTCGTCCAGCGTCATCGCACGCTCAAGCTCGGCGGGGTCGGCGTTCCGGGCGGCTGTCTGTGCGGGGGCGGCGGGGCGCACGCCTTCGCGGGCAAGCCGCTCGCGCAGGACGCCGATCTCGATATCCAGATCGGTGCGCCCGCCCTCGATCAGCTTGCGGGTGCGGGCGGCGAATTCGGTTTCCAGATCGCGCAGCAGGTTTTCGTAATCTTCGCGCGCGCGGGGGTCCTGGGTCTGGGCATAGAGATCGGCGAATTTCACCGTCGCGTCGCGCGCCCCTTGCAGATAGATGCCCAGATAGCGGCGGGCCGCGGGGATGTCGTCGGGATCTTCCTCGACGCGGGTGAAAAGCTCGCGCGCGGTGGCGGCGAACATGGCGACATGGGCCTCGAGCCGGCGGTCGCCGGTGCGCAGGATGGCGTCCTGCATGGCCTTGAGATGCGCCTCGCCCTCGGCGACGATGCGTTGGGCGCGATCCTGCTGGAACGTATCTACGCCCTCCATGCCCTTGTCGCGCATGGGATCGGGGCCGAAGGACAGCCAGTGCAGCAGCGCGCCCGCGACACCGATGATGCCGGCGCCGATCTCGGCCCCCGGAACATAGGCGCCGATGGCAAGGCCCAGCCCGGTCAGGATGCCGCCGAACAGTTTGCGCGGGATTGCCGGGCGGCGGGCGATGCGGCGGGCGTCATAGGCGGCCTCGGCCTGCAACCCCTCGCGGGTCATCCACATGCCCGATGCGATGGCGCCAAAGGCGATCAGATGCGTGGCCAGCCCGGCCGGATCCTGCCAGAAGGCGCTGATCAGGAACGGCACCGCCATGATCGTGACCCAGCGGGTGCGCGATTCCAGCGGGTGGCGCGCCTCGCCGGGGCGCGGGCGCGCGGGCGGGCGCGGATCCGTGCCGTCAAGCCGGGGCTGGGGCGAGTGGCGTCCGCCGTAACGCTTGGCCATGGCCCGGCCTCAGCCCGCGCCCAGGAATGAGGCGTAAAGCGTCAGCCCCATCAGCAGGAAAAAGGACAATCTGCGCGTCGCACGTTGGGACATGGTGTTCCTTTGGCTTCCTTTCGGACGGTCGGCCTTGGATATAGGGCGCAAGGCCCGGCAAAGAAAGGGTGCGCGCCGAAAACCTAAGCGTCGCGAAAGCCTGCATGGGCATCAAGCGCGCGCTGGCGTCCGGCGGCGATGGCGGCCGTGCCCTCATCGGCGGGCGGGCGCCCCTTGCCCCGCCAGTCCGGGGGTAACGTCGCGTCATAGGCCAGGGCGCCGGCCGCCCCCGGCCCCAGCCAGGCGCGGCGATAATCGCCCCGGGGATCAAAGCGCTCGGCCTGCCGCTCGGGGTTGAAGATGCGGAAGAACGGCGCCGCATCCGGCCCGCATCCCGCCACCCATTGCCAGTTCATCGCATTGGCCGCCGGGTCCCAATCGCTCAGGCTGTCCTGAAAATGCGCCAGCCCCAGCCGCCAGTCGGTCAGCAGATGCTTGGTCAGCCAGCTGGCCACCACCATCCGCACCCGGTTGTGCATCCGCCCCGTCACCCGCATTTCGCGCAGCCCCGCATCGACCAGCGCGATGCCGGTCCGGGCCTGTCGCCAGCGATCAAAATCGGCATTGTCGCCGCGCCACGGAAATTCCGCCCATTCCGGCCGCCACGCGCGTTCGGCCATCTGCGGAAACTCGATCAACAGATGCCATGCGAATTCGCGCCAGCACAGTTCCGACATGAACTTGGCGATGCCATCGGCGGCGGCGGGATTGTCGCGGCGGCGGGCCTCGGCGATGGCCCAGACGCTGCGCGGGCTGATCTCGCCCAGGGCCAGCGCCTCGGACAGGCCGGATGTCGCGTCGATGTCGGGGCGGTCGCGGCGCGCCTCGTATTCGGATGCGCGATCAAGGAAATCGTCCAGCCGCGCCAGTGCCGCCGCCTCGCCGGCGGGCAGGGCATGGGCGTCGAGCACCGCCCGGCCGCCATGCAGGTCGGGCGCAAGATCAAGCCCGTCCAGCGCCACGGATTGCGGCCAGCCCGCGCCGGGGGCGGTCGGGATGCGCGGCGGCGCGCCCGCGCCGGGCCGGTCGGCGCCAATGCCGCGCAGGGCGCGGGCAAAGGGGGTAAAGACGCGATAGGCGCCGCCGCCCTTGGTCCGCAACAGGCGCGGATGGATCAAAAGATGCCCCGGATGCAGGACCAGCTGCGCGCCCTGCGCCCGCAGCGCTTGGTCGACGCGCTGCTGGCTTGCGCGCATGGCCGGACAGGGCCAGTCGCTTTGATGCACCTCGGCCGCGCCAAGCGCGGCGACCAGACGGGGCAACAGCTCATGGGGTTCCCCGCGCAGGATGGTGACGCCCGCATCGCCACGCTGGCGTAGCGCGGCGTCGAAATCCCGCAGCGCCCGTTCCAGCCGCCACCGGCTGGCCGCGCCCTGTGCCAAAAGCTGGGCGTCGATGAAAAACACCGACCGCATCGGCCCGCGCGCCGCCGCCGCCAGCGCCGGGTTGTCGCCCAGCCGGAAATCGCGGGTCAGCCAGTGGATGGCGGTGGGCATGGACATGGGCATCCTTTCATTGCGGCGAGGCACGGCTTGGCACAGTAAATCAGTTCGCCCCGGCGCCGGCCAGCCGTCCCGAAACCGCGCATCCCGAAACGGCCCATCCCGAAACGAGCCGCGCCGGGACATGTGGCCCGCATGCGGCGCCCGAGCGGGGGCCCGCCATCTTGCCCCGGCCCCATCTTGCCCCGGCCCCATCTTGCCCCGGCCCTTGCCCAAGGATAAGGCAGAGCCATGACCATGGCCCGTTACGCCCCGCATCTGCGCGCCACGCTGGCGCTTGGCCTGCCGCTTGTCGGCAGCCATCTGGCGCGCATGGCCATCGGCGTCGCCGATACGGTGATGGTCGGCTGGTACGGGGTCGAGGAACTGGCCGCGCTGGTTATCGCCACCTCGTTTTTCCACATCATGTTCTTTCTGGGCATGGGTTTCGGCATCGGCGTGATGGGGCTGATCGCCGCCGCCATCGCCCGCGACGACGAGATCGAGGTCCGCCGTTCGACCCGGATGGCGCTGTGGCTGTCCATCCTGTTCGCGCTGCTGGCGATGCCGCCGCTGTGGTTTTCCGAACCGATCCTGCTTGCCATCGGGCAAAAGCCCGAGGTGGCGGCCCTGGCACAGGACTATCTGCGCATCGCGGGATTCGGTCTTTTGCCGGTGCTCTGCGGGCTGACGCTGAACAGCTATCTGGCGGCGATGGAACGCGCGCAGGTCGTGTTGTGGATCACGCTGGCGGGCTTACCGGTGAACGTGTTCCTGAACTGGGTGCTGATTTTCGGCAATCTGGGCGCGCCCGAGCTGGGCGTGCGGGGGGCGGCCATCGCCTCGGTGTCGGTGCAGGCGCTGCAACTGGTGTTGCTGGTGGCCTATGCGGGCTGGTTGCCTGCGGCGCGCAAATATCACCTGTTCCAGCGCTTCTGGCGCGCCGATTGGGCCGAATTCAGGGCGGTCTTCTGGCTTGGCCTGCCCATCGGCCTGACCATGGTGGCCGAGGGCGGGCTGTTTGTCGGCTCGAACGTGATGATGGGGTGGATCGGGACGCGCGAACTGGCCGCGCATGGGATCGCGCTGCAACTGGCGTCGATCACCTTCATGCTGCATCTGGGCATGTCGAACGCCGCCACCATCCGCGCCGGTCAGGCCAAGGGTCTGGGCGACGCCACGCTGATGCGCGATGGCGCGATCGCGGTGACGGCGGTGTCCTTTGTCATCGCGGTGATCGCGGTCGCGGTCTTTGTGCTCTTTCCGCGCCAGCTGGTCGGGCTTTATCTGGACAGCAGCGATCCCGAAACGCCGGTGCTGATCGGCATCGCCACCGGGCTGATGTTCTATGCCGCGCTGTTTCAGCTGACCGATGCGATGCAGGTGATCGGGCTTGGCCTGTTGCGGGGCGTTCAGGACACGCGCGTGCCGATGATCATCGCCGCGATCAGCTATTGGCTGGTCGGCATGCCCATCGCCTATGGCCTGGCCTTTGTCGCCGGGCTGGGGCCGGCGGGGCTGTGGCTGGGGCTGGTCGCCGGGCTGACGGTGGCCGCGATCCTGTTGATGCGCCGCTTCTGGCGGGGGCTTGCGCGCGGGGACTGGACCCGGGACGGGCACGCGGTCTAGGTTGACCCAACAGATCATGTGAGGCCCGCCATGCGCCCGGTATTCGTCCAGTTCCGCTGCATCCCCGGCAAAACCTATGAGGTCGCCGACGCGATCTATGACCGCGAAATCGTCAGCGAACTTTACTCGACCTCGGGCGATTACGACCTGATGGCCAAGATCTATATCCCCGAGGATCAGGATGTCGGCCGCTTTCTGGCGGAAAACCTCTTCGACATTCCGGGCATCAGCCGGACCCTGACCACCATGACCTTCCGGGCCTTCTAGGCGCTGCCGGTGACGACGATGAACCGCCTGCGCTTTGCCCCGATCCCGGCGGGCCTGCCCGCGACCGTGCCCTTTACCGGCCCCGAAACGCTGGAACGCCGCAGCGGGGCGCCGTTCCGCGCCCGGCTGGGCGCCAATGAGAACGGCTTCGGCCCCTCGCCGCGCGCGATCCGGGCGATGGCGGATGCGGCGGCGGGGGTGTGGAAATACGGCGATCCCGACAATCACGACCTGCGCCACGCGCTGGCCACCCATCATGGCATCGCGCCGGAAAACATCATGCTGGGCGAGGGGATCGACGGGCTTCTGGGCCTGCTGGTGCGTCTGACCGTCAGCCCGGGCGATCGGGTGGTGACCTCGGACGGGGCCTATCCGACCTTCAACTATCACGTCGCGGGCTTTGGCGGCCAATTGGTCAAGGTGCCCTATCGCGACGATGCCGAGGATCCCGATGCCCTGATCCGCGCCGCCGATGAGGTTGGCGCGCGGCTGGTCTATCTGGCCAATCCCGACAACCCGATGGGAAGCTGGCATCCGGGGCACCGCATCCGCGCGATGCTGGACAATCTGCCCGAACCCGGCCTGCTGGTCCTGGATGAGGCTTATGCCGAATTCGCCCCCGATGACGCCATCCCCCGGATCGATCCCAATGACGACCGCGCCATCCGTTTCCGCACATTTTCCAAGGCTTACGGCATGGCGGGCGCGCGGATCGGCTATGCCATCGGCCCGGCGGAACTGATCGCGGGCTTTGACCGCATCCGCAACCATTTCGGCATCAACCGCATCGCGCAGGCCGGCGCGCTGGCCGCATTGCAGGATCAGGACTGGCTGAACCATATCCGCGCCGAGGTCGCCGCCGCCCGCGCCCGCATTGCCGAAATCGCCGATGAAAACGGCCTGACCGCGCTGCCCTCGGCCACGAATTTCGTGGCCATCGACTGCCGCCGCGATGGCGCATTCGCCCGCGCGCTGCTCGATGCGCTGGCGGTGCGGGGCATCTTTGCCCGCATGCCGGGCGTCGCGCCGATGGATCGCTGCATCCGCGTCTCCTGCGGACCGGCCGAGGAACTCGACGCCTTTGCCGGGGCCTTGCCCGCGGCGCTGCGCGCCATCCTTTAGGCGCGGCGCGGCCCTTTCTTCTTCATTCAAATATCCATGCTGCCCGCGCCACCGGCAAAGGTCACGCCAGTGGCAGCATCGTCGTCGCCTTCAGCTCTTCCATCGACAAAAGCGCGGTGACGTTGTGGATCTTCACCTCGGAAATCAGCGCCTGATAGAACCGGTCATAGGCACGGGCATTGCTGACCCGCACCTTCAGGATATAGTCGATGTCACCCGCCAGCCGATGCGCCTCCAGCACCTCGGGACGAGCGCGCACCGCGGCCAGAAAGCGCCGCGCCCAGTCGGGGTCATGCTCGCTGGTGCGGATCAGCACGAAGAAACAGGCATCCAGCCCCAGCGCCTCGGGGTCCAGCAACGCCACCTGGGCCTGAATCACCCCGGCCTCGCGCAGCTTGCGAATCCGGTTCCAGACCGGGGTCTTGGACGCCCCCACCTGCGCCGCGATATCGTCCAGCGACAGCGTCGCGTCCTGTTGCAGCAGGGACAGGATTTTCCTGTCCGTGTCATCCAGCCGGATGGGTGTTTGTCGTTCCGCGCTCATTCTGAAATCCTGTCCTGTATTCCCGGCATTCCTGCGGGACATGTTTCTTATTTTTTCGCGCTACTCGTCAATATGGGGGATTTTTTCCTATATTCCTGTGACGCAAACCGAAAGGCAACAGCCATGTCCAAAGGCTTCACCCCGTCCCCCGCAACCCCCGCCGTCATTACCGCAAATGACCTGCGCATGGGCCATTGCGTGTGGATGCGTGACGGCGGTTGGACCGCCGACCCGCGCGAGGCCGAGCTTTTCGAGGACGAGGCCATTGCCGATCTGGCGCTGCTCGATGCCGTCGGACAGGGCAATATCGTCGTCGGCCCCTATCTGGCCGAGGCGAAGCGCGGCGACGATGGCCGCCCCGAGCCCACGCATTTCCGCGAGGCGTTCCGCCGCCGCGGGCCTTCCAACTATTTCCATGGCAAGCAAGCCGATCTCGAGGCCAGCAATGTTTGATGCCCGTCCCCAGCATAACGAATACCTGCGTCACCGTTCGGCCCAGTTCCGCCAGCAGGTCGAGCGCCGCCTTGACGGCAGCCTGACCGAGGACGAATTCCGTCCGCTGCGGCTGATGAATGGCGTCTATCTGCAATTGCACGCCTATATGCTGCGCGTGGCCATTCCTTATGGCACGATCAGCCCCGACCAGATGCGCACTCTCGCGCTTTTGGCCGAGAAATGGGACAAGGGTTACGGCCATTGGACCACGCGCCAGAACATCCAGTTCAACTGGCCCAAGCTCGTGGACATTCCCGATATGCTGGACGCCCTGGCCGATGTCGGCCTGCATGCGATCCAGACCTCGGGGAACACGATCCGCAACGTCACGACCGACGCTTTCGCCGGCGCCGCCGCCGATGAGGTGACGGATCCGCGCCCCTATGCCGAATTGCTGCGCGCCTGGTCGACCGACCATGCCGAATTCCAGTTCCTGCCGCGCAAGTTCAAGATCGCGGTGTCGGCCGGTGCGACCGACCGCGCCGTGGTCGCCGCCCATGATATCGGGCTGCGGCTGGTCCGCAACGATGCGGGCGAGCTGGGCTTTCAGGTCTGGATCGGCGGCGGGCTGGGCCGCACGCCGCTTCTGGGGCAGGTGGTGCGGGAATTCCTGCCCGAGGCCGACCTGCTGCCTTATGTCGAGGCGATCATTTCGGCCTATAACCTCTCGGGCCGGCGCGACAACAAATACAAGGCCCGCATCAAGATCACCGTGGCCGAACGCGGCCTCGACGTCATGCGCGACGAAATCGAGGCCGAGTTCCAGAACCGCCGCGCCGCCTTTACCGGCGTCGACCAGACCCTTCTGGCCGAGCTGAAACAGGTCTATGCCGCGCCGCTGTTCCGTACCGCCCCCGAGGGCGATTACGAGGCCAGCCGCGCCGCCAATCCGGCATTCCGCAGCTGGACCGACACCAATCTGGCGGCCCACAAGGCGCCCGGCTATGCCAGCGTCACCGTGACCTTCAAGGCGCCGGGCCAGACCCCGGGCGATGCCTCGGCCGAACAGATGCGGCTTTTGGCCGATCTGGCCGAACGCTATGGCCATCACGACCTGCGCATCAGCCACGAACAGAACGTGGTGCTGCCGCATGTCCACAAATCCGACCTCTACGCGCTTTATCAGGAATTGCGCGCCGCAGGGCTGGCCACCGCCAATGCCGGGCTGATCAGCGATATCGTCGCCTGCCCGGGCATGGATTACTGCACGCTGGCGACCGCCCGCTCGATCCCGATCGCGCAGGACATCGCAGAGCATTTCCGCGCCCGCGGCCTTGAGGATGAGATCGGCAAGTTCAACATCCGCATTTCCGGCTGCATCAATGCCTGCGGTCACCACCATCTGGGCCATATCGGCATTCTGGGTCTGGATCGCGCGGGCGTCGAAAACTATCAGATCACGCTGGGCGGCGACGGCTATGAAATCCCCGCCATCGGCCAGCGCGCCGGCGCGGGTTTCCCCGCCGAAGAGGTGGTTCCGGCCATCGACCGGGTGATCGATACCTATCTTGAACAGCGCGCCTCGGCGGACGAGCGGTTCATCGACACCTATCGCCGCGTGGGGGTGACGCCGTTCAAGGCGGCGCTGTATCCGGCCAATGCTTGATCAGACGCTGGATGCCCGCGCGGCGCGGCTGAACGACCGCTACAAGCATCACGCCGCAACCGAGGTGTTGCGCCGTGCGCTCAATGATCCCGATCTGGGCCGGGTGACGATGGTGTCGTCATTCGGTTCGGAATCGGTGGTGCTTTTGCATATGGTGTCGGTGGTGGCGCCGGGCACGCCGGTTCTGTTCATCGACACGCAGATGCTGTTTCCCGAAACCCTGGCCTATCAGACCGAGGTTGCGGAAAAGCTGCGGCTGACCGATGTGCGGGTCGTGCGCGCCACGGAACGCGAGGTGGCGCTGAACGACCCGGACGGCACATTGCATCAGTTCAACACCGATGCCTGCTGCGATTTCCGCAAGACCATTCCGCTGGAACGCGAATTGTCGCAATTCGACGCCTGGATCACGGGCCGCAAACGGTTTCAGGGCGGTCAGCGCACCGAATTGCAGTTCTTCGAGGCCGAGCCGCCGTCGCGGTTGCGGATCAACCCGCTGGCGCATTGGCGGTCGCAGGACGTTCAGGACTATATGGCCGAAAACAACCTGCCCCGTCACCCGTTGGTCGCCCAGGGCTATGCCTCGATCGGTTGCGCGCCCTGCACCTCGCCGGTGAAGCCGGGCGAGGATCCGCGTGCCGGCCGCTGGCGCGGCAGCCAAAAGACCGAATGCGGCATCCATTTCATCGGCGGCAAGATGGTCCGCGCAGGAGCGAATGCATGAGCGAATTTTTCCTTGTCCGCGATGACGGCTTTCACCCCCATGACGCGGCCCAGGACGGGTCGGGTCCGGTCGTGCTGTCCCCGGATACCGATCCGGCAAGCCTGGACGCCCATCTGGATCACGCGCTGATCGCGATCGAGTTTCCGGCCATGACCGATGGCCGGGGATTCACCCTGGCGCGGCTTTTGCGCGAAAAGGGCTATCAGGGGCGGTTGCGGGCCGTGGGCGCGCTGATCTCTGATCAATATGCCATGGCCCGCCGCGTCGGTTTCGACGAGGTGCGCATTTCCGCCGCGCTGGCCGCGCGCCAGCCGCAGGAACAATGGCTCTATCGCGCCGACTGGCAGGATTGGGACCATCGGTCGCGCCTCGCGGGCTGAACCCCGGGGGTTTCGCCCCTGAACTCATTGGATTAGATAACACGGGACCCTGACATGACATTGGATCTTTCCGTGGCCGACGTTGCTGCAAAACCCGCCAAGACCCTTCCCGATGCGCAGACCGTGACCTCGGTCAAGCACTGGACCGACCGGCTGTTTTCGTTCCGCGTGACGCGGCCGGCATCCCTGCGCTTTCGGTCGGGCGAGTTCGTCATGATCGGCCTGCCCGGCGAGAACGGCAAGCCGATCCTGCGCGCCTATTCGATCGCCTCGCCCAACTGGGACGAGGAGCTGGAATTCTATTCGATCAAGGTGCCGGACGGCCCCCTGACCTCGAAGCTGCAAAACATCCAGCCGGGCGATGAGATCATCCTGCGCCCCAAGCCGGTGGGCACGCTGGTGCTGGACGCGCTTTTGCCGGGCAAGCGGATGTGGTTTCTGGCCACCGGCACCGGGATTGCGCCCTTTGCGTCGCTGATGCGCGATCCCGAGACCTATGAGCGCTATGAGCAGGTGGTGATGATGCATACCTGCCGCACCGCCGAAGAGCTGACCTATGGGCGCGAGCTGGTCGAGAATCTGAAGCACGACCCGCTTTTGTCCGAGCTTTACGGCGAGGATTTCGCCAACCGGCTTTTGTATTATCCGACCACCACCCGGGAGGAGGGGCCGTTCATGGGGCGGATCACCGACAACCTGACCTCGGGCAAGGTGTTCGCGGATCTGGGCCTGCCGGCGATGGATGCGGCCAATGACCGGGCGATGATCTGTGGCAGTCTGGCATTCAACACCGACGTCAAGACGGTGCTGGAAGGGTTCGGTCTGCATGAGGGCGCCAACAGCGATCCCAAGGAATTCGTGGTCGAAAAAGCCTTTGTCGGCGACGGAATCTGAGCCGGAGACCGGGGGTTTCACACCCCCGGACCCCCGTGGGATATTTGGGCATGAAAGAAAGGCGCCGTTGACAGTCCGCTGAGGGATGCCCATGTTCCCGGGCCGAATCATGCGAAGGAATTTTCATGCCTGTCGTCGTCGTCGAATCCCCTGCCAAAGCCAAGACGATCAACAAATATCTGGGCGACGATTATACGGTTCTGGCGTCCTTTGGGCATGTCCGGGACCTGCCGCCCAAGGATGGCAGCGTCGAGCCGGATCATGATTTCGCCATGAAATGGGAAATCGCGGCGGATTCGAAAAAGCATATCAAGGCGATCAGGGATGCTTTGGCGGCCGATCCCAATCTGGTTCTGGCCACCGACCCCGATCGCGAGGGCGAGGCGATTTCCTGGCATCTGAAAGAGGCGCTGGAGCCGGTGCTGAAAAAGGGTGCGGCGGTGAGCCGCGTCACCTTCAACGCCATCACCAAGGCCGCCGTGACCGAGGCCATGGCCAATCCGCGCCAGATCGACCAGCCGCTGGTCGATGCCTATCTTGCCCGGCGCGCGCTGGATTATCTGGTCGGCTTCAACCTGTCGCCGGTTTTGTGGCGGAAGCTGCCGGGCGCCAAGTCGGCGGGCCGTGTGCAGTCGGTCGCGCTGCGCATCATTGTCGACCGCGAGATGGAGATCGAGGCTTTCAAGGCGCGCGAATACTGGACGGTCCATGCCCGGCTGGCGACCCCGCGCGGGGACGAGTTCGACGCCACCATGACCGTGTTCGGCGGCAAGAAGCTTGAGCGGTTCGACATCGCCACCGAGAAAGAGGCGATGCTGGCCGTGTCGGCGATTGCGGCGCGCGATCTGAAGGTGGCGGCGGTCGCAGCCAAACCGGCGAGCCGCAATCCCTGGCCGCCCTTCATGACCTCGACCCTGCAACAGGAGGCCAGCCGCAAGCTTGGGCTGGGCGCGCGGGCCTGTATGTCGGCGGCGCAGCGGCTTTATGAGGCGGGCCATATCACCTATATGCGGACCGACGGCATCGACATGGCCCCCGAGGCGGTGATGGCCGCCCGCGATGCGATCCGGAAGCGGTTCGGCGAAGAGTACCTGCCGAAAAGCCCGCGCATGTACAAGAACAAGGCCAAGAACGCGCAGGAAGCGCATGAATGCATCCGCCCCACCGACATGATGCAGTCGCCCGACAAGCTGCCGGTGGCGGACAAGGATCAGCGCGCGCTTTACGATCTGATCTGGAAGCGCACCATCGCGTCCCAGATGGAATCGGCGCGCATGGAGCGCACGACCGTCGATATCGCCTCGGGCGACGGGCAGGTGGGGCTGCGCGCCAATGGGCAGGTGATGCTCTTTGACGGCTTTCTGAAGGTTTACGATCAGGGCCGCGACGACGAAGAGGATGAGGATAGCCGCCGCCTGCCCTTGATCGTCGAGGGCGAGGGGGCCGCCAAGCGTTCGATCAGCCCCGAACAGCATTTCACGCAGGCCCCGCCGCGCTATACCGAGGCGACGCTGGTCAAGCGCATGGAAGAGTTGGGCATCGGCCGCCCCTCGACCTATGCCAGCATCGTCACGACGATTCAGGACCGCGACTATGTCCGCAAGGAACAGAACCGCCTGATCCCCGAGGACAAGGGCCGGCTGGTCACCATCTTTCTGCTGAAATATTTCCCGCGCTATGTCAGCTATGATTTCACCGCCCATCTTGAGGGCGAGCTGGACGATATCAGCGCCGGCGACATGGCCTGGCGCGAGGTCTTGCGCCGTTTCTGGCGCGATTTCACCGCCGCATTGGAAGGCACCAGCGAGCTGCGCATCAGCGAGGTGCTTGAGGCCATCGACGAGGTGCTGGCCCCACATCTTTATCCGCCGCGCGCCGATGGTTCGGATCCGCGCGAATGCCCGCTATGCCATGTCGGCAAGCTGCATCTGAAAACGGCGCGGTCGGGCGGGGCCTTTGTCGGCTGCACCAATTATCCCGAATGCCGCTTTACCCGGCCGATCGGCAGCCCCGATGCCGAGATGGTCGGCGATGCCGTTCTGGGCACCGATAATGGCGATCAGATCAGCCTGAAGAATGGCCGTTTCGGCCCCTATGTCCAGCGCGGCGAGGCCACGGCCGACATCCCCAAGCCGCCGCGCGCCTCGGTGCCAAAGGGCTGGGATCTGGCCACGGTCGATCTGGAACGGGCGCTGGCGCTTTTGGCTTTGCCGCGCGAAATCGGGCCGCATCCCGAGGATGGCGTGGCGGTCGAGGCGGGGATCGGGCGCTATGGCCCCTATGTCAAGCATGGGGCGAAATACGCCAACCTGCCGGATGTGGACGAGGTCTTTACCATCGGCATGAACCGCGCGGTCGAGGTGCTTGCCTCAAAGCCGACGCGGGGCCGTGCCACCGCCACAGCGCCCCTGGCCGAGCTGGGCGAACATCCCGAGGGCGGGCCGATTCAGGTGATGAGCGGGCGCTATGGCCCCTATGTCAAATGGGCCAAGGTCAATGCCACGCTGCCGCGCGATCTTGAGCCGGGGTCCGTCACGCTGGAAAAGGCGCTGGAACTGATCGCGGCCAAGGCCGGCAAGGGCGGCAAGAAGCCGGCGAAAAAACCCGCCGCCAAGGCCGAGAAAGCCCCGGCCAAGAAGCCGGCCGCCAAAAAGGCCGCAGCCAAGAAGCCGGCGGCGAAAAAGGCCGCGCCCCAAAAGGCGGCCGCAAAGAAACCCGCGGCGGATATCCCGGCCGAGGAATAGGCCCGGGGCCATCGGGCCAGACCCATTGAATATGAACCATTGGAAATGAACCGGCGCCCCCTGGCGCCGGTTTTTTCATGCCCGGGTGCGGGTGTCGCGGCCGTTTGACCTTGCCCGTTCTGCTGTTACCCTTGGCCGGTGATTTTCAGGCAGATTTGGAAAGGGGGATTGCATGACGTTTCCATCAGGGCGGTTCGGCGCGCTTTTCTTGGGGCTGGCGGGGGCATCGGTCGCGGTGTCGGGGGCGCTGGCCGATACCGGCGCGATCTTTGACACGCTGGACCGCATTCACCCGGTCTGGGCCCAAAATGGCATGGTGTCCGCGCAGGAACATCTGGCCGCGGCGATCGGGCGCGACATCATGGCCAAAGGGGGCAATGCCGTCGATGCGGGCGTCGCCGTGGCCTTTGCGCTGGCGGTGACCTTGCCGCGCGCGGGCAATATCGGGGGCGGCGGCTTCATGCTGGTTCATGACGCCAAGACCGGCCAGACCCACGCCATCGACTATCGCGAAATGGCGCCGGCGGGGGCATCGCGGGACATGTTTCTGAACGAGGCGGGCGAGCCGGACAGCGACAAGTCGCTTTACAGCGGCGCCTCATCGGGGGTGCCGGGTACGGTCGCGGGGATGAAGCTTGCGCTGGACAAATACGGCACCATGGAATGGGCCGATGTCATCGCCCCGGCGATCAAGCTGGCCGAAGAGGGGTTCACCGTCACCCCCGAACTGGCCGACAGCATCGAGGCCGAGCGCCAGTATCTGACGAAATACCCCGCCACCACCAGGATTTTCTTCAAAGAGGACGGCACCGTCTGGAAGCCCGGCGAAACGCTGGTTCAGGCCGATCTGGCCAAAACCCTGAAAAAGATCGCGGCCGAGGGACCGGACGGATTTTACAAGGGCGAGGTGGCCGAGGCGATTTCCAAGGCCGTGCAGGCCGATGGCGGGCTGATCACGCCCGAGGACATGGCCGCCTATAAGGTCATGGAACGCGAGCCGGTCAAGGGAACCTATCGCGGCTATGATATCGTCTCGATGCCGCCGCCATCCTCGGGCGGTGTGCATCTGATTCAGATCCTGAACGCGCTTGAGGGCTATCCCATCGGCGCGCTGGGCCAGAATTCGGCCGAGACCATCCACCTGATGGCCGAGACGATGAAGCTCGCCTATGCCGACCGTTCGGAATACCTGGGCGACCCGGATTTCGTCGATGTGCCGGTGGCCGCCCTGACCAGCAAGGAATATGCCGCCGACATGCGCGACAAGATCAGCGCCGATTTTGCCCGGCCCGCCGCACAGATCGCGCCGGCCGATCTGGCGCCTTACGAATCCGATCAGACCACGCATTTTTCGGTCGTGGACAAGGACGGTAACGCGGTCTCGAACACCTATACGATCAATTTCAACTATGGCTCGGGGCTGGTCGCGGATGGCACCGGCGTGTTGATGAACAACGAGATGGACGATTTTTCCGCCAAACCCGGCACGCCCAACGGCTTTGGCCTGATCGGCGGCGATGCCAATGCCATTCAGGCCGGCAAGCGGCCGCTTTCGTCGATGACGCCGACCATCGTGCTGAAAGACGGTAAGGTCTGGCTGGTCACCGGATCGCCCGGCGGCGCGCGGATCATCACCACCGTTTTGCAGGTGGTGATGAACATGATCGATCACGGCATGAATGTGGCCGAGGCCTCGACCGCGCCGCGCGTCCATCACCAATGGCTTCCCGACGAGCTGCGCGTGGAAGAGGGGCTGAGCCTCGATACCATCCGGCTTTTGCAGGCCAAGGGGCATAGCATCGCGCTGAAGGATGCGATGGGCTCGACCCAGTCGATCATGCGCGATCCGGCGACCGGCGCGCTTTACGGCGCATCCGATCCGCGCCGGCCGGATGCGGCGACGCTGGGCTATTGAGGCTGGGCTAGCGCATGAGATATGCGCGCAGCGCGACCGCATTGTTGTGCTGCGCGTCATGGGCCGCGAACAACAGCGTGACCGGGCCGCGCGCGATCATCGTGCGCAGCTCCGCCACGGGTCCGGGATTGGCGTCCAGCTCGGCCGCGTAGCGGCGCTGAAACTCGGGCCATTTCGCCGGATCGTGGTCGAACCAGTGCCGCAACTCGTCCGAGGGCGCGATATCCTTGAGCCAGGGCGTGTCCTCGCCCAGCCTTTCATGGCTGATCCCGCGCGGCCAAAGCCGGTCGACCAGCACCCTTTGCCCCTCGTCGGGCGCGGGTGCGTCATAGACGCGCCTGATGAAAATCCGGGCCATCCGCTTTCCCTTTCCCTCTGGCTGCGGGGGTGTCCTGTCGCGGCGCGCCGGTCGCGCTAACAGGTTTTGCCCCGCGTTGACTTGGTTTTCGAAACTGGCCACAACAGCCTCGTCCAACAGTGGAGGGATTTATGAAGAAGGTCTATGCGGGCGCGGATGCCGCGCTTGACGGGCTCCTCAGGGATGGGATGCTGATCGCCGCCGGTGGGTTTGGTCTTTGCGGGATCCCCGAGCTTCTGATCGACGGCATCCTGCGGGCCGGAACGAAGGATTTGACGGTGGCCAGCAACAATTGCGGGGTCGACCATTTCGGTCTGGGCAAGCTGTTGGACAGCCGTCAGATCAGGAAAATGATCTCGTCCTATGTGGGTGAGAATGCGGAATTCATGCGTCAATACCTGTCGGGCGAGCTTGAGCTTGAGTTCAACCCCCAGGGCACGCTGGCCGAACGCATGCGCGCGGGCGGTGCCGGGATCCCGGGCTTTTACACCAAGACCGGTGTCGGCACGGTGATCGCCGAGGGCAAGGAACATCACGATTTCGACGGCGAGACCTATATCCTGGAACGCGGGATCGTCGCCGATCTGTCCATCGTCAAGGGCTGGAAGGCCGATCCCTCGGGCAACGTGATTTTCCGCAAGACCGCGCGCAACTTCAACGTGCCGGCGGCGAAATGCGGCCGTGTCTGCGTGGTCGAGGTCGAGGAAATCGTGCCCACCGGCTCGCTGGATCCCGACAATATCCATCTTCCGGGAATCTATGTACACCGCCTGATCCAGGGGCAGCATGAAAAGCGCATCGAACAGCGCACCACCCGCAAGAAGGAGACCGCATGATGGCTGGCTGGGACCGCAATCAGATGGCCGCCCGCGCCGCGCAGGAATTGCAGGACGGCTGGTATGTGAACCTTGGCATCGGGATCCCGACGCTGGTGGCGAACTATATCCCCGAAGGGGTCGAGGTGACGCTGCAATCGGAAAACGGCATGCTGGGCATCGGCCCCTTTCCCTATGAGGGCGAAGAGGATCCCGACCTGATCAATGCCGGCAAGCAGACGGTGACGGCGCTGCCGCAGACGGCCTTTTTCGACAGCGCCGAAAGCTTTGCCATGATCCGCGGCGGCAAGATCGCCATGGCGATCCTGGGCGCGATGGAGGTGGCCGAAAACGGCGATCTGGCGAACTGGATGATCCCGGGCAAGCTGGTCAAGGGCATGGGCGGCGCCATGGATCTTGTGGCGGGCGTCAAGCGCGTGGTGGTGGTGATGGACCACACCAACAAGGCCGGCGAATCGAAGGTGCTGCGCGCCTGTACGCTGCCGCTGACCGGTCAGGCGGTGGTCGACCGCATCATCACCAACCTTGGCGTTCTGGACGTGGTCGAGGGCGGGCTGCGGATTGTCGAGCTGGCCGATGGTGTGAGCGAGGCCGATCTGCGCGCGGCGACCGAAGCCACGATCATCGGCTGAGGCGCGCCAGTGGCGGGCAGAGGGGGCTTTCTGCCCCCTCTTGCGGCTCGCGCCGCAATTCACCCCCGAGGATATTTCAGCATGAAAGAGACAGACGCCGGTTTCGATCTGGACGAGATCGCGGGGCTTTTCACCCGCGAGGGAAAGTTCCTGCTTGCGCGATGGGGCCGGCCGGTCGCGCCGGTGATGTTTGGCCTTGCGGATGAAAGCCTGTCGATCTTTCGCGATGTCGTGCGGGCGGTCTATGCGCATGCGGGCCACCCGCTTGCCGAGACCGATCCCGATATGGGGGCGAACCTGATCACCTTCTTTGTCCGCGACTGGGCCGAGCTGGAAGAGGTGCCCGATCTGGACCGCCTGACGGGTCAACCGGATCTGCCGGCGCGGCTGTCTGCTCGGGTGGCGGATCAGTATCGGCTGTTTCGCTTTGATGCCGGGGGTGCGATCCGGGCCTGCATCAGTTTTGTCAATATGGGCGGCAATCTGGCGGATGTGCATCCCGCGCAGCTGGCCGAGACGCTTGCCGTGCGCTCGACGCTGACATTCGCCCGCGATGTCACGCCAAGCGCCGGGCTGGCCGCCCTGATCCGCGCCGCCTATGACCCGTCGCTTCCCGATGTCGCGACCGACCCTTCTTATGCCCTGCGCCTTGTCGCGCGGCTGTCACGTTGAGCGATCAGACTTCTTTCATGCCGAAATATCCTCCGGGGGAGTCGCCGTCAGGCGACGGGGGTGGAAAACCCCCGGCCACGCTTGTATCTGGGGTGTCATGCACAGCTTTCCGGTCCGCGTTTATTATGAAGATACCGATCTTGCCGGTATCGTCTATTACGCCAACTATCTGAAATTCATCGAGCGCGGGCGTTCCGAATGGCTGCGTGAGGTGGGCGTCGATCAGCGCGTTCTGAAGCAGCAGGGGCTGGTCTTTGCGGTCCGCCGGGTCGAGGCGGACTATCTGTCGCCCGCGCGTTTCGACGATCAGCTGGTGGTCGAGTCCAGCCTGCATGCACAGACCCCGGCGCGGATCGTCATCGACCAGCGCGTCCTGCGCGAGGGTGCCGCGCTGTTTGTGGCGCGGGTCACGGTGGTCTGTCTGGGCGAGGGGGGGCGGCCGCTGCGCATCCCGGCCGATGTTGCAGCGCGGTTGCAAAGCGGCGCGTCTTGCGCGCAACTGACGCAGAATTGACGTGACGGGGGTTTGTCCCCGCCGGCCGTTCTGCTAGTTGCGCCGCAAAAGCCGCGCATCACGCGGCGCCAAAGGACAGGCCGATTTCATGGAACAACTTGCCGCCGGGCAGCCGGTCGATTTTTCGCTGTTTGCGCTTTTCGCGCGGGCCTCGCTGACGGTGCAGATCGTCATGGTGATCCTGATCCTGGCCTCGTTCTGGGCCTGGGCCATCATCATTCAGAAATTCATCACCTATGCCAATGCCCGGCGCGAGGCGGACCGTTTCGACCGCGCCTTCTGGTCGGGACAGCCGTTGGACGATCTGTTCGACCGCATGGGCGACAATCCCTCGGGCCCGTCCGAGCGCATCTTTGCCGCCGGCATGACCGAATGGCGCCGCAGCCACCGCGATGACGGCAATCTGATCGCGGGCGCCACCGCGCGCATCGACCGGGCGATGAATGTGGCGATCAGCCGCGAAAACGACCGCATGACCCGTGGCCTGCCTTTCCTGGCCACGGTGGGGTCGACCGCGCCGTTCATCGGGCTTTTCGGCACCGTCTGGGGCATCAAGACCGCGTTCGAGGAAATCGCGATTTCGCAGAACACCTCGCTGGCCGTGGTGGCGCCGGGCATTGCCGAGGCGCTGGTCGCGACCGCGCTGGGGCTTTTGGCCGCGATCCCGGCGGTGATCTTTTACAACAAGCTCAGCGCCGATTCCGACCGTCTAATCGGCAATCAGGAGGCCTTTGCCGACGAATTCTCGACCATCCTGTCGCGTCAGCTGGACGACGAATAAATGGGCGCGGGGGTCATCAAACGCAGCCACAAGGGCAGGGGGCGGGCGCGCACCCAGCCGATGGCGGAAATCAACGTCACGCCCTTTGTGGACGTCATGCTGGTGCTTCTGATCATCTTCATGGTCGCGGCGCCGCTTTTGACCGTGGGGGTGCCGCTGGAGCTGCCCAAGACCGCCGCGCAGGCCGTTCCGGCCGAGCCGGAAGAGCCGCTGAGCGTTTCGGTCACGCCCGAGGGGCCGATCCTGGTGATGACCACCGAGGTGCCCGAGAATGAGCTGGTCACCCGCCTGCGCGCCGTGGCCGAGGAACGCCAGAGCGACAAGATCTATCTGCGCGCGGATGGCGCCATCCCCTATGCCCGGGTGATGGAAGTCATGGGGGCGCTGAACGCGGCCGGCTTCAACAATATCGTGCTGGTCACCGAGGCGGGCGGCCCGCGCATGGATGCGGACGGTTAGGCCATGGACCGCGCGGATCGCATTGGCTACTGGATTTCCGGCGTGACGCATGCCGGGCTGATCGGGGCTGCGCTGGCGGGCGGGGCACTGTTTCGCCCGCAGCCTCTGGACGCCGTGCGCATGGCCGAGGTCGCCACGATGAGCGAGGCGGAATTCCAGTCGCTGGCCAGCGCCGCGGCGGGTCGTGGGCCGGTGGGCGACACTGCTGCCGCGACGCCCGCCCAGCCCCGCGTTCCCGAAAGCGAGAACCGCGCCGGCGCGCCCGAAGCCACCAGCCCGCCCGACCCCAAGGCCCAGACCGCCGATCTGGTGCGTCCCTCGGACCGGCCGGAAGAGCGCCCGGACCTGTCGGATTTCGAAAATCCCAACCCGCCTGTCGCGGTCGCCACCGCCGCGCCGCAACCCGCGGAACCCGAAACCGCGACGGATCGCGCGGCGCTGCCCGGTGACGCGGACCGTCCCGATCCGGCGCGCAACCCCGCACAGTCGCAATCGCCGGCGCCGATCCCGCAACGCTCGGCCCAGGCGCCGGTCGAATCGGCCCGCCCGCGTGGCCGCCCCGAAGGCCTTGCCGCTGCCATTCAGGCACGTCGTGAGGCCGCCGAGGCCGCGCGCCAGCGCGAGGCCACCCTTGCGCGCGAGGCGGCCGAAGCCGCCGAGGAACAGGCCGCCGCCGAAAAAGCCCAGAAAGAGGCCGCCCGCCGCGCCGCCGATGAGCGCGCCCGCGAGGAGCGCCGCGAGAATGCGCGCCGCGAGGCCGATGCCGAAGCCGCCCGCAAGGCCGAGGAAGCCGCCGCCCGCGCCCGCCGTCAGGCCGCCGCCGAAACCGCCGAGGCCGAGGCCGAGGCGGAAAAGGCCGCTGCTGAAAAGGCCGAAAAAGCGGCCGAAAAGAAGGCCGCCGAGAAGGCCGCAGCCGACAAGAAGGCCGCCGAGAAAAAGGCCGCCGAAGCCAAGGCCCGGGAAGAGGCCGAGGCCAAGGAAGCCGCCGAGAAAAAAGCGGCTGAAAAGAAAGCCGCAGAGAAAAAGGCAGCCGAGAAAAAGGCTGCTGAGAAAAAGGCCGCCGAGGAACGCGCCGCCGCCAAGGCCCGCGAACAGGCCGAGGCCGAGCGCAAGGCCAATGAGGCCGCCAAGCAGGCCGCGCTGAAAGAGGCGCTTGAGGGCGAAGGTTCCGGCGGCGCCGGTGGCGGTGGCCCGGCGGCCGATGGCCCGCCCCTGTCGCAGGGCGAAAAGGACGGCTTCCGCGTCGCCGTCGAACAGTGCTGGAACCGGGGTTCATTGTCGACCGAGGCCAGCCGCACCACGGTTTCGGTGCGTTTCTCGATGGCGCGGGACGGCACGGTCGAGAAAAGCTCGCTGCGCATGATCGGCCATGACGGCGGCTCGGATGCGGCGGCCAAACAGGCCTATGAGGCGGCGCGCCGCGCCATCCTGATGTGCGAAAAGGGTGGCTACAAGCTGCCGCCGGAAAAGTACAACCGCTGGAGCGAGGTCATCATCGACTTCAACGCCAGCGGCGGCGCGCGGGTTAAGTAGTCCTGCCCATGGTAACCCCCCGCGTGAACATCTATCCTGCAACCAAGACCTTACGAGGGCGATTCATGTTGCGTAACTTTCTTCTGACTTCCGTTATGGCCCTGGCCGGGCTGGGTCTGGCCGCGCCCGTTCAGGCGCAGGACGGCCCCCTGCGGATCGAAATCACCGATGGGGTCATCGAGCCGATGCCCTTTGCCATCGCGGCCTTTCATGACGAGGGCGGCGCCGGTGAATATCTGGCACAGGTTCAGAACCTGATCGCCGCCGACCTGACCGGCACGGGCCTGTTTAGGGAAATTCCCGCCAGCGCCCATATCGCCCGGCCCGAAAGCTTTGACGCGCCCGTGTCCTATGAGGACTGGAAGGCGATCAACGCCCAGGCGCTGATCACCGGCGCCGTCCGGGTTCAGGGCGGAAAGGTCATCGTCAAGTTCCGTCTGTTCGACGTTTTCGCCGGCCAGCCCCTGGGCGACGGCATGCAGTTCGACGCCGGCACCGGCAACTGGCGCCGCGCCGCGCACAAGGCCGCCGATCAGGTCTATTCGCGTCTGACCGGCGAAGGCCCCTATTTCGACAGCCGTGTGGCCTTTGTGCAGGAAAGCGGTCCCAAGGACGCGCGCCGCAAGCGCATCGGCCTTATGGATTACGACGGCGCCAATGTGAAATGGATGACCGACGATTCCACGCTGGTTCTGAAGCCGCGCTTTTCGCCGGACGGCTCGCGTCTGTTGTTCACCAGCTATGCCACCGGCTTTCCGCAGGCGATGGTGATGGACATGAATTCGCTGGGCGTGCGGGCCCTGGGACCGGCGCAGCAGGGCTCGATGAGCTTTTCGCCGCGCTTTTCGCCCGATGGCCGCTGGATCCTCTATTCGCTGGAACAGGGCGGCAATACCGACATCTATCAGATGGATGCCGCGTCCGGCGCGCAGCGCGCGCTGACCAATGCGCCCTCGATCGAGACCTCGCCCAGCTATAGCCCCGACGGCCGCCAGATCGTCTTTGAAAGCGACCGCTCGGGCACGCCGCAGCTTTACATCATGGGCGCCAATGGCGGTGAACCCAAGCGCATCAGCTTTGGCGAGGGGCGTTACGGCACCCCCGTCTGGTCGCCGCGCGGCGATATGATCGCATTTACCCGGCAGGGTGGCGGCAAGTTCCATATCGGCGTCATGCGCACCGATGGTTCCGAAGAGAAAACTCTGACGGAATCGTTCCTTGACGAGGGCCCGTCCTGGGCCCCCAATGGGCGAGTGGTGATTTTCACCCGGGTGACGCCGGGCGGCAATGGCGAACCGCGCCTGCATTCGGTGGATATCACGGGGCGCAACATGCGCCCGGTCAAGATGAACGGCGCAGCCTCGGATCCCGATTGGGGTCCGCTGCTGCCCTAAGTGCAAGAACGGGACAGGACCGGAATGAAGATTATCGTTAAAATCGCCGCGATCGGGATCATCCTGGGGCTGGCGGCATGTGCCCGTCCCGCCAAGGACATGCAGGTGCAGGACCCCTATGCGGGCGGCGCCGGGGCTGGTGCGGGTGGCGTGGGCGCAAGCGCGCTGCCCGGCACGGCCGAGTATTTCAAGGCCAATGTCGGCGACACCGTGCTCTTTGCCATCGACCAGTCGACGCTTTCGCCCGAGGCGCGGTCGGCGCTGGCCAATCAGGCCGGCTGGCTGAACCAGAACCGTGGCTTTTCCGCCGTGATCGAAGGTCATGCCGACGAACAGGGCACGCGCGAATACAACCTTGCCCTGGGCGCGCGCCGCGCCAATTCGGTTCAGGAATACCTGATCTCGCAGGGGGTGGCGCCGGGCCGGTTGCGCACCGTCAGCTATGGCAAGGAACGCCCGCTGGCGATCTGTTCGGATGAGGAATGCTATTCCAAGAACCGCCGCGCGGTGACCGCGCTCAGCGGTGGGGCAGGCAGCTGATGACAAAGCCGGGCATCAGGGCGCTGGTTCTGGCGGCGGGCCTTGCGCTCGGCGCCGCCATGCCGGTGGCCGCACAGGACGCCCAGACCCTGGCCGATATCAGGGCCGAGCTGGGCCAGCTGTCCACCGACCTGCAAAACCTGCGCGCGCAGCTGGTGGCCTCGGGGCCGGCCGGCTTTGCGGCGGCGGGCGGCGACAGCGCCATAGACCGCATGAATGCGATGGAGGCGCGGCTGGCGCAGCTGACCGGCCAGACCGAAAAGCTGCAAAACCAGATCGACCGCGTGGTTCGCGACGGCACCACCCGCATCGGCGATATCGAGTTTCGCCTGTGCGAAATGGAAGAGGGCTGCGATCTGGGCAGTCTGACTACGCCGACGCTGGGCGAACAGGGCGGCTCGGGCGCGTTGCCTTCGTCCGATCAACAGGGCGCGCTTCAATCCAGGACCCCTTCGGCCGGGGTCGCCGCCACGGCGGCGGAAAAGGCCGATTTCGACCGGGCCCGGGAGGTGCTCGGTCAAGGTGACTTTCGCCGTGCTGCGGAGCTCTTCGCGGCCATTGCCCAGACCCATGCCGGTGGCCCACTGACCGCCGAGGCGCTGTTCCTGCGCGGTCAGGCGCTGGATGCGGCGGGGGATCTGGACGGGGCCGGCATCGCCTGGCTGGAAAGTTTCGCCGCCAACCCGAACGGTCCCCAGGCCCCCGACGCGCTTTTGGGCCTGTCGCGGGCCATGTCGGCCAAGGGCGGCCCGCAAGAGGGCTGCTTTTATCTTCAGGAAATCGCCAACCGCTTTGCCGATTCGCCCCAGATGGCCGAGGCCGAAAAGCGCATGACCGATGCCGATTGCACCGCGTTTCTGGGCGGTGGCGATGCGGGGACAGAGACGCTGGACCCCGAGGCCGCGGCGGATATGGCGGATGAGGGCTAGGCCCGACAAGGTCGAGACCACCGTTCACGCGGCGCTGGACCGGCTGGCCGGTTCGGCGGATGCGCTGGGGATCGCGCTGTCGGGCGGCGGCGATTCCATTGCCATGATGCATCTTGTACAGGGTTGGGCCGGGGGGCGGCGGCTGATGGCCGCGACCGTCGATCACGGGTTGCGCCCCGGTTCGGCCGATGAGGCGCGTCAGGCCGGGCAGGCGGCGGAGGCGCTTGGCATCGGGCACGAAACCCTGTTCTGGCAGCGCGGGGACCAGGGGGCGTCCGGCAATCTGATGGCCGATGCGCGGCTTGCCCGGCTGCGGCTGTTGTCGGATTGGGCGCGCGGGCGCGGGCTTGCGGCGGTGCTGCTGGGCCATACCCGCGACGATCAGGCCGAAACCCTTGTCATGCGACTTGGGCGCGGCGCCGGCATCGACGGGTTGTCGGGCATGGCCGCGACGCGGCGGGCCGATGGGATGGTCTGGTTGCGGCCGATGCTGGGCGTGGGGCGCGCCGATCTGCGCGACTGGCTGCGGGCGCGGGGGATCGGCTGGACCGATGATCCGTCGAATGACAATGACGCCTTTGACCGGGTGCGGGCGCGCAAGGCGCTGGCGGCGCTGGACCTGCCCTTGCCGCAGCTGGTGCAGGTGGCGGAAAACCTGTCCATGGCGCGGGATGCGCTTTGCGCCTTTGCCGCGCAGGTGGCCGAGGGGGCACAGGCGCGCCACGCTGCGCTGGCGCTGCCGCTGGCGCCATTCCGTGCCGCCCCGACCGAAATCCGGCGGCGGCTTCTTGTCGCAGGGCTGCGCTTTGTCAGCGGCGCCGATTATCCGCCCCGGCGCGCGGCGGTGCTGCATCTGCTGGAGGCGTTGCAAAACGACGCACCCGGATCCGCCCGCCTGACGTTGGACGGCGTTATCGCGCAGGTGCGGGAGGGCGCGCTGTGCCTGATCCGTGAACCCCGGGCTGCGGCCATCAGCCCCGCCGCGTCGCCCGATGCGCAGGGGGGCGCGATCTGGGACCGGCGCTGGCGCGTCGTCGGGCTGCGCCCCGGGCAACAGGTGCGCGCGCTGGGATATGCGCCGCTGCCGGGGCTGGACTGGCGCGCCTCTGGCATGGGCCGGGACGAGGCGGCGGCCAGTCCCGCGATCTGGTCGGGCGACGATCTGGTGGCCGCGCCGCTGATCCGCGATCAGGCGGGCATCCGCGCCACGCCGCTGCGCGGGGTGGGCGATTTCGGCGCAATGCTCTATACGCATTGAACCTGACGCCGGAATCCCTATTTTCTGAGCTAAGCCTTTTTACCCGCGGAGGAGATGCCTTTGGGCAACGCGCGCAATATCGCTTTCTGGGTCGTGCTGTTTCTGATGATCCTGGCGCTGTTCAATCTGTTCAGCGACGGATCGGCCCAGATGAACAGCCGCCAGATCAGCTATTCCGATTTCATCCAGCGGGTGGAAAAGGATGAAGTCACCGCCGTCACCATTGACGGCGAAAATATCGGCATCACCGCCAAGGATGGCAAGCAATACACCACCGTCCGCCCCCAGGGCGAAGAAATCGCCGACCGGCTGATCGCCGGCGGGGTCGAGGTCAAGGTCGAACGCCAGCAGCAATCGGGCTTTATGTCCCTGTTGGGGGTCTGGCTGCCCTTTATCCTGCTGATCGGGGTCTGGATCTTCTTCATGAACCGGATGCAGGGCGGCGGCAAAGGCGGCGCGATGGGCTTTGGCAAATCGCGCGCCAAGCTTCTGACCGAAAAGCATGGCCGCGTGACCTTTGACGACGTGGCCGGCATCGACGAGGCCAAGGAAGAGCTGGAAGAGATCGTCGAATTCCTGCGCAATCCGCAGAAATTCAGCCGCCTTGGCGGCAAGATCCCGAAAGGCGCGCTTCTGGTCGGCCCGCCCGGTACCGGTAAGACCCTGCTGGCCCGCGCCATCGCGGGCGAGGCGGGCGTGCCCTTCTTTACCATTTCGGGTTCGGATTTCGTCGAAATGTTCGTGGGCGTCGGCGCGTCGCGTGTGCGCGACATGTTCGAACAGGCCAAGAAAAGCGCCCCCTGCATCGTCTTTATCGACGAAATCGACGCGGTGGGCCGTGCGCGCGGCGTCGGCATCGGCGGCGGCAATGACGAACGCGAACAGACGCTGAACCAGCTTCTGGTGGAAATGGACGGCTTTGACGCCAATGAAGGCGTCATCATCATCGCCGCCACCAACCGCAAGGACGTGCTGGACCCGGCGCTTTTGCGCCCCGGCCGTTTCGATCGCCAGATTCACGTTCCGAACCCCGACATCAAGGGGCGCGAGAAAATCCTGGCCGTGCATTCGCGCAAGGTTCCGGTCGGCCCGGATGTCGATCTGCGCATCATCGCGCGCGGCACGCCCGGCTTTTCGGGGGCCGATCTGATGAACCTGGTGAACGAGGCCGCGCTGATGGCCGCGCGCATCGGCCGCCGTTTCGTCACCATGGAAGATTTCGAAAACGCCAAGGACAAGGTCATGCTGGGCGTCGAGCGTCGCAGCATGGTCCTTACCCCCGAGCAAAAGGAAAAGACCGCCTATCACGAGGCCGGCCACGCCATCGTCGGTCTGAGCCTGCCGAAATGCGATCCGGTCTATAAGGCGACGATCATCCCGCGCGGCGGTGCGCTTGGCATGGTGGTCAGCCTGCCGGAAATGGACCGGCTGAACTATCACAAGGACGAGGCCAAGCAGAAGCTGGCGATGACCATGGCCGGCAAGGCCGCCGAGATCATCAAATACGGCGAAGAGGGTGTGTCGAACGGTCCGGCCGGCGATATTCAACAGGCCTCGGCGCTGGCGCGGGCCATGGTGATGCGCTGGGGCATGTCCGACAAGGTCGGTAATATCGACTATGCCGAGGCGCATGAGGGCTATTCCGGCAATACCGGCGGCTTCTCGGTCTCGGCGGCGACCAAGGAACTGATCGAGCAGGAAGTGCATGACCTGATCGAACAGGGCTATCAGGACGCCTATCGCATCCTGACCGAGAAGGAAGAGGAATTCGAGCGGCTGGCCAAGGGGCTTCTGGAATATGAAACCCTGACCGGCGAGGATATCGGCAAGATCATCCGCGGCGAGCCTTTGGGCGAGGATGACGATACCCCCGGCAGCTCGATCCCCTCGGTCACCGCGATCCCCAGAACCGGCGAGGTCAAGCCGGCCACCGGCGAAGGCGACCGCGCCCCGGCCTGATCTGGTGGGCCATCGCGCCGCACCGGTAAGACAATGATCAAAGACGAACCCCGGCCCTTTCGGACCGGGGTTCTTTCATTGCATGTGTGCCAATCGTCGGATCAGGCGTTCCGGGTCTTGGGTTCCCAGGCAAAGGCGCGCATCGGCTCGTCCACCGGGGTATGCGCCAGGTGGTTGGTATAGTTCGACATGACTTTCTGGGCGACGCCCAGAACCACCTCAAGAATCTGGCGCTGGGTATAGCCGGCATCCAGGAAGGCGCGGACATCGGCGTCCGAGATATTGCCGCGCTTGCGCACCACGGCCAGGGTGAAATCGCGCAGCGCCTCAAGCCGGGCCGAAGGCAGCGCGGTCTCGTCGCGCAATGCGTTGCTGATCGCGTCGTCGACCTTCATCATCTTGGCGATGCCGGTATGGGCGGGCACGCAGTAATGGCAGGCATGTTCGACATTGATCGTCTGCCAGACCACGGTCAGCTCATCCTTGTCAAAGCTGGTTTCGTGCTGGAACAGGCGGTGCAGGTGCTTGTAGCCATCCAGCAGCGCCGGCGCCTCGGCCATGACCGCATGCAGGCCCGGCACGCGGCCGAACGATTTCTTCGAATCCTCAAGCAGCGGGCGGCTTTGCTCGGGTGCGGTTTCCAGCGTGTGGATGGTGAATTCGGTCATGTCATTTCCTTTCAGAATTATTGAGTGATTGCTCAATAACGGGTTTGTAACTTTACTCCGGCGGAGGATCAAGATAGATTATTGAGCGTTCATTCAATAACAGGTGATCGGAACCGCCATGGCGCGCAAGGCCGGCTATGACCGCGAAAAGGTGCTGGACAAGGCGCTCGAACTGTTCTGGGCCAAGGGCTATCACGGCACCTCCCTCAAGGATCTCGAGGTGGCGCTGGATATGCGCCCCGGCTCGATCTATGCGGCCTTCGGCTCGAAAGAGGGGCTTTTTGCCGAAACCCTGCGCCTCTATGCCGACCGTTCCGAGCAACAGTTTCATCAGACCATGGCCGCCGCGGAAACGCCGCTGGCAGGGTTGGCCGCGCATGTCCGCGCCCTGGGTCGTCAACCAAGCATGCCGGCCCCGTCGCGGGCCTGTATGCTGGTCAAGACCCTGCTCGAAACCCCGGACGATCCCGATCTGCGCGAACTCGCCGAGGCCCAGATGCGCCGGATCGAGACCAGCTTCGCGACAGCCTTTCGCGCGGCGCAAAACACGGGTCAGCTTGGCGCGGATCGCGCGCCCGATCATCTGGCCAGCCGGTTGCAGGCGGGGATTTTCGGGCTGCGCGCCTATGCACAGCGGGGCGACGCCGCAGGTCGCATGACCGGGCTTGCCGAAAGCCTTGCCAGCGATATCGAGGCGCTGGCCCAAAGCTGACCGCGAAGATTGCGCGGGATGGGGCGCGGCACTTGCGCTTTCCCATCATGCGGTGCATGTGATGGCGCCATGGCACGCTTCGACGATATCCCCGATATGCCCGCCCTGCGCGCGCGCATCGACGCGCTGGATGCACGTCTGATCGCGCTGCTGGCCGAACGCAGCGCACTGATCGACCGGGCCGCCCGGATCAAATCGCGCGAAGGATTGCCGGCACGCATCGATGCGCGGGTCGAAGAGGTTGCCGCCAATGCCCGCCGTATCGCTGGCGAACAGGGCTTCGATCCCGATCTGGCCGAACGGCTTTGGCGGGTGATGATGGATCATTTCATCGCCCAGGAAGAACGCATCCTTTCCGGCCCGGACCGCAGTTGAAAGGGGGGCTTTGCCCCCGCGCGTTCCGCGCTCCCCCAGGATATTTGGACATGAAAGAGAGGGGCGGGCGACCAGCCTTGTCTTTCATGTTCAAATATCCCGGGGGTCCGGGGGCTGGCCCCCGGGGCGTCTGTGGCAAGGATCAGACCGGTATCATCGTGCCTTGCAGTATCGCGACATGCTTGCGCTGGCCGGCGGTTTCGGTCCAGACGTCGGCGGCAACGACCATGATGCGGCGGCCGGGGCGGATCACGCGGCCTTCGGCGACCAGGCGATCACCAAGGGCAGGGGACATGAGGTTGATCTTCATCTCGACGGTCATCACCTCGACATCTTCGGGCATTAGGCTGAGCGCGGAATAGCCGGCCGCCGAATCGCCGATGCTGAAGGCCAGACCGGCATGACCCGCGCCCTGTTGCTGCAAGGATGTGGGAAGGATCGGGGCGGTGATGACGACCTGGCCCGGCTGGATCTGTGCAAGCTGGGCGCCGAGGGTGCGCATCATGGTCTGGCGGTCGAAGCTGTTGCGGATGCGGGTCTGGATGTCGGTCATTTGGTGTTGTCCGTCTTGATCAGACCAGAGAAGCCGGCGACGGCCAAAAGGGTCAAGCCCCAGCCCGCAAAGATATGCAGCCACAAATAGAGCCGGGCCGTTTTGCCGATGGGCTTGCGGTCGTCGGGGATCCAGTAGGATTGCATTTCCAGCGAGACGATGGGCAACAGCGTATCGGCGGAATAGATCAGCGGGTTAAAGCGCGGATAGGCGGCGGCCTCGGGCTGGCGCAGGAAACAGTCGAGCTGGGTTTCGTCGGGACGTGCCTTGCCGGCAATCGCGGGCGTCGTATTGGCGACTGTGGTTCCCTGTTCTGTGGAACAGGCGATCCATTCGGGGGCGCGCTGGATTTGCGGCAGGTTGGGCTTGATTTCGCCGAAACGAGAGTGTCCGATCTTCTGTGTATCGGTGATCTGGTCCATGCTTCCTGAGAGGAGCAAGGACGATGACGATTTCGAACGAACTGCTGGACGAACTGC
>NZ_JBHRXJ010000012.1:0-136692 GCF_042648425.1 Paracoccus mangrovi | reverse complement strand
ACGACAGACACCGCTCGGGGCGAAAAACGCTTGCCCAGCGAGCAAAATCAGGCGATCTTGAAGTCAAGCGGCAGGCCACTTGGAGAATGTCGGTTGACATATTCCATCGCAATCCCGGCCAGCGCGCAAAACGCCGCGGCCGCGATCAGCACCGGAACCTCAAGCTGATAGGAAATCAGATGCGAAAGCCGGCGCAGCGCCAGCAATAAAAACCCCGCGACCAGAATACCGGCCATGAACCAAAGGTGATAATAGCCCAGCAGCAGCGTCTTGATCAGCGAGGTCAGCCCATTCACCTCGTTCAGCCAGAAGGGCACATAGATCAGCATCCAGAACATATAAAGGCCAAGCACGCGGTAAAGCCATCGTACCCCTGCCCCGCGCATGGCCGCCGAATGCAGGAAATACCCGGCCATGATGCAGAATGCCGGCACCATGACCCGCATGGCCCCGTTTCCGATCGCAAAGACCAGCGCGGACATGTGCGATTGCAACCAATAGGTGTGGCCAAACGCCACCAGAACGGCCAGAAGCAGCTTCAAATAATCCAGAGAATGAATACGATACAATATATGCCCCCCGGCCCCCGCGCCTTTCGGATCAGGTTTGCACCGGGTTTGCTATCTCCGAAGTTGTATCGCAACTGTATATTTGGACAGTTTCGCGCAGTTTTTTCCCCTTCACATTCTCCGCCCCCCGCGTTATAGGCGCGGCTTCGGCCATGCACCCTTGGAGGATGGCCGCGAACCGTTAACAAAGGAATACGAACATGGCCAAAGAGATCCCGGATCTGGTGGCCGAGGCACGCGCGGGGACAGGCAAGGGGGCCGCCCGCCAAGCTCGCCGCGAAGGCAAGGTGCCCGGCATCGTTTATGGCGACGGCAAAGAGCCCGCGCCCATTCAGATCGAATTCAACTCGCTGCTGACCAAGCTGCGCGCCGGTCGCTTCATGTCCACGCTGTGGAACCTGAAGGTCGACGGTCAGGACGACGTTCGCGTCATCTGCCGCGGCGTTCAGCGTGACGTGGTCAAGGACCTGCCGACGCATATCGACCTGATGCGCCTGCACCGCAACACCCGGGTGAACCTGTTCATCCATGTGACCTTCGAAAACCACGAAAAGGCCCCCGGGCTGAAGCGTGGCGGCACGCTGGTCGTGGTGCGCCCCGAGGTCGAGCTGGTCGTGACCGCCTCGGACATTCCCGATCACATCACCGTCGATCTGACCGGCCGTGAGATCGGCGATTCGATCCATATCAACGATGTCGTGCTGCCCAATGGCGTCAAGCCGACCATCGACCGCAACTTCGTCATCGCGAACATCGCCGCGCCTTCGGGCCTGCGTTCGTCCGACAACGAAGAAGCCAGCGCCGAGGCCGCGGCCGAGGAATAATCGGCCCGCCGGCATCGCCCGGACCAAAGACGGGGCGGCATCCGGACGGGTGCCGCCTTTTTTCATTGCCGCTTGCGCCTTGCTGCCCGGCGCGGGCATTGCTATTTGCGCAGCCTGCCCCCGTTTCGCGGGCGCGCCCGAACAGAACAGGCCGAACAGATGACCGATCCGATCCATATCATCGGCGCCGGCCTTGCCGGATCCGAGGCCGCCTGGCAGATCGCCCGCGCGGGTGTGCCGGTGGTGCTGCACGAGATGCGCCCCCAGGTCGAAACCTTCGCCCATCGCACCGGCGATTGCGCCGAGATGGTCTGTTCGAACAGTTTCCGCTCGGATGACGATCAGATGAATGCCGTTGGCCAGCTGCATTGGGAAATGCGCGCGGCGGATGGCTTGATCATGGCCATGGCCGACCGTCACCGCCTGCCGGCCGGCGGCGCGCTGGCCGTGGATCGCGACGCATTTTCGCAGGCGGTGACCCAGGCGTTGCAAAGCGAACCGCTGATCCGTTTTGCCCCGGGCGAGGTGCGCGACCTGCCCGACGATGGGCGCTGGATCGTGGCGACCGGGCCGCTGACCTCTGAATCGCTGGGGCACTCGATCCTGTCGGCCACCGGCGAGGGGTCGCTTGCCTTTTTCGACGCCATCGCCCCCATCGTCCATGCCGATACCATCGACATGTCGATCTGCTGGCTGCAAAGCCGCTATGACAAGGGCGAGACCGAGGCAGAGCGCACCGCCTATATCAACTGTCCGATGACGCGCGCCGATTACGAAGGTTTCATCGACGCGCTGCTGGCCGCCGACAAGACCGAGTTCCACGAGGGTGAAACAGCAGGCTATTTCGACGGCTGCCTGCCCATTGAGGTCATGGCCGAACGTGGCCGCGAAACCCTGCGCCACGGCCCGATGAAGCCCGTCGGCCTGACCAATGCCCATAATCCGGCCGAAAAGCCCTATGCAGTGGTCCAGCTGCGCCGCGACAACGCGCTCGGCACGCTCTATAATATCGTGGGCTTTCAGACCAAGATGAAATATGGCGCGCAAACCGATGTTTTCAGACGCATTCCCGGGTTGCAGAATGCCAGCTTTGCGCGGCTGGGCGGTATTCATCGCAACACATTCCTGAACTCTCCGCGGCTGATCGACGACCGGCTGCGGCTGCGCGCGCGGCCGAATCTGCGCTTTGCCGGTCAGGTCACCGGGGTCGAAGGCTATGTCGAAAGCGCCGCCATGGGTCTTTTGGCCGGCCGGATGGCCGCCGCCGAGGCGCTTGGCCGCGACCTCGCGCCGCCGCCCGTCACCACCTCGATGGGGGCGCTGGTCAATCATATCACCGGCGGCGCGGATGCGAAAACCTTTCAGCCGATGAACGTGAATTTCGGCCTTTATCCGCCGCTCGACGAGATGCGCGGCGGCCGCAAAGGGCGCAAGGATCGCTATCCGGCCTATACAGACCGCGCGAAAGCCGATTTCAACCAATGGCTTGCGGGGCACAATTGAACCGGACACGGTTTGCCCCCTCGCCGACCGGCCCCCTGCATCTGGGCCACGCTTTCGCGGCGCTGACCGCCGCCCGCCTGGCCGATCCCGGTCAGTTCCTGCTCAGGATCGAGGATATCGATCAAAGCCGCTGTCGCCCGGAATATGAGGCGATGATCGCCGAGGATCTGCACTGGCTGGGCCTTGACTGGCCGCAGTCGGTCCTGCGTCAATCCGAACGCCTGCCCGCCTATCAGGCCGCGCTGGATCGACTTTCTGCGCTGGATCTGATCTATCCCTGCCAATGTCGTCGCGCCGATATCCGCGCCGCACTTTCCGCCCCGCAAGAGGGCGCGGCACCCGTCATTGGCCCGGACGGTCCGGTCTATCCGGGCATCTGCCGCCACCGCCGCATGTCCGATGCCACCCCGGGCGATGCCATCCGCCTGAACGTCGCCCGTGCGCTCGATCACCTGAAGGTGGACGAGATCGCCTTTTGCGACGAAAACATCGCCCCGGGCCATCCCTATCGCCTGACAACCCCCGATATTATCGACGGTATCGGTGACGTCGTTCTGGCCCGGCGTGGCATGGGCAGCAGCTATCATCTTTCGGTGGTGGTGGATGATGCGGCGCAAGGGATCACATTGGTCACGCGTGGAAAAGACCTTTTGGATTCAACGTATATCCACATCATTCTTCAAAAACTTCTGGGGTTTTCCACGCCGCGCTATCACCACCACCGGCTGATCCGCGACGAGGCCGGAAAACGCCTCGCCAAACGCGACGACGCCCGCGCCCTGCGCCTTTATCGTGCCGAGGGCGCGAGCCCCGCCGATATCCGTCAGATGCTCGGGTTTTGAGGTTCCATGATGATGACCTCATCCCCCTCGCGCAGCGCCGTATAGAAACAACTGCGCCGGTTGGTGTGACAGGCCGGACCGGCCTGATCGACCAAAAGCAACAGGCAATCGCGATCGCAATCGACCCGCATCTCGATCAGCTTTTGGATATGCCCCGAAGTCTCGCCCTTGATCCAGAATGAACTACGCGATCTTGACCAATAGGTTACGCGGGATGTTTCAAGCGTTTTCTGGATAGATTCATTGTTCATCCAGGCCATCATCAAGACCTCGCCCGTCAAATGATCCTGTGCGATGGCGGGAATAAGACCATTCGCATCGTATTTAAGGCTGGCGGGATCGAACATCGACTTTCCTTTCGGTTTGGCGACACCTATCTAAGCCACGGTAGCCCGGGGGGAAAGATCATGTCCGACACCGATCTGATGCAGCTTTATTCGCGGCGCATCCTGGCCCTGGCCACCGACATCCCGCATCTGGGCAAGATTGACGGCGCCACCGGCAGCGCGCACAAGCGTTCGCCGCAATGCGGGTCCTCGGTCACCGCGCATGTGGTGATGCGGGACGGCCATATCGCCGATTTCGGACAAGAGGTGCGGGCCTGCGCGCTGGGACAGGCCTCGGCCGGGGTGCTGGGCGCCGTCGCGCTGGGACGTTCGCGGGACGAGATCGCGCGCGCCCGCGATGAATTGCAGGCCATGCTGAAAACCGAGGCACCGGTTCCTGCGGCCCCTTTCGACGGGCTTGAAGCGCTGCTTCCGGCACGGGAGTTTCCCAATCGCCATGCCTCGATCCTGCTGGCATGGGAGGCGCTTTTGGGCGCCATCGACGCCTCGCCGGCCTGATTGCCGCCCACCCTTAATGAAAAAGCCGGCCCATCGGGGCCGGCAGTTGCGCGCATGATCGTCCGAGGGAAGGAATGACGCCTCCAGGCGAGAAGGCGGGCCATAGCGCGGGGCAGTAAGGGACAGAAATTCGGGCTCAGGCCGCCAGGATCGACGGCAGCGAGAACAGGATGATGGCGGTCACCGAGATCGCGACGGTGCCGATCAGGTCGGAAAGAACTTCACGAGTCATTGGGCGTCTCCACGGTATGTTTATACTTTGTTCTCACATTGACCCGATGAAGTAAAGAACTTTTTAGGAACATTTAACGAATATTACCCGGCCGAGATCAACCGGATCGCCCGGTCCTGTTCCATCAGCCACAAGAGCAGCCGAACGGCGCGGCCGCGTTCGCTTTCCATCGTGGGATCGCGTTCCAGAAATGCCTGCGCATCCTTGCGCGCAACCGCCATCAGCCCGGCTTGCCGTTCCAGATCGGCGATGCGAAAGCGTGGCAGGCCGGATTGCGCGGTGCCGATCACATCGCCGGCGCCGCGCATCTCAAGATCCTCTTCGGCGATGCGGAACCCGTCTTCGGTTTCGCGCAGGATGGACAGGCGCCGGCGGCCGGTTTCGGACAGCGGCTCGTGATACATCAGCACACAGCTCGACGCCCCCGTACCCCGTCCCACACGACCGCGCAGCTGGTGCAACTGTGCCAGACCAAAGCTTTCGGCGCGCTCGATGACCATGATCGTGGCTTCGGGAACATCGACGCCGACCTCGATCACCGTGGTCGCCACCAGAATCCGCGCGCGCCCGGCGGCGAAATCGGCCATCGCCGCGTCCCGTTGATCGGCCGGCATCTGGCCATGGACCAGCCGCACCTCATCCCCGAACCGGGCGCGCAATTCCTGAAACCGCGCCTCGGCGGCGGTCAGATCGATGGCCTCGCTTTCCTCGACCAGGGGACAGACCCAATAGGCGCGCGCCCCGCCCGCCAGCGCCCGGTCCAGATGCTCGACCACCTCGGCCATGCGGGTATCGGCGATCACCGTGGTACGGATAGGCTGTCGGCCCGCCGGCTTTTCGTCCAGCACCGACAGATCCATATCGCCGAATTGCGACAGTGCCAGCGAGCGCGGGATCGGCGTCGCGGTCATGACCAGCATGTCGGGCGGCAGATGCGCGCCCTTGGTGCCCAGCTCCATCCGCTGATTGACGCCAAAGCGGTGCTGTTCGTCGATAATGGCCAGACGCAGGTCGTGAAATTCGACGGTTTTCTGGATCACGGCATGGGTGCCGACCAGAATGTCGATCCGCCCTTCGGCCAGATCGGTCAGGATATTGGCGCGGGCATCGCCCTTGTCGCGCCCGGTCAGCACCTCAAGCCGGATGCCGGCCAGCCGGGCCAGCGGCTCAAGCGCGCGGAAATGCTGGCGGGCCAGAATTTCGGTCGGGGCCATCAACACGCCCTGCCCGCCCGCTTCGACCGCGACAAGCAGCGCAAGAAAGGCAACCAGCGTCTTGCCCGCGCCGACATCGCCCTGTAACAGCCGGTTCATCCGGCGCGGCGCGGCCATATCGGCGGCGATTTCATCGACCGCGCGCCGCTGCGCCCCGGTCGGTGGCCAGGGCAGCCCGGCCAGAACACGCGCGCGCAGGCCCCCGTCGCCATGGCTTTGCAAGCCCGCCTGCCGCCGCCGGTCGCGTCGCAAAAGCGCCAGCGTCATCTGATGGGCGAAAAGCTCATCATAGGCCAGCCGCGCCCGGGCCGGGTCGGTCGGGGACAGATCCTGCGCCCCCCGTGGCGCATGCGCGCGGCTCAGCGCCGTGGACCAATCCGGCCAACCCTCGCGCGCAAGAACCGAGGCGTCGATCCATTCGGCCACTTCGGGCAGGCGCGTCATCGCGGCCGCAACCGCCTTTTGCACAACCCCTTGGGTCAGCCGCCCCGAAAGCGGATAGACCGGCTCAAACTCGGCGGGCGGCGGCGCGTTTTCGGCGCCGATATGGTCGGGATGCACCATCTGCGCCATGCCGTCGAACAGTTCGATCTTGCCCGAGACAATGCGCCGGCCGCCGATGGGCAGCTGCGCCTCGATCCAGTCGCGGCGGGGATGAAAGAACACGATCTGAAGGTCGGACGCCCCGTTCGTGCAATGCACCCGCCATGGCCGGCCCTTGGTCCCGGGCGGATTGTGGCGCAGGACCGTGATCGCGACGGTCACGATTTCGGGTGGTCGCGCTTCGGCCAGATCCGCGATCGGGCGGCGGCGCAACCCGGAATGCGGCAGGGTCAGGATCAGGTCACGCAGACGGGTAACACCCATCTGGGCGAATGCTTCGGCCGCGCGCGGACCGACCCCGGACAGCGTCTCGACCCCGGCAAACAGCGGGAACAGGACCGGTGGCCGGCCCGGCGTCATCCTTGGGCCAGGATCAGCCATTGATCCTCATCGATCACCTCAATGCCCAGTTCCGTCGCTTTGCGGGCCTTGGATCCGGCACCGGGACCCGCGATCAAGAGATCGGTCTTGGCGGAAACCGACCCCGCCACCTTGGCCCCCAGCGCCTCGGCCCGGGCCTTGGCCTCGGCCCGGGTCATCTTTTCCAGCGTGCCGGTAAAGACCAGCGTCTTGCCGGCGATGGCGCTGTCGGTGGCGCGCGCCTTGGGCGGCAGCGGTGTCAGGAATTGCATCAAGCGGTCGATGGCCGCGCGCTCGCGATCATTGGCAAAAGCGTCAGAGAGCGACATCGCCATGACCGGACCGATGCCATCGGTTGCAATCAGATCCGTCCAGGCCGTCATGGCATTCGCGGGGGGATCGTCCTTGGCAATGGCTGCGGCGCGGGCCTCGGCAATGCGGGCGCGACGGCCCTGTTGCGCGGCCAGGGCGCGTTCTGCAAGCGCCGCCTCATCGGCGCGGCGATGCGCCAGGGCGGCCGGACGCGCCAGATCCAGTGCGGCGGTCAGCGCCTGCCAACTGCCGTAATGGCGCGCCAGATCCTGTGCCGCGACCTCGCCCAGATGCAGGATGCCCAATGCGAAAAGCAAACGCTCCAACGGGATTTCACGCCGTTTTTCAATCGCCTGGAACAGCGCATTGGCGCTTTTTTCACCCCAGCCGTCGCGGTTTTTCAGCTGTCGGGGCTGGCCGGGGCCAAAGCGATCCCGCAGGGTAAAGATATCCGCCGGTTCGGTGATCCAGCCGTCGCGAAACAGCTCATCGACCAGTTTCGCGCCAAGCCCCTCGATATCAAAGGCCGCGCGGGACACGAAATGGCGCAGCTTTTCGACCGCCTGCGCCGGACAGATCAGCCCCCCCGTACAGCGCCGGACCGAGTCGCCCTCATCCCGGATCGCCGGCGAGCCGCATTCCGGGCAGGTCACCGGGAAAAGATAAGGCCGCGCATCGTCCGGCCGCTTGTCCAGATCGACATCGGCGACCTTGGGAATGACGTCGCCCGCGCGATAGACCTCGACCCAGTCGCCGACGCGGATGTCCTTGCCGCCGCGAATGTCCTGGCCGTCGCCGCCGCGACCGGCGATGTAATCTTCGTTGTGCAGCGTCGCGTTCGAAACGACGACCCCACCCACCGTCACCGGATGCAGCCGCGCCACCGGGCTAAGCGCGCCGGTCCGGCCGACCTGAATGTCGATTGCCTCAAGCCGGGTCCAGGCGCGCTCGGCGGGAAATTTGTGTGCCAGCGCCCATCGCGGCGTGGTCGAACGCATGCCCAGACGCGCCTGATAGGCCAGATCGTTGACCTTATAGACCACGCCATCGATGTCATAGCCCAGCGTCGAACGCATCTGTTCGATCTGTGACCAGGCCGCAAGCATTTCGGGAACCGAGGCGCATAACCGGGTCAGCGGATTGATCTGAAAGCCCATCGCGCCCATCCGCTCGACCGCCCGCATCTGGGTGGCGGCCAAGGGCGCGCTGGTTTCCCCCCAGGCATAGGCAAAAAAGCGCAAGGGGCGCGCGGCCGTGATGGCCGCATCCAGCTGTCGCAGCGATCCAGCGGCGGCATTTCGCGGATTGGCAAAAACCCGGCCGCTGTCGGATTGGTTGAGCTGTGCGAAATCCTCATGCGACATGTAAACTTCGCCGCGAATTTCCAGAACATCGGGCAGGTCGGAGCCGGTCAGTTGCTGGGGAATGTCGCGGATGGTGCGGGCATTGGCGGTGACATTCTCGCCAATCGCCCCATCACCGCGCGTCAATGCCTGAACCAGTTCGCCCCGTTCATAGCGCAGCGACAAGGACAGCCCGTCGATCTTGGGTTCGGCCGTGAAGTCCAGCGGCGCCGACACCGGCAGATTCAGGAAATTCCGGACACGCTGCACAAATGCCTCGACATCGGCTTCCTGAAAGCCATTTTCCAGCGACAGCATTGGATGGCGATGCGCGACCTTGGAAAAACGCCCGTCCGGGGCGGCCCCAACCTGCTGCGTCGGGCTGTCCTCAGTGGCGAGTTCGGGAAAGCGGGCCTCGATCGCATCGAGGCGCCGCTTGCGCGCATCATATTCCGCGTCGCTGAGAAAGGGCGCGTCCTCGTTGTGATAGGCAAGGTTCGCGCGGCGGATTTCCTCGGTCAGGCGGGCGGCCTCAGCCGCCGCGGTCCGGGGATCGAGCGCATCGACCGCCAGCGATTCCACTGGCACCGATTCCGGCCCCATTCCGGATTGATCATCGTGATCCGCGGTCATCGCCCCCTCCACCATCGCTTGCCCCGCAGGGCCGTTTCCAGGTGAACGGGTGATACCGAGGTCGGTGCCGGATTGTCCAGCACCGCCCGGAAGTCGCGTTCAGGCGCGCAGCGCCATCCGTTCGGGGTTCTGCGTCTCGCGCACCGGATCGCGCAGCACATAGCCGCGTCCCCAGACGGTTTCGATATGGCTTTCGCCCCCCATCACCGCCGCGAGTTTCTTGCGCAGCTTGCAGACGAAAACGTCGATGATCTTCAGCTCGGGCTCGTCCATGCCGCCGTAAAGATGGTTCAGGAACATTTCCTTGGTCAGCGTCGTGCCCTTGCGCAGGCTGAGCAGTTCCAGGATCTGATATTCCTTGCCGGTCAGGTTGACGGGCCGCCCCTCGACCTCGACCGAGCGGGCGTCCAGATTGACGATCATCTCGCCGGTGCGGATGACCGACTGGCTGTGACCTTTCGAGCGGCGGATGATCGCCTGAATGCGGGCGATCAGTTCATCACGGTTAAAGGGCTTGGTCATGTAATCATCCGCGCCGAAACCGAATCCGCGCAGTTTGCTTTCCGTATCGTCCGAGCCGGTCAGGATCAGGATCGGCGTGTCCACCCGGGACATGCGGATCTGACGCAGAACCTCCATCCCGTGCATGTCGGGCAGGTCCAGATCCAGCAGGATCAGGTCGTAATCATAGAGCTTTGCCAGATCGATGCCTTCTTCGCCCATATCGGTGCGATAGACGTTATAGCTGGCGTGGGTCAGCATCATCTCGATGCTGCGCGCCGTGGTAGGATCATCCTCCACAAGAAGGATTCGCATGTCAGTTCCCCTTGCTAACCCGATGATGAAAGTCTTGGCAGCAAATGGTTAATATCACGTTACCGGGGAATCAAATGTATAAATACATCTTAAAGTTGTCGAAATTTTTGCAATTGCGTGATTTTCAACGCATTTCGTCCGTGCTTTCGCACCGCGCTTGACCAGGTGTCGAACTCTTCCTCGGTCAGGCCATAGCGGCGAATCGCCTCGTCCCGCGTGATCAGGCCGTGATTGACCGCATCGACCACGATCGCCTTGCGGCTTGCGACCCAGCGCGTTCCGACATCGGGCAGGTCGGCAAGGCTCAGCACGCTGCCATCCGAAAGCATCACGATCCGCGGTCCATGGTTTTTCTTCAAAAACATCGGCAAGTTCCCGTCTTTCTTGCCTAGTTTCTGTCACAGAGTTCTTAAGCCGAGGTGAAGCGCGGCGCCAAAAAGCCCGTCCTCCCCTTGAGAATTGGCGATTTTTTCCTATAAATGTCATGAAATGCAGCGGCCGGACGCGGACCGCGAAAGGACGATCCATGACAATGCCAGGAACCGATCTGCGCAAGGCGGCCCAGGATATGCCGATGAATTCGCTGGGCTTTCGCAAGCCCCCGGCGCAGACGCGCGTGGTTGTCGCCATGTCGGGCGGCGTCGACAGTTCGGTCGTGGCGGCGATGCTGGCATCGCAGGGGTATGACGTGATCGGCGTGACCTTGCAGCTTTATGATCACGGCGCGGCCCTGGCCAAAAAGGGCGCCTGCTGCGCCGGTCAGGATATTCATGACGCCCGCCGTGTTGCCGAACGCGTCGGATTTCCACATTATGTCCTTGATTACGAAAACAAGTTCCGCGAATCCGTGATCGAGGAATTCGCCGATGCCTATCTGGCCGGCGCCACCCCGGTGCCCTGTATCCGCTGCAATGAGCGGGTGAAATTCCGCGATCTGCTGCAAACCGCGCGTGAACTGGATGCCGATTGCATGGCCACCGGGCATTACATCCGCCGCCTTGATGGCCCCGAGCGGGCCGAATTGCACATGGCCGCCGATGTGGCCCGCGACCAAAGCTATTTCCTGTTTTCAACCACGCAGGAACAGCTGGATTTCCTGCGCTTTCCGCTGGGCGGACTGGCCAGCAAGGCCGAAACCCGGGCGCTGGCCGCGCAATACGGGCTGGCGGTTGCCGACAAACCGGATAGTCAGGACATCTGTTTCGTGCCCGACGGCAATTATGCCAGCGTGATCGAAAAGCTGCGCCCCGGCGCCGCCGATCCCGGCGAGATCGTCGATATGGACGGCAATGTCCTGGGTCAGCATCGCGGCGTGATCCATTACACCATCGGACAGCGGCGCGGGCTGGGCATTGGCGGGCTGGGCGATCCGCTTTACGTCGTCCGGCTTGACCCCGAAACGCGGCGGGTGATCGTCGGCCCCAAACAGGCGCTGGCCACCAAGACCGTCCCCGTGACCGAGGTGAACTGGCTCGGCGACATGCCGTTTTCCGGTGAAATCGCCATTCAGGCCCGGATCCGGTCGACCCGGCCGCCGCGCCCGGCGATCCTGCGCGTGACCGGCCCCGGCCGCGCCGAGGTCGAGCTGCTTGCCCCCGAAGAAGGCGTCAGCCCCGGTCAGGCCTGCGTCTTTTACGCGACCGAAGGCACGCGGGTTCTGGGCGGCGGCTGGATCGCCCATCGCCGCGGCGGCTGAATTCAGGCCGAGGCCGCCAACAGCCGGATCCGTTCCACCATGGCGCGCAGCCCGTTGGATCGCTGCGCCGAAAGGTGATCCTGCAAGCCCAGCCGGCCCAGTTCCTGCGGCGCGTCGATGGCGGCGATCCTGGCCACCGGGACGCCGGCATAAAGCGCATGCAGAATGGCGATCAGCCCGCGCACGATCAGCGCGTCGCTATCCCCTTCAAAATCGAAACGACCGTCTTCGATGCGGGGCATGATCCAGACCTGACTGGCGCAGCCCTCGACCTTGGTGGCCGGCACCTGCAATTCGGGGGCCATGGCCGGCATCGCCTTGCCCAGTTCGATGACATGGCGATAGCGGTCCTCCCAATCGTCGAGGAAGTCGAAGGTTTCGGCGATCTCTTCAAAGGCGGGGGTGGCCATGGGGGTCCTTTCGCATCGATGCCCAGTCCGGGCAGGGATCCGGCGGGCGGTCTTTGGGATAACCCGGCCGGCGCGCAAGGTCAAAGAGGCTTTCGCGCCCGCCCGGTTTGGCCTATCACTGCCGCAGCAACAAGGGAAACAGGGACAGTCCTCATGCGGATCAGAACATTGGCCTCGATTGGCTGCGCCATGCTTGTACTGGCCGGTTGCAGCCGCGTGTCGGACAGTCAATGGAACCCGCTGGGCTGGTTCGGCGGCGGATCATCGGAACCGACGACGCTTGCCCCCGAGGGCGGCTATCCGACCGCCTCGCAGGATGGCCGCCAGCCTCTGGCGCGCGTCATCAGCGCGAAATGGGAGCCGCTTTACGAGGGGCGCCTTTTGACCGTGACCGGGCTGGCCGCGACAAAGGGCTGGTGGGATGTCGAGCTGATCCCCGAGGTGGCGATGCCCCGCGGCCGCATCCGCGCCGATGAGAACGGCGTCTTGCGCTTGCGGCTGGTCGGCACCCCGCCCAATCCCGAGACATTCGCCGCCGCCAATGCGGCCAATCCCACCAGCGACACCATCACCGTCGGCATGACGCTTTCGACCGCCGCGATGAGCAATCTGCGCGAGGTGGTGATTTCGGGTGCGGGCAACGCCATCAGCCTGCGCCCCTGAAACCGGTCCTGGCCAGGGGGCGTGGCGGGGTAAGCTTGGCGCAAGACCGCATCTGACATGGACGGGCGCGCCATCGCGATGATATCGCTGCGCATCCGTTGGATATTGTCTGAGCTGTTCAAGACGACCGTTCCAGCCGCCAATCCGGGGCGCGGAACGGTATACGGTCATGCCCGCCCCAAAGCCGCGACGATCACGGGGACAGCGCAAGCCCAGAGAAAGGCCCGGTCGGACCAACCTTTCCCCCTGAAGCCCCCGATTGCGGGGCGGCAAGCGCCGGCTTTCGCCGCAATAAGGCGGTAAAGGGCGCCGGCAAGGCACCCTTTACAATCGCCCCATCACCCCATCTTGCGCAGATAGGTCCAGGTCGGCACCCGCGCATCCCGCGCCACCGACCAGCTTTCCGCATCACCCAGATACTCGAAACCGCAATTGGTCAGCACCCGGGCCGAGCCGGGATTGTCCTGAAACGCCTCGGCAAACAGGGTGCGCGACTTGTGGGGATTGGCCTCGACCAGCGCGGCGACCGCCTCGGTGGCAAAGCCGGTATTCCAGAACCCCGCCCCGACCCAGAAGCCCAGTTCGGACTGATCCGCCTCCATCCGGGTCAGCGAGACCACGCCCAGCAATTCGGCCAGACGATTGGCCGAGCCGTCGATGGCCCAGACATCCTCATCCCGATCCGTTGAAAGCGCGCGACGCACATAGGCCTCGGCGGCGCCGGGCGGCAGGGGATGCGGAATCGAGCGGGTCCCCTCGGCCACCCGCCGGTCGGCGGTGTAATGGGCGATCAGCCCGGCATCCGACGGCCGCAGCGGCCGCAGCAGAAAACGCTCGGTCATATGCTCGCCCTGCCGTTGCAGGTCCGAGGCAATCACTTCGACCATCTCGTCAATCTCCCCCGTCTACTCGATATCAATATGGGTGCCGCCAATGCAAACGCGAAGGGGACCGGCCTTGGCCGATCCCCCCTTTAGCACCCGAGTGTTAAAATCGGTTTACTCGGCAGCCTCGATATTGGCCGGCAGCACGGAAATATAGGTGCGGCCCTTGAGCCCCTTGCGGAAGCTCACCTGACCGTCGGTCAGCGCGAACAGGGTATGGTCGCGGCCCATGCCGACGTTCTGGCCGGCCCACCAGGTGGTGCCGCGCTGACGCACGATGATGTTACCGGCGACGGCCTGCTGACCACCATAGAGTTTCACGCCAAGACGGCGACCGGCCGAATCGCGGCCGTTGCGGGACGAACCGCCTGCTTTTTTATGTGCCATGGGTCAGTCTCCTTATTCGCTGGCGGCTTCGGCCGATGCTTCGGCTTTGGCTTTCTTGGCTTTCGCCGGTTTCGCGGGGGCCTCGACCTTGGTGCGGGCGCCAACGGCGGCCTTCACGTCGGTCTTGTCACCGCCCTTTTCAAGCAGGTCGGTGATGCGGACCAGGGTCAGCTGCTGGCGATGGCCGCGGGTGCGCTGCGAGCTGTGCTTGCGGCGGCGTTTGACATAGGTGATGACCTTGTCGGCCTTGATCGTGTCGATCACTTCGGCCTGCACGGCGGCACCGGCCACCAGCGGCGCGCCAACGGTCGCGCCGATCATCAGCACGTCGTTGAATTGCACCTTGTCGCCGGCTTCGGCGTTCAGCTTTTCGACGCGCAGCACGTCACCGGATTGAACCCGGTACTGCTTGCCGCCCGTCTTGAGAACTGCGAACATTCCGTCTTTCCTTATTCTTCCGCATCCTGTGGCCCCTGTTCTGAACAGGTGTTCTTGGGCTTTGGCCCGCCTTCGGACAGCGCACCCTTGGCATGGGTGAGGGTCAAAATAACATGCCGGCAACGGGCAAGGCCCGGCCGGTCGCGGTTGTATCGCGGATTCGGGTGGCAAAGTCAACCGCGATGGGCGGGCGCGGCCCGGCTTTATCCGAAACGGGCCAGCGCCTGATCCGGGGTCAATGCATGACCATCGCGCAGCCGACCCGGCGTCGCCGAGAGGCGCGGCGCGGGCACCGGGCCATCGGGGCCGTGGACGGCACGGGCGCGGTTATGGGGATGCGCGCCCGCCTCGTCAATCGAGAGCACCGGCGCGGCACAGGCATCCGTGCCCTCAAGCAGGGCGGCCCAGTCGTCGCGCGACCGCGTGGCGATGCGCGCGCCCAGCACCTCGCGCAGGGCCGGCCAGTTCGCGGGATCGTGACGATCCGGCAGCTCACCCGCCTCGATCCCCAGACGGCGCAGAAGTTCGGCCCAGAATTGCGGCTCGATCGCGCCCACCGCCAGATGGTCGCCACAGGCGCATTCATAGCAGCGATAATAGGGCGCGGCACCGTCCAGAATATTGGCCTCGCGGCGGTCCTGCCACATCCCGGCCGTCCGCATCCCCGAAATCATCGCCATCAGATGCTGAACCCCGTCCGAGATCGCGGCATCCACGACCTGCCCCTGCCCGGTCCGGCGCGCGTTGATCACCCCGGCGAGCATTCCCGCCACCAGATACATCGAGCCGCCGGCGAAATCGCCCAGAAGGTTCAGCGGCGGCACCGGATGGCCGGCCGGGCCAATGGCGTACAGCGCGCCGGTGATCGCCAGATAGGTCAGATCGTGGCCCGCCGAATGCGCCAGCGGCCCCGCCTGTCCCCAGCCGGTCATACGACCATAGACCAGCCCCGGATTTTCGGGAAAATCGCCGGGCCCAAGGCCCAGCCGCTCCATCACGCCGGGGCGCATGCCCTCGATCAGCGCATCGGCGCGGGCGATCAGCGCGCGGGCGGTCGCGCGCCCCCCGGCGGATTTCAGATCCAGCTCCAGCCAGTCGCGGCCACGGTCCAGCACATCGCGGTCCAGTCCCAGCACATGACGGGCGCCGGGCCGGGTGATGCGGATGACACGGGCGCCGTGATCGGCCAGCCACATCGCGGCAAAGGGCGTCGGCCCCAGCCCCGCGATCTCGACCACCTTAAGATCGGCAAGCGCCCCGTCCATCCCGCCCCCTTTTCGCAACCTCGCGATCACTCAAGCATGATCGCCCCGGCGCGTCAAAGCCGCCAGTCGGGCGCGTCGAACCGGGTCAGTTCGTGCAAGCGGTCAAAGGCCGCGGGGATCGCGCCCAGCACCGGGAAACTGTCAAGCATCGCCCCGGCCGGCGGCAAGGGGCCGGTGCGCCCGCCCGCCGCCCGGATGATCGCATAGGCGGCCAGACAGTCCCAGATGCTCATCCGCGCCTCGACATAGCCGGTCAAACGGCCGGCGGCGACAAAGGCCAGCATCAGCGCGCCCGAACCATAGCGCGTCCAGGCGATCCCCTGCCCGGCCAGATCGCCGACCAGCTGTCCCATCCGTGCGGCCGGGACCTTGTCATTGCCGCCCAGCCCCAGAAGCCCGGTTTCCAGCGTAAAGCGCCCGGTCACCCGGATCGGGCGGCCGTTCAGCGTCGCGCCTTGCCCGCGCAGACCCAGATACATCTCGTCCAGAACCGGCGCATAAATCGCCCCCAAAAGCGGGCCATCGGCATCCATCAGCCCGATCGAGACGCACCAGCCCGGCATCCCCATCAGATAGGGCGCGGTGCCGTCGATCGGGTCGATCACCCAGGTCAGCCCGGAAACCCCGTCGCTGAGACCGTGTTCCTCGCCCAGTTGCGCGTCCTCGGGATAGGCCTCGGAGAGGGCGGCGCGGATCAGGGTCTCGGTCTCGCGGTCGGCCTCGGAAACCATGTCGCTGAGCGAGCGCTTGGTCTGGATGTCCAGTTGATCGCGCTTGCGGAAATAATCCAGCGCCAGCTTGCCGGCCTGCCGGGCGATGGCTTCGGCGGTGGCCAGTCGGGAATTCAAATCGATTGTCATGATGTCTCTGCTGATTCAGGAAATAAGGGCCAGACCGCGCCCGGCCAGACGCAGGCCGACGGTCTGTCCGGTGCCGCGCAGGCTGCCGCCCGATGCGTCCACGACGAAAAGCCGGCCCAGGGGCGTGTCGAATTCATATTCCGCGTGATCGCCCAGATAGGCCGAACTGAGCACGCGGCCGGGGATCGCGGCATCCGCGCCCCCTGTCCCGGCATCGGCCCCCTCGGCGGCATCGACCAGAACAAAGGCATTCGGGCGCAGCGCCAGCTTGACCGGACCCTCGATGGCGCCCCGGGCCGGCAATTCGACCCGCTGCCCGGCCAGATCGACCTGCGCCCGCCCCCGCTCGACCCGCAGGACGCGGCCCTCGACGACATTCGCCTCGCCAATGAAATCGGCGATGAATTCCGAGGCGGGATATTCATAAAGCTCATGCGGGGCACCGTCCTGGGCGATGCGGCCGTCCTTCATCACGATGATGCGGTCGGATACGGCCAGGGCCTCGTCCTGATCATGGGTGACATAGACGGCGGTAAAGCCCAGCCGTTGTTGCAATTCGCGGATTTCGGTGCGCACCCGCCGGCGCAGGCGCGCGTCCAGATTTGAAAGCGGCTCATCGAGCAACAGCACCTGCGGCTCAAGCACAAGCGCGCGGGCCACGGCGACGCGCTGTTGCTGGCCGCCCGACAGCTCGGACGGCAGCCGCGCGCCCAGACCGTCCAGCCCGACCAGCGCCAGCCCCTGTGCCGCCGCCTCGGCCGCCATCGCCCGCGACATGCCCCCCGATTCCAGCCCATAGGCCACGTTCTGCGCCACGCTCATATGCGGAAACAGCGCATAGCTTTGAAACACCATGGTCACGTCGCGCCGGTTCGGCGGCAGGCGCGTCACATCCTGCCCGCCGATCAGGATCGCGCCTTCGGTCGGCGTCTCAAGCCCGGCCAGCATGCGCAGCGTCGTGGTCTTGCCACAGCCCGAAGGCCCGAGCAGCGTCACCAGCTCGCCCGGCTCGATGCGCAGGTCAAGTTGCGGAATGGCGGTGAAGGCGCCGTAGTTCTTGCGCACGGCGCGAAATTCGACCGCGCCCCGTTGCGATTGGCTCATGCCGTGATCTCCGTTTTCTGGGCGGGCGCCGGTTTCGGGCGACGCAGCCGACGCTCGCCCACCAACAGCTGGAATGTGGCGATGACCGCGACCATGACCACGATCAGCACCGAGGAATAGGCGATGGCGACCCCGTACTGGCCATTCTCGACCAGCCCGACGATATAGGCCGTCGCCATGTTGTATTTGGCCGAGACCAGAAAGATCACCGCCGAAATCGAGGTGATGGCGCGCACGAAACTATAGACGAGCGCCGCCATGATCGCCGGCCTGAGCAAAGGCAGGATCACCCGCGTGAGCGTCCGCCCCGAAGCCGCGCCCAGCGTCAGCGACGCCTCGTCCAGCGAGCCGTCGATCTGGGCCATGGCGGCGACGCCGCCGCGCACCCCCACGGGCATGTTGCGGAACACGAAACAGGCCACAAGGATCAGCGCAGTGCCGGTCATCTGGATCGGCGGCAGGTTGAAGGCCATGATATAGCTGATCCCGATCACCGTGCCGGGGATCGCAAAGCTCATCATCAGCATGAATTCGAACACCGATTTGCCGGGGAATTTCTGCCGCGCGATCAGCCAGCCGGTCAAAAGCCCCACCGCCGCCGTCAGCGGCGCCGCGATCAGCGCGATCATCATCGTGGTCCAGAAGCTGTTCCACGCCACCCCGGTCCAGCGGATGCCGCCATCGAAGCTGATGCCAAAGGCGCGGGCGTAATGTTCCAGCGTCAGGCTGTGATCCAGCCCCCAGAGTTTGACAAAGCCGCCAAACAGGATCATCGCATAGACGACAACGGTAAAGACGCACCACAAGCTCACGATGCCGACGACCGGCACCGCGGCGCGTGCCGGCAATTGCGCATGGCTTCCGCCATCGCCCTTGCCGCCCACCGTGGCAAAACTGCGCCCCGCCAACCAGAAGCGCTGTGCCAGAAAGGCCGAGAGCGTGAAGAACAGCAGGATCGCCGCCAGAACCGCCGCGCGCGAGGGGTCGTTCTGTGCGCCGACCACCGAAAAGAAGATCTCGGTCGACAGCACCCCGCCCGAGCCGCCCAAAACCAGCGGATTGCCGAAATCGGCCATGCTTTCGATGAAGCCGATCAAAAACGCATTGGCCAGTCCCGGCGCCATCAGCGGCAGCGAGACATGGCGGAATGTCCGCCAGCGCCCGGCGCGCAGGGTCTGGCTGGCTTCCTCCATCGAGGGGCTGACGCCTTCGACGACGCCGATCAGTACCAGAAAGGAAATCGGGGTGAAGCTGAGCACCTGGGCCAGCCAGATCCCCGGCAGCCCGTAAAGCCAGCGCCCCATTTCCCAGCCCGTCGCGGCCTCGATCACCTGGGTGATGGTGCCCGACCGGCCCAAAAGCATGGTCAGTGACAGGCCGACGACAAAGGGCGGCGTGATGATCGGCAGGATGGTCAGCAGCCGCAGCCCCTTTTTGAAGGGAAAGGCGGTGCGCGTCGCCACCAGCGCGAAGGCCAGCCCCAGCGCGGTCGAGGCGCTGGCCGTGCAGATGGCCAGAAACAGCGTCCGCCACGCCACGCCACAGGCATTGCCGCCGATCAGACAGCCCAGACCCCAGATCTTGGGATCGCCGATATTGCGCGCCACGCCCTCGGTGGTGAACGAGCCGTCGAAATCCTGAAACGCGCCGGTAAAGATCGACAGGATCGGATAGAATACGAACACCGCGACCAAAAGGATCAACAGCGCGATCGAGGTCAGTACGAAGGCATCGCCCTTGAGCGCGCCCTGTTCGGCCTTGCCGAATGAAATCAGGCAGGTAAAGACCACCGCCAGCACCACCGCACCCGCGCCAAAGGCCGGCTGGCCCGCGACATCGCCAAAAAGCGATTGCAGCAGCCCCCAGTTCCAGCCGCGCATGCCGATGGCCAGCCCCTCGAACGCCATCCAGCCCAGCCCGGCCGCACCGATCAGCACCATTTGCCGGCCGCGCGCCGCACCCGACGGGCGCCCCCGCAGGACCAGCGCCAGCCCGATCAGCACGATCAGCGGCCAAAGCTGCCAGCGCCCGGTCAGGGCCTGTATCGCGCCGGGCAAAAGATCGCCTTGCGAAAACATCCCGCCGAGCCAGTCAAAGCTGAAAAATCCGGCGCGCACCCGGTACCAGGGCACCAGCAAAAGCGCGAGCACAGCGCCGATCAGAATGCGGGTCAGCCGCCTGTTGTCATCCGTCATCTGGGTATCCGTCCGCGGCTTCGTGCCCGTTCGGGGCGCGCGCGGGCATCATCCGCGCCGGCCCCGGGGCATGTTTGCGTCACCGTTCGGGGGCGCCGTCACCCGGCGCGCCCCGCAGGTCATGGGCTATTCGCCCGCGCGCCCGCCGATTTCGGCATCCCAGCGCGACAACAGCGCCTTGCGCACCTCGGCCGAGCCGTATTTGGCGAAATCATAGTCGATCAGCTTGATATTCGACAGATCGGGCACCTCGGCCGAGGTCTTGGCCGCCTTGTTCGACGCGATCTGGAAGGATCCCGCCTCGGGCATCAGGTTCTGTGCCTCGGGGGTCAGCACCCATTCATAGAACACCTTGGCCGCATCGGGGTTTTGCGCGCCCTCGATGATCGACATCGAACCAACCTCATAGCCGGTCCCCTCGCAGGGGGCGACGACCGCGATGGGGAAACCCTCGACCTTCTGGCTGACGGCGTCATGCATGAAGACGATGCCCAGCCCGGTTTCGCCCCGCGCCGCCGCCTTGACCGGCGCCGAGCCGGATTTGGTATATTGCGCGATATTGGCGTTGAGTTTCTTCAGATAGTCAAAGGCCTCGTCCTCGCCCATCAGCTGGACCAGCGTGGCCAGCGCGGTATAGGCGGTCCCCGAGGAATTCGGATCGGCGATCTGGATTTCGCCCTTGAGCTCGGGGGCCAGCAGATCGGCCCAGCAGGCCGGCGCCTTGAGCCCCTTTTTCGTGAAGATGTCGGTGTTGTAGCCCCAGCCAAGCGCGCCGGTATAGACGCCGACCGTGCGGTTGCCGGAAACCTCGGCCTGCTTGACCGCCCAATCGTGCAATTGCGGCAGCGACGGCGAGGCATATTCCATCGTCAACCCATCCGCCGCGGCCTGAAGATGCGGGTCGCCCGTGCCGCCCCACCACAGATCCGTCTGCGGGTTGCGCGCCTCGGCCCGGACCTTGGCATAGGCCTCGCCCGAGGACAGGCGCACCATGTTCACGTCGATATCGGCATGGGCGGCCTCGAATTCCGTCACCAGCTTTTCGCAGATGACCACATCGGCCGAACAGATCAGGTTCAGTTCGGCAGCCCCGGCAAAGGCGGGCAACGCCATGGCCGCACCCGCCAGCGCGGCGGCATATCCGGTTTTCATTTCTTCCTCCCTTTTCCCTGTCTCGGGGCGCTTATTGCAAAGCTGTTCATGAAGGTTCCGCATCACCGGCCTTTGTGTCAACAAAAAATGTACAGCACCGGAAAAATATGGTGATGTACCGCAGGCGGCTTTATGCAAAGCTGTTCAAAACCGGAGGAAAGCCATGGCACGCAGATCGGTCAATGCCCGCGATGTCGCCGAACTCGCCGGGGTCTCGCGCGCCTCGGTGTCGCGCTGTTTCACGCAGGGGGCCAGCATCTCGCCGGACACGCGGGCGCGCATCCTCGAGGCGGCCGACAGGCTCGGCTATCAGGTCAACCGGCTGGCCAGCGGGCTGATCCGCAGCGAAACCGGGCTGGTGGCGCTGATCGCGGCGGAAATCGACACGCCCTATCGCGCGAATTTGCTGGCCGAGCTGACGCGGCAATTGCAGGCGGCGGGCAAGGTGGGCGTGCTGATCAATACCGACCGTTCGGATGAAAGCGTCGAACATGCGCTGCGTCAGGCGATCAGCTATCGCGCCGATGCCGCCATTTTCCTGTCCGGCATGCCGGCGCCGTCGCTGGCCGAAACCTGTCTGCGCAACGGCATGCGGCTGGTGCTGATCAACCGCGACGAGGAACGCCCCGGATCGGTTCGCATCCGGCTGGACGATGCCGAGGCCGGAGAACGCGCGCTGATGCTGCTGAGGGCGGCCGGGTGCCGGCGTCCGGCGCTGGCCTCGTCCGAGGCGGGCACGACCAGCCTGATCGAACGCGAACGCGGCTTTCGCGCCGCCGCCCGGGCCACGGGCATCGATCTGATCGAGGCGCGTTTCGGGCCCACGGCCTATGAAACCGGGCTGGATCTGGGCATGGCGCTGTTGACGCGGGCGGACCGGCCCGACGGGATTTTTTGCACCACCGATCTGATGGCTTGCGGGATCATGGATGTCGCGCGCTGGCGGCTGGGCATCGACATACCGGGCCAGCTGTCGCTGATCGGCTTTGACGACATCCCGCAGGCGCGCTGGGAAGGCTATGACCTGACCACATTCGCCCAGCCCGTGGCCGATATCGCCGCCGCCGCCATCGACTGGCTGTCGCGCCCCGCCGATGCGGGACCGGTTCCGGCCACGGGCAGCCTTCGCAGGCTGCGCTCGCGGCTGATTCAGCGCGGATCGCTGCGTCGCCAGCCCTCGGATACCCGTCGCGCGGCGCCGCCCCCCCTTGGATCATCCTCCGAAACCCCCTAAAGGGCAGACAATAGCGCGACAGCCGACGCGCCCACCAGAACGGAGACAACCCGTGATCATCGGACCCGATTTCATCTGGCTTCATGTGCCCAAATGCGGCGGAACCTCGGTCGAGCGCTGCCTGCAAAGCGCCCTTCGCGGCACGCCGGGCGTGAATTTCGACATCATCAGCCCCAAGCACGAGGTGATCTGGCACCAAAGCGTGGCCGGGCGCGTCAAATACGATCCCAGCTTCGACCCGACCGGAAAGCGCATCTCTGCCTGCATCCGGCGCCTGCCCGGATGGTTGCTGAGCCGTGTCCATTTCGAATATGAGCGGCCGCCGAACCACCGCGTCCCCACCCGCGAAATGCTGGTGCGCGGCGAGTTCTTCGAACATTCCGGCTTTCACCACAAGGCCGACAACATGATCCGCCAATACAACACCCCGGAGGTGGACACCTGGTTCCGGCTGGAAAACCTGCGCGAGGATATGAGCGGGTTCTTTGGCTTCGATGTGGGCGAAGTGCCGCGCATCAACGAAACCAAGGTCCAATATGTCAAGGGGCTGGATTTCTGGTTCACCAGGGACGAGATCGCCCAGCTTTACGAAAGCAACCCGATCTGGGCCTCGATCGAACGCAAGGCCTATGGCAACACGCTGGCCGATCTGGCCTGAGGCCGCGCCCGATCCCGCAACGACAAAGGCCCGGCTGCGATGCGCCGGGCCTTTTGCTTTTCGCGCGCGGATGCGGCCGGCGGGCCGCGGCTAGCTGCAACCGCTGGTGCCGCCGCAAGTGTTGCACTTCATGCAGGTGCCGTTGCGCACCAGGGTGTAATTGCCGCATTCGCCACAGGGATCGCCCTCATATCCCTGCATCCGGGCCTTGGTGCGCGCATCCATCACCGCAACCTCGCCCGAGACCTCGGCGCTTTCAGCAACCCCGATGGCGATCGCCGACACCTCGGTCTGAAGGCTCACCAGATCCTGCGGCAGGCGCTTGCGCAGATAGCCGGTCGAGCTGATCTGACGCAGCATTTCCAGCGAACGCGAAGCGCCGTCGCTGACCGGGGCGATGTTCGGGCTTGCCTCGCCCTCGCCGCCGCCCAGATCGTCGAACCGCGCGCCCTGCGGCTGCACATGCGCCAGATCGGTGCGGTCCAGATAGCTCACGGCCAGTTCGCGGAACACATAATCCAGGATCGAGGTGGCGTTCTTGATGCTGTCATTGCCTTGCACCATGCCCGCCGGTTCGAAGCGGGTGAAGGTGAAGGCGTCGACGAATTCCTCAAGCGGCACACCATATTGCAGGCCCACGGACACGGCGATGGCGAAATTGTTCATCATCGCCCGGAAACCCGCGCCCTCCTTGTGCATGTCGATGAAGATTTCGCCCAGCTTGCCGTCGTCATATTCGCCGGTGCGCAGATAGACCTTGTGCCCGCCGACGACCGCCTTCTGGGTATAGCCCTTGCGGCGCTGCGGCAGCTTTTCGCGATGGCTGCGCACGGCCTCTTTGACGATGATCCGCTCGACGATCTTTTCGGCGATCACGGCGGCCTTTTCCTGCGGGCTGCCGCTGGCCAGGATGTCCTCGGCCTCGTCGTCATCCTCGACCAGCGCGGCGACCAGGGGCTGGCTCAGCTTCGAGCCGTCGCGGTAAAGCGCATTGGCCTTGATGCCCAGCGACCAGCTCAGCTCATAGGCGGCCAGCGCATCGGCGATGGAGGCGCTGTTGGGCATGTTGATCGTCTTGGAAATCGCGCCCGAGATAAAGCTCTGCGCCGCCGCCATCATGCGGATATGGCTGTCCACCGACAGATAGCGGGTGCCCTTTTTGCCGCAGGGATTGGCGCAGTCGAAAACCGGCAGATGCGCGGGATCCAGATGCGGCGCCCCTTCAAGCGTCATGGTGCCGCAGACATGATCGTTAGCGGCGTCGATCTGGGCCTTGGTGAAACCAAGATGGCGCAAAAGGTCGAAGCCGGGATCGTTCAGCCTGTCGGCCGGAATGCCCAGCGTGCCCTTGCAGAACTCCTCGCCCAGCGTCCATTGGTTGAAGACGAAGCGGATATCAAAGGCCGAGGCCAGCGCCGCATCGATCTTTTCCAGCTCGCGCGGGCCGAAACCGTGGCCGATCAGGCTGGAATGATTGATGCCGGGGCAATTGCCAAGGCTCGCATGGCCCACGGCATAGGCGATGATTTCCTCGATCTGGGCCGAGCCGTAACCCAGTGTTTCCAGCGCGGCGGGAACCGAGCGGTTGATGATCTTGAAGTAACCGCCGCCGGCCAGCTTCTTGAACTTGACCAGCGCGAAATCGGGCTCGATGCCGGTGGTGTCGCAATCCATCACCAGACCGATCGTGCCGGTGGGCGCGATCACGGTCGCCTGCGCATTGCGGAAACCGTGCTCTTCCCCCAGCGTCAGCGCCTCGTCCCAGGCCCCTTGCGCCAGCGCCACCAGACGCGGGTCGGGGCAATTCTCGGCATCCAGCTCGACCGGGCGGACATTCACCCCCTCATAGCTGCCGGTGCCGTGAACGGCGGCGCGGTGGTTGCGGATGACGCGCAGCATATGGCGGGCGTTCTTTTTATAGCCGGGGAACGGCCCCAGTTCAGCCGCCATCTCGGCCGAGGTGGCATAGGCGACGCCGGTCATGATCGCGGTCAGCGCGCCACAGATGGCGCGGGCCTGATCGCTGTCGTAACCCAGCCCCATATTCATCAACAGCCCGCCGATATTGGCGTAACCAAGGCCCAGCGTGCGGAAATCATAGCTGCGTTGGGCGATCTCCTTGCTGGGGAACTGTGCCATCAGCACGCTGATTTCCAGCGTGATCGTCCAGAGCCGGCTGGCATGGACATAGGCCTCGGCATCGAATTCGCCGTCGCGCCAGAAGGTCAGCAGGTTCATCGAGGCAAGGTTACAGGCAGTATCGTCCAGGAACATGTATTCGCTGCACGGATTGCTGCCGCGAATGGCGCCGTCCTCGGGACAGGTATGCCAGGCGTTCACGGTGTCATGGAACTGAATCCCCGGATCGGCACAGGCCCATGCAGCATGGCCGACCTGATCCCAGAGCTCGCGCGCCGGTATGGATTTTGCCACCGCGCCATCGGTCCGGCGCAGCAATTCCCAGGGCAGATCCTCGCGCACGGCGCGCAGGAAGCTGTCGGTCACCCGCACCGAATTGTTGGAGTTCTGACCCGAAACCGAGCTGTAGGCTTCCGAGTCCCAATCGGTGTCATAGGTCGGAAATTCAATGGAATCAAATCCCTGACGTGCGTATTGCAGAACCCGGTTGATATAGGTTTCCGGGATCATGCTGCGTTTGGCCGAACGGATCGCCGATTTCAACGCCGCGTTCCGGGCCGGGTCGGTCGCATCATCGATGCTGCCGTCCCATTCCCGGATCGCGGCGAAGATCTCGTTCAGCTTCTGTTCGTGCATCTTGGAACCAGCCACCAAAGCGGCGACCTTCTGTTCCTCGATGACCTTCCAGTTGATGAACTGCTCGATGTCGGGGTGATCCATGTCGCAGATCACCATCTTTGCCGCGCGCCGGGTCGTGCCGCCCGATTTGATCGCGCCGGCTGCGCGGTCTCCGATCTTCAGAAAGCCCATGAGCCCCGAAGATTTGCCGCCACCCGACAGTTTCTCGCCCTCCCCTCGAAGGGACGAAAAATTGGTGCCCGTGCCCGAGCCATATTTGAAAAGCCGCGCCTCACGCACCCAAAGGTCCATGATGCCGCCATCCTTCACCAGATCGTCGGAAACCGACTGGATGAAACAGGCATGCGGCTGGGGATGTTCATAGGCGCTGTCCGAACGCGTCAGCTTGCCCGTCTTGAAATCGACATAGAAATGGCCCTGGCCGGGGCCGTCGATGCCATAAGCCCAGTGCAGCCCGGTATTGAACCATTGCGGGCTGTTCGGGGCCGCCATCTGCCGGGCCAGCATGTTGCGCATTTCATCGTAATAGGCGCGGGCATCCTTTTCGCCCGAGAAATAGCCGCCCTTCCAGCCCCAATAGGTCCAGGCGCCGGCCAGCCGGTCAAAGACCTGGCGGGCCGAGTTTTCGCCCAAGAAACGCTGATCCTCGGGCAGTTTGGCCAAAGCCTCCTCATCCGGGACTGAGCGCCACAGGAATTCCGGCACGCCCTTTTCCTTGATGCGCTTGAGCCGCGCCGGCACGCCCGCCTTGCGGAAATATTTCTGGGCGATCACGTCGGATGCGACCTGGCTCCAGCCCTTGGGAATTTCGACCGCGTCGTTATGAAAGACGACGCGACCGTCGGGATTGCGGATCTCGCTGGTGGTGATGGTAAAGTCCAGATCACCATAAGCGCCGGCTTCGGCCGTGGTGAAACGCCGCTCTATCCGCATGTCCCTTGTGTCCCTCGTGTCCGCGGCTTCGCGCTATCCGCCGGAACGCAACCCCGCACCGTGCCGAAAGGCACAGAGAGGCAGGCCGTTCCGATCGGCCCGAAACCTTGTTTTTGATCTCTTGCGTGCCCCGGCCACCGGATCGGCGGATCTCTCCACCACACCAAATGTTGTAGCCGTTCGAGCATGGACCACAAACTGCCGTGCTGTTTCGGACATTTCAACGGAAAATTTCACTGGACAGATGCGACAAAAAAACCATCTCCCGGAGGGCTCAGATTCGCTGCACCTGCACTGTTAACAACTGCGTGATTTCGCCGCCGATGGAAAAGCCGAATGATATGGCTGGGTTCGATTGCGGGATTCACCTGTTTTCCACACGCTTATCCCCAGCCGGGCGGGCACTGGGTTGCGATTTCGTTCTGTCTGAAATGGCTGTTATTTTTCGCCTTGCGGGCGGATGACGCCCCGGTCGGTGACCACCAGATCCAGCACCTGATCGGTCGGTTCGGCGGGAATCGCGCGAATCTCTTGCACCGCATAGGCCAATCCGATGGCCAGCGCGCCGCCATCGCGGCGCAGCCGTTCCAGCGTGCGGTCATAAAACCCGCCGCCATAACCCAGCCGGTTCCCGGCACGGTCGAACCCCGCAAGCGGCACGATCAGCACCTCGGGACGCAGTTCGGGCGCGTCGGCGGGGGGATGGCTGGTGCCAAAGCCGCCCGGCTCAAGCCGGCCGTCATAGCGGCGAAAGGCCAGCGGCCTTGCCGGTCCCAGCACCACCGGCAGACAGACCGGCCCGTCATGCGCCGCCATCGCCGGGCGCGGATCGGCCTCGTCCCGCATCGGCCAATAGCCGGCCAGCACCCGGCCGGCATATGGGGCAAGCACCCCGATCAGATGCCGGCTCAGCGCGGCCGCGTCGCCGCCCTGCCCGCGCGCCGCAAGCGCCGCCTTGCGCAGCGCGTCCTTGGCCGCGCCCGTCATAGCAGGATCGCCGTGGCAAGCCCGAGAAAGGTGAAAAAGCCCAGCACATCGGTCACCGTGGTCACAAACGTCCCCGAGGCCAGCGCCGGATCCGCCCCGGCCTTTTCCAGCCCCAAGGGGATCAGAATGCCACCAAGCGCCGCCGCGAACAGATTGACGATCATCGCCATGCCGATCACCAGACTGAGCTTGGGGTCCTGAAACCAGATATAGGTCACGGTCCCCAGCACCACCCCGAACAGCACCCCGTTGGTCAGCCCCACCGCCAGCTCGCGGCGCACGACCCGCATGGCATTGGCCCGGGTCAGGCTTCTGGTGGCCAGCCCGCGCACCGCGACGGTCAGCGTCTGGGTGCCGGCATTGCCACCCATCGAGGCCACGATGGGCATCAGCACCGCCAACGCCACCAGCCGGGCAATGGCATTTTCGAACAGCGCCACCACCGAGGACGCGAGCAGCGCGGTGATCAGGTTGATCCCCAGCCACGGCACCCGCTGGCGCATGGTCTCGATGACCGAATCGGTGATCGAGCTTTCATCGCCGACACCCGCCAGACGCAGGATGTCCTCTTCGTGTTCCTCGTCCAGCACCGACATGGCGTCGTCGATGGTGATCACCCCGACCAGCCGGTCATGTTCATCGACCACGGGGGCGGAAATCAGGTGATATTTGTTGAAGGCATGCGCAACGTCGCCTTCGTCCTGCAGGACCGAAATGGTGCGAAAGCTGTCCTCGGTGATGTCGCGCAGCGCCACCTCGCGGCGCGACGCCAGAAGCTTGCCCAGCGTCACATAACCGATCGGATGGCGGCGCGGATCGACCAGAATGACGTGATAGAACTGATCGGGCAGCCATTCTTCGCGCCGCAGAAAGTCGATGGTTTCGCCGACCGTCCAATGTTCGGGGGCGGTCACCACCTCGGACTGCATCAGGCGGCCGGCGGAATATTCGGGATAGGTCAGCGACTGTTCGACCGCGGCACGGTCGGATTCGTCCAGCGCCGACAGGATTTCCTCGCGCTCGGGCGCGTCCATGTCCTCGATCAGATCGACGACATCGTCACTGTCCATTTCGCGCACGGCCTCGGCCAGCACCTCGCGCGGCAGCTGTTCGATGACCTCGTCGCGCACGCCCTCGTCGATCTCGGACAGGATGTCGCCGTCGATCTCGCCGGAATAGAGCTTGAGGAATTCGCGCCGGCGCGACGGGTTCAGCTGTTCGATCAGGTCGGCGATGTCGGCGGCATGCGTCGGTTCCAGCAGCGTGTCCAGCGCCGCGCCGTCGCCTTCGTCAATGGCCTTGTCGATGGCCTCGACATCCTGCTTGCTCAGCTGGAAATCGTCATCAGAGGTGTCGGTATCGGTTTCGCGCGGCTCGGTCATTGGCGGGGCTCCTTGTCGGACGTCTTGGCGGCTGCCTCGTCATGTTTTGGCGGCACCATAAGAAGGGTGCGGGCCATGCTCAACCGGCCACGGGCGGGTTCGGACGGATCAGGCGCGGATTTTCAGGCCGCGTTCAACAGCTCAAGCGCGGCGGCATGCAGCTCGGCCGAGCCGGCGGCGATGATGCGGCCGCCGCCATGGGCCGGGCCGCCCCGCCAGTCCGAGACCACGCCACCGGCGGCGCGGACCACGGCGATGGGGGCCGCGACGTCATAGGCCTGTAATCCGGCCTCGATCACCAGATCGACATGCCCCGCCGCCAAAAGCGCATAGGCATAGCAATCCAGACCATAACGCACCAGCCGGGCGCGATCCGCGACCCGGCGAAAGGCCGCGTGTTCGGTACCGTCGCCAACCTCGGGATAGGTGGTCATCAACGTGGCCTCGGTCAGGGAAACCCCGCGCCGCGTGGCCAGCGGCACCGTGCCATGCCGCCCGATCATCCGCGCGATGCCCAGCCCGCCCTCAAAGCGTTCCTCAAGATGGGGCTGGTCGATGATGCCATAGATCGGGCCATCGGCATCGCCAAGGCCGATCAGCACCCCCCAGCTGGGCGCCCCCGCCATAAAGGCGCGGGTGCCGTCGATGGGATCCAGCACCCAGGTCAGGCCGCTTTGGCCGGGGGTGGCGCCGAATTCCTCGCCCAGGATCGCGTCCTCGGGGCGCTGTCGGGCCAGAATCTCGCGCATGGCGCGTTCGCTGGCGCGGTCGGCCGCGGTGACCGGATCAAAGCCCGCCGCCGCCTTGTTGTCGGGGCGCAGATCCGGGCTGCGAAACAGCTTGAGCGTCTCGATACGGGCGGCATCGGCCAGATCATGGGCGACGGCCGTCAGCCGGGCCGCCATGTCTTTCGAAATTCCGTTTCCGCCCGTCGCCATGCCTGCCCCGCCATAATGCCGTATCAGGCGGGTTTAGCCGCAGCCCCGGCAAAGGGAAAGCCCGGGGTCACGATGGATCCGGGAAGGCGCCGCGGGAATGGGTGCGCGTGCCGCAATGCCGCCATCGCACCTGTCCCGGAACAGATCGCCGCGCCGGTTGGCCCGCGATCAGGCCGCGTCGGAAAGAACCCGCGCCAGTTCAAAAATCTGGCGGCGCTGTGCTTCGGGCATGGCGTAATAGGCACGCACCAGTTGCAGCGCTTCCTTGTCGGCCAGAATATCCCCCTCGACGGTGTCATGATGCTGACCCTCGTCGAGCCCCTCGAAAAAGAAGCTGACCGGCACCTCGACCGCCTGGGCGATATCCCAAAGCCGGGAGGCCGAGACGCGGTTCATACCGGTTTCATATTTCTGAATCTGCTGGAACTTGATGCCAACCTTTTCAGCCAATTGCTGTTGCGTCATCCCGATCATCCACCGACGATGGCGGATTCGCTTGCCGACATGAACATCCACATTATGTTTCATGGTACCACCTCACTCAATCTATACGGGCGCTACAACAGTTTTTCGCAATTTTCGAGTTTCATCTGCGCAACCTGACCAAAAAGACAATCTTTTCGACCCCGTGCGGCGCAATATCTGGAAAACCCGGCCCCATTGCGTGCCCTGCCCGACACCCCGGGGGATACGCCCGCCCACGCCGCAACCCGTCACGGAACCCGCCCCAGGACCCGCCCCGGAACCCGGGCCGGAATGCGGTGAAATTTCCGTAACCCGGCGTCGATTTGCGACCGGTTCGCATTGAAAATCCCGCTCATTCTGCCAATATTGACACCTGATGGTGGGCCGATCCGGCCGCACCGCGATTTCTGACCGGGGAGTACCCATGCAAGATTACAATTCGATCCGCACGGCCGGGACCGCGACGCGCTCGGCTGCCGTGGACGAGGGACTGCGCGAATACATGAACAAGGTCTATGGCCTGATGGCCGTGGGCATGCTGGTCACCGCCGGCGCAGCCTGGGGCATGTCCGGCCTGACGCTGTCGGCCGAGCCGACCCAATATGCGCTGGGGAACGGCAAGTTCCTGACCGAGATCGGCGCCAGCCTGTATCTGTCGCCGCTGAAATGGGTGGTGATGTTCGCGCCGCTGGTCATGGTCTTTGCCTTTGGCGCCGCGCTGAACCGCCTGTCGGTGCAGGGCGCGACCACGCTGTTTTACGCCTTTGCCGCAGTGATGGGCGTTTCGATCAGCTGGATCTTCGTGTCCTATACCTCGTTCTCGATCATCCAGACCTTCCTGGTCACGGCCATCGCTTTCGCCGGCCTGTCGCTTTACGGCTATACGACCAAGCGCGACCTGTCGGGGATGGGCACCTTCCTGATGATGGGTCTGATCGGTCTGATCGTGGCCTCGATCGTGAACATCTTCCTGAAATCCAGCGCGATGCAGTTCGCCATCTCGGGGATCGGTGTGCTGATCTTTGCGGGGCTGACCGCCTTTGACACGCAGAACATCAAGAACACCTATCTGCAACTGGCCAATTCGGACCGCGACTTCCTTGGCAAGTCGGCGATCATGGGTGCGTTGCAGCTGTATCTCGACTTCCTGAACCTGTTCATGTTCCTGCTTCAGTTCATGGGCAACCGCGACTGAGACGGCGCGCAAAGCGCCCCAGACCAAGACGAAAAGGCCGGGCAAGACGCCCGGCCTTTTGCATTTCCGCCCCGTTCAGCCCGCGATCCGTCCCGACCCACGGGCAAAGAGTGCGGGACTGTTGCTTTTTGCCAACTGCCCCTGCGTCAACTTGCGCGGGAAAAAATGCATACATTTCATAAAATTAGCCAAAACTGTTCGGTTTAGTTCATGGAAATCAAACGCTTGCGGACTATTCCGTTCAGTTTTTGCACTTGCGAAATATACAAGTTTAATTAGACAAAACCCGTCGGATCTTGTTGGTCCGGCCTCATGCGCCTCTGAATATTGTGGACATCAGTGCCACGCGACTGCGCGGACCATTATTGCGCTGCAAGTTTGCGTGGATTCCGGCTGATTCAATAGAGAACGCCTGGGCAACCGATTACGTGGACCGGCCGGAAGGCCGCGTATCTGAATAGCGAGTATTGGCACATGACTTTCAACACGAGCGGCAGCGGTGGACATTACGGTGGTGGTGGCCACGGCGGCGGCGACCATTGCGGCCCCAACGGCCCCGGCTGCGAAAAGATGATCTATCTGGGCAATATGCCCGATATGGATCCCTATGAATACAATACCGGCGCCGAGAAAGCCTCGACGGTTCTGGGCGGCGACACCTATGGCAACAGCTCGAACCCGCTTTATCGCGATCTGGTCGAGGTGAATGCCAACGACACGAATGGCGATGGCGTCATCAAGACCAATGACGGCCGCTATGGCTACAAGTCGGAAACCATTTCGCATGACGCGGATGGCGATGGCGTGCCGAACACCTATCAGGTCGATTCCAGCTTTGTGGTGTCGGGCACTCAGGTCACCTTCCTCAATGAGGACGGCACCACCGAGACCCGTACGCTCAGCGTGCGCATCATGCAGGATACGGCTGGCAACACCTTCCTGATGCCGCCGCCCGAGGGCGCGTCGCGCGCCGAAATCGAGGCGCTGACCACCAAGCCGATCGTCTCGGTCCAGTTCCCGACCAATCCCGGCTGCTACAACCTGTGCTATGACGGCATCTTCACCGACCGCCATTGCTTCCCCTGTTTTGCCCGCGGCACGCTGATCGAAACCGAGGCCGGCCCCGTCGCCGTCGAGGATCTGGCCGTCGGCACGATGGTGGTGACGCGCGATCACGGCTTGCAGGAACTGCGCTGGATCGGTTCGCGCGTGCTGGGCAGCAAGATGCTGGACGTGAACCCGAACATGCGTCCGATCCGCATCAGCGCCGGTGCGCTGGGGGGCGGCCTGCCCAAGCGCGACCTGCTGGTTTCGCCGCAGCACCGCATTCTGGTCCGCTCCAGGATCGCGCAAAAGATGTTTGGCGCCGCCGAGGTTCTGGTCGCCGCCAAGCAGCTCTTGCAGATCGAGGGCATCGACATCGCGCAGGACGTGCAGGGTGTGGAATATTTCCACTTCCTCTTTGACCGCCACGAGGTCGTCATCTCGGAAGGCGCCGAAACCGAGTCGCTTTACACCGGCAAGGAAGCGCTGAAATCCATCGGCCACAGCGCCCAGGAAGAGATCTTCGCGCTCTTCCCGGAACTGCGCGACCGCCCCGAGGATGTGCTGCCCGAGGGCGCGCGTCTTCTGGCCTCGGGCCGCATGGGCCGCAAGCTTGCGGTGCGTCACGCCCAGCACCGCAAGGCGCTGGTCCAGTAACGTCGTCCAAGCCGAACCGATAACGGGGCCGCCTTTCGGGGCGGCCCTTTCCATTTGCGCCTTGTGAGCCAAAGACGATGGCGGGACGCATCGGCGATACGCCGGCAAAGCTCTGATGAAACATGGAAATGGCGACCCCGGGAGGACTTGAACCCCCAACCTTGGACTTAGAAGGTCCCTGCTCTATCCAGTTGAGCTACGGGGCCGCAGTGGCGCAGTCATGGCAAAGACGGGGCGGTTATTCAACCGCTCAATCGGCGGCGCGCAGATCAATCGTCATGAAGACGCTGTTCGGGTCGGGGCGGTAATCGCCAAAGGGGCCGCATTCGACGAAACCCGCCCGCGCGTAAAGCGCCCGCGCCGCGACAAAGGTCGGCTGCGTGCCGGTTTCAAGGCTCAACCGGGCAAAGCCTTCGGCACGGGCATGCGCGACCAGCGCCGCAAGCATCCGTCGCGACAGCCCCCGGCCACGGGTTTCGGACAGCACATGCATCGACTTGATTTCGCCGTGATCGGGGGCGATGCGCTTGACCGCCCCCATGCCAAGCGGCCGCCCGCCGTCGCGCAGCACGAAAAAGGCGATCTCGGGCGCGCTCAGCGCCTCGCGCGGCATCATATGGATCGATTCCGGCGGCGTATCGGCATGCATATCGGCGGTATGGCGCTGAAACAGCAGTTCCAGATCCTGACCCAGCGGACTTTCCTGCCCGATCTGAAATGCGTTTTCCGTCATCGCCGTCCCTCATTTTCTGTGCGGAAGCTAGCAGCAGGGATTGCCAAAGCGAAGCCCCCGCCCCGATGGCGACGAAAAACCGCGATGATTGCCGCTTTTGACGCCACCCTGCCCGATCGGTTTTCGCCTTGCCGGTCTTTCGGGCGGGGTTGCGGGGCTTTTGCCGTCGATGACTAAATTTGCAGTGGTCATGGGAACGCGCATCCGCATCCGCATTTCCGGCATTCGGGGCGCGGAAACGACGCCCGCTGCGACGGATCAGGCCCAAATCCGCGACCTTGAAGCGCATGCGCGCTTTTGCCGCCGTCCCCCCCGATCACGCGACCGCAACGCTCAACAGGGCGGCGCCGGAAAGTCGCGGATCGTCCGCCAAGCTGGCAGGAATGTCAGTGGACTTGCCCCGGCGGATTCCCTTAGGTTGTTCGCACCATGGACGCCGCGATGCCCCCCAATCAGACCTGCCCCGAACTGCCGAAGCCCCGCAGCTTCTGGCGGCGGATCGCCGACCGGCTGGCGGCGATCATCGGCGCAAGCCGACCCGCCACGCCGCCCGAAAAATCGGTGGCCTTCACCATCGCTGTCATTTCGCTGGGCGCAAAGCTCGCCAAGGCCGATGGCGCGGTTGCCCGGTCCGAGGTCGCAGCCTTTCGCCGGCTCTTCATCATCCCCCGGCACGAGGAAAAGAATGCCGGCCGGGTGTTCGACCTTGCACGACAGGATGTCGCCGGTTTTGACGCCTGGGCGCGGCGCATCGCGGCCATGTTCCCAAAGGGCGATCCGATCCTTTACGACGTGATCGAGGGGCTGTTCATCATCGCCCTTGCCGATGGCAAGCTGCATGAGAACGAGACCAGCTTTATCGATGAGGTCGCCCGCATCTTTGCCATCCCAGAGGCCGAGGTGATGGCGATCCGCATCCGCCATGACCCCGATAGCGGCTGCGCCTCGTGCGAGGTGCTGGGCATCGCCCCCGACACCCCCTTGCCCGAGGCGCGCAAGCGCTGGCGCGAGCTGATCCGTGAAAGCCATCCCGACCGCGCCATCGCCCGCGGCCTGCCGCCCGAGGCGATCCGCCTGGCCGAAACCCGCACCCGCGCCCTGAACGAGGCATGGGAGGCGTTTCGCGACATGCACCGCATGCGCCCGGTCCAGCCCTCGGCCTGATGGCCGCGCATCGGGGAACCGAACCCCGCGCGCGGGGGTTTTCCTTCAGAAGCTTTTCAAGGCCACGCGATGCGCAGATTCTTCGTTCCGATCCTTACCGCCATGCTGGCTGTGCCGGTATTCGTTTCGGCCCAGCTTTGGTCCCCGCCGAGCGCCCAGACCGACGAGGCCGCGCCCAAGGATGGCGTGCCCGAGGATGGGACCGGGGCGGAAAACGATCCCTTTGCCGGCGGGCTGGAAAACTTCATGCAGAACATGCTCAACGAGGCCGCGCCGCATCTGGACAAGCTGAGCCGCGATCTCGGCGATATCGGCAATTCGCTGCGCCCGGTTCTGGGCGATATCGGCAAGCTGATGGATGATGTGAAAAACTATCAGGCGCCCGAACGGCTGGAAAATGGCGACATCCTGATCCGTCGCCGCGCCGATGCGCCGCCGCCGCCGCCCGTGGGCGACAGCCTGCGCGAGATGCTGCGCCCGGGGCCGGAAAAGGATCCGCGAAACGATTCGCCGCTCTTGAACCCGCCGCGCCCGGGGGATCAGTCCCCGAAAGGCACCGCCCCCGAGATCGAGCTTTAACCCCCCGACCCCGCCGGGCCAAAGCTTTCCACCCAATCGATCAGCCGCGGCAGGCAGACCCGGTTCAGGTCATAGCCGCGCACCATATCGGCGCGCGCGGCCTCTTGCATCCGCGCCGCCTCGGGGTCGCCCGCCAGCGCCCGGATCAATGCGGCCTCAAGCGCGGGCTGATCAAAGAACGGCACCAGCCGGCCGTTTTCGCCGTCGCGGATCACCTCGCGCACCGGCTCGGTATCCGAGGCGACGATGTGACAGCCCGCCGCCATCGCCTCGGTCAGCGACCAGCTCAGCACGAATGGATAGGTCAGATAGCAATGCACCCGGGCGACCTGCAACAGCGCCAGATAGGTTGGATAGGGCACCCGGTCCAGAAAGTGGATGCGCGACAGATCCAGCTGGCCCGACAGTTCCGTCAGCATCTTTTCCTTCCAGGTGGCGGCATCCTTGGGCTTGCCGCCATAGCTGACGCCGTCGCCGCCCACCAGCACCACCTGCGCATCCGGACGCGCCTGCATCACCCCGGGCAGTGCCCGCATGAAGCGGTGAAAGCCGCGATAGGGTTCCAGCGAGCGCGAGACATAGCTCAGCACCTCGTCCCCCGCGCGCAGCACCCGGCCATTGGGCAGCGCCAGTTCGGCCTGCGGGTTCGGGCGCACGGTGTCGGTGTCGATGCCATCATGGATCACCGTCAGCTTCTGGCGCAGTTCGGGCGGAAAGGAATCCGCCTGATAGCGGGTCGGCGACAACCCGGCATCGGCCTGGACCAGCCCCTGAATCAGATGCGCCGAACGTGCCACGGTGCCGGCGCGCCCCTCATCGCTGTCGGGCGAGATTTCGGGATCGAAGCCCACATCCTGTCCGCGCGTGCGGTACATCAGCTCGGCATAGACCAGCAACTTGGCCTCGGGGTAAATCTCGCGCAGAAACAGCGTCTCGCCCCAGCCGCTATGGCCCAGTATCAGGTCGGGGGTAAAGCCGTGCCGGTCGCGCAGCGCCCGGCATCCCCGCGCCGCAAGCCAGCCCCGATCGGTATATTCGCAATAGGTCCGGCCCAGCATCGCCGGCAGGTCCGCCGGCTCGGGGGCCTTGTAGCGCACCACCGGCACCTTGTCGGGCGCCGGGCGCTGGTTCTTTTCATCGGTCAGGCCCAGCACCTCATGCCCGCGCGCGATCAGCGCGGGCGCCAGATGCAGGAACTGGCCGGGGAAATTCTGATGAACAAGCAGGATCTTCATGCGCGGTCCGAGGTCAGGAAGGCGGCCTCGATCAGGCGGCGGGTATAGTCGTCGCGGGGGCTGTCGAACACCGCATCCGTGCTGCCCTGTTCGACCACCTCGCCGGCGCGCATGACCATGATCTGATGCGACATGGCGCGCACCACGCGCAGGTCGTGGCTGATGAACAGAAAGGCCAGCCCGTGCTTGCGTTGCAGACGCCGCAGCAATTCGACGATCTGGACCTGCACGGTCATGTCGAGCGCGCTGGTCGGCTCGTCCAGCACCACCAGTTTCGGGCGCAGGATCATGGCCCGGGCAATGGCGATGCGCTGGCGCTGGCCGCCGGAAAATTCATGCGGATAGCGATGCATCAGGGCCGGATCCAGCCCGACCTCGCGCATGATTTCATCGACCATTTCGCGGCGGTCGCGGCCCGGCTCGACACCGTGGACGCCCAGCCCCTCGGCGATGATCTGTTCGACCGTCATGCGGGGCGACAGGCTGCCGAACGGGTCCTGAAAGACGATCTGCATGTCGCGGCGCAGGCCGCGCAGCGCCCGCCCCGGCAGGCCCGAAATATCCTGTCCCATATAGACGATGGGACCGTCGCTTTCGATCAGCCGCATGATCGCAAGCGCGAGCGTGGTCTTGCCGGACCCGGATTCGCCCACGATGCCAAGGGTTTCTCCGGCATGAACCGACAGCGTCGCGCCGTTCACCGCCTTGATATGGCCGACGGTGCGGCGCAGGAAACCGCGCTGGATCGGGAACCACACCTTAAGGTCGCGGGTCGCGGCAATCTCGGGCGCGTCCGCGGGGATCGGGTCGGCGCGGCCCTGCGGCTGGGCGGCCAAAAGCATGCGCGTATATTCGTGTTTGGGATCGGCAAAGATCGCCTCGACCGGCCCCTGTTCGACGATCTCGCCATCCTTCATGACACAGACCCGGTCGGCAATGCGGCGCACCAGCCCCAGATCGTGGCTGATGAACAGCATCGACAGCTGTTCCTGGGCCTTGAGCTCGGCCAGAAGCTCCATGATCTGGGCCTGAATGGTCACGTCCAGCGCGGTGGTCGGCTCATCCGCGATCAGAAGTTCCGGGCCATTGGCCAAAGCCATGGCGATCATCACCCGCTGACGCTGTCCGCCCGACAGCTGATGCGGATAGGCGTCCAGCCGCGATTCCGGGTCGCGGATGCCGACGCGGGTCAAAAGCTCGATGATCCGCGCCCGCGCCGCGCGGCCGCTCATCCCCTGATGCAGCGCAAGGCTTTCGCCCAGCTGCCGCTCAAGCGTGTGCAGCGGATTGAGCGAGGTCATCGGCTCCTGAAAGATAAAGCTGATGTCGTTGCCGCGCACCCGCCGCAGTTCCGCCTCGGAGGCGCCGACCAGTTCGCGCCCCTCGTAACGGACCGATCCCGAAAGCTCGGCCGCGTCACCCAGAAGCCCCACGGTGGATAGCGCCGTCACCGATTTTCCCGACCCGGATTCGCCCACCAGCGCGACCGTCTCGCCCCGGCCGATGTCAAAACTGACGCCCTTGACGGCGGGCACCACCCGGCCATCCTGACGAAAGCCGATCTTCAGGTCCCGGACTTCAAGCACCGCCGTCATCGAAAGGTCTTTCTTGGGTCGAATGCGTCGCGGATGCCTTCGAAGATGAAGACCAGCAGCGACAGCATGATCGCAAAGGCGAAAAAGGCGGTGAAGCCCAGCCACGGCGCCTGAAGGTTCTGCTTGGCCTGCAAGGCCAACTCGCCCAGCGACGGCGCCGATGTGGGCAGGCCGTAGCCCAGATAATCCAGGGCCGCGAGCGACGAGATGGTGCCCGTCACCACGAAAGGCAGCATGGTCAGCGTGGCCACCATCGCGTTGGGCAGGATGTGGCGGAACATGATCTTGCGGTCGCTCACCCCCAGCGCGCGGGCGGCGCGCACATATTCGAAGTTCCGCGCCCGCAGGAATTCGGCCCGCACCACGCCGACCAGCGCCGGCCAGCCGAACAGGATCGACACGAACACCAACAGCCAGAAACTTCGCCCCAGAATCGCGAACAGGATGATGATGACGTAAAGCGACGGGGTCGAGCTCCAGATTTCCAGCAGGCGCTGAAAGATCAGATCGGTGCGCCCGCCGAAATAGCCCTGGATCGCGCCGGCCGCGATGCCGATGGCCGAGCCGATGACCGTCACGATCAGCGTGAACAGGATCGACAGGCGGAACCCATAGATCACGCGCGCCAGCACATCGCGCGCGGTGTCGTCGGTGCCCAGGAGATGCTGGGCGTCAGGCGCGCTGGGGGCGGTGCCCACATTATTGATCGTGCGGTAGTGATAGGGGATCGGCGGCCAGAGCATCCAGCCCGCCTGAACCTCCTGGCCCGAGATGGTGCCGGTCTCCTTGGCCTCACGCTCGACGCCTTCGGGATCGTCCCAGCATTCGGGGCGGCCGCCGGTCTTGATCAGGCATTGCACGCCCGGATCGGTATAGATCGCCTCGGTCCCGAAATCGCCGCCAAAGGCGGTCTCGGGATAGAACTTGTAGACCGGGAAATAATATTCGCCCTTATAGCTGATCAGGATCGGCCGGTCATTGGCGATGAGTTCGGCAAAAAGCGACAGCACGAACAGCACGGTAAAGATGACCAGCGACCAGAAGGCGCGGGAATTGCGGCGGAAATTGCGCAGCCGACGGCGGTTCAGTTCGGACATCGCCATCACCCGGCCCTCCGCCCGAAATCGATGCGCGGATCGACCAGCACATACATCAGATCCGACAGGATGCCGACCAGCAAGCCCAAGAGGCCAAAGACGTAAAGCGTGCCGAAAATGACCGGATAGTCGCGCTGAACCGCCGCCTCAAAGCCCAGGCGCCCCAGCCCGTCCAGCGAAAAGATCGTCTCGATCAGGATCGATGAGCCAAAGAACACGCCCAGAAACATCGCCGGAAAGCCCGCGATCACGATCAGCATGGCGTTGCGAAAGACATGGCCGTAAAGCACCCGCCGTTCGGTCAGACCCTTGGCGCGGGCGGTCATGACATATTGCTTGTTGATCTCATCGAGAAAGCTGTTCTTGGTCAAAAGCGTCAGCGTGGCAAAGCTGGAAATCGTCGTCGCCACCACCGGCAAGGTGATGTGCCACAGATAATCCTTGATCTTGCCCAGCAAGCTGAGGCTTTCGAAATTCTCGCTGGTCAGGCCGCGCAGCGGAAAGATCTGCCAATAGCTGCCGCCCGCGAAGAGCACCATCAAAAGAACCGCGAACAGAAAGGCCGGGATCGCATAGCCGATGATGATGATGCCGCTGGTCCAGGTGTCAAAGGCGCTGCCATTCCTGACCGCCTTGCGGATGCCCAACGGGATCGAGATCAGATAGGCGATCAGCGTCGACCACAGCCCCAGCGTGATCGAGACCGGCATCTTTTCCACCACCAGATCCACCACCGAAATCGATCGAAAGAAGCTGGTCCCGAAATCAAAGCGCAGATAATTGCCCATCATGATGAAAAAGCGCCGCACCGCGCCGATCTTTTCCTTGCGGCATTCGGGCGATTTCAGGTCCGGCGCGCCCTGATGGGCGGGGGTGCAGACGATTTCGGCGAACCCCATCTGAACCTCGAGCTGGTCCAGCAACTCGGGCGGGATGCCGCGGGCACCGGCATATTCGTTGCTTTGCGCCTGTTGGGTGTCACCGCCCGCGCCCGAGATATTGCGCAGCGCGTCGCCTTCGCCCTGAACCCGGGCGATGATCTGTTCGATCGGGCCGCCTGGGACGAATTGCGTCAGGGTGAAATTGACCAGCATGATGCCGATCAATGTCGGTACGATCAGCAGCAACCGCCGCAGAAGATAGGCTGCCATTCGCCCCTGCCCCTTATCCGTAAGTCCGCGCCACCCGACTGGTCAGCGCAGCGCGCCGGATTGTTTCAGCTTTTCGGCCTTATCCGCGTCATACCACCAGAAATCAAGCACCCCCAGCCCATAGGGCGGCGTCGTTTCGGGATGGTCGAACATGTCGAAATAGGCCAACCGGTAGTCCGCCGAATACCATTGCGGCACCCAGAAGCGCAGCGCCCGCAGGCTGCGGTCGAGCGCGCGCACGACGGTGTCCATCTCTTCGCGGCTCTCGGTGTCGATGCCTTTCTGGATCAGCGCGTCGATGGCCGGATTGGCCAGCCCCATCGGGTTGAACACATCGCCCACGTTTTCGGAACCAAAGACCTGTTCATCGCCGCCCCCGACCGTATAGCCCAGCTGGAAATTGTCGGTGATCATGTCGAACTGATGGCTGCGGGTGCGGTTCGTCATTTCGGCATCGTCGACACGGGCGTTGACGGCATCGACGCCAAGCGCGCGCAGGTTTTGCACAAAGGGGTTGATGATACGGTCAAAGCTTTGATTGTCGTTGAGAATTTCCAGCGTCAGCTTTTGCCCCTTGCCGTTGACACGCATCCCGTCCGGCCCGACCTTCCAGCCGGCCTCGTCCAGAAGCATCGATGCCCGGCGCAGGTTCTTGCGGTCCAGCTGCGTCTTGCCGGATACCGGCTGGGTCACCGCATCCTCGGTCAGGATGCCCTCTGGCAGGTCCTTGGCCAGAGGTTCCAGCAATGCAAGTTCGGCGGCGCCGGGCTTGCCCTCGGCCTTCAGGTCGCTGTTTTCCCAGAAAGAATTGATCCGTGTGTTCAGCCCGTAAAACAGCGTCTCGTTCGACCATTCGAAATTGAACATCAGGGCGACCGCCTCGCGCACGCGGATGTCCTTCCAGGTGTCGCGGCGCAGGTTGAAGATCCAGCTCTGGCCCGAGGTCAGGCTGCCGTCCGGGATCGTCTCCTTGACCACCGCGCCCGAATTCAGCGCCGGGAAATCATAGCGCGTCGCCCAATGCAGCGACGAGACCTCTTGCCGGAAGGTATAGACCCCGGCCTTGAAGGCCTCGAAGGCGGCGTCATAATCGCTGAAATATTCCAGCCGGATACGGTCGAAATTCTCGCGCCCGATCTTGATCGGAAGGTCCTTGCCCCAATAATCGGGATTGCGCTTGACCGACATCGAGCGCCCGAAATCCGCCTGATCAAAGACATAGGCCCCCGATCCCAGAAACGGCACATTGCTGGACTGTTCGATGTCGCGCTTGTTCTTGCGGAAATCCTCGCGCGAGAACACGATCTGGCTGCCGACCTGCTGGATGACGTCGCGGCGCGGATATCCCGGCTGAAAGATGAACTTTATCGTTTGCGGGTCGATCACCTCGGCCTTGGCGACCATCTTGGCGATGCCGGTGCGATAGGATGACAGGCCGTGATCGCGCAACAGCTCGAACGAGAACAGCACGTCATGCGCGGTCAGCGGCGTGCCGTCCGAAAACTTTGCCTCTGGGCGCAGGTGAAAGATCACCCAGTCGCGGCTGGGCGGGTATTCGATGCTTTCGCAAAGCAGGCAATAGGTCGAACCCTGTTCGTCCAGCACGCTTTCCATCAATGGCTCAAGCATGATGACGGAAAGGAAATTGGCCCGCCCGCGATGGGTAAAGGGGTTATAGCTGTCAAAGCCGCCAATCGCGGATTGCGAAATCTCGCCGCCCTTGGGGGCCTGTGGGTTCACATAGCGCAGGTGCTTGAAATCGGCGGGCAATTCCGGTTCGCCAAAGGTCGCGATCCCGTGCGAGGTGATGGTCTTGGGCTGCGTGGCCGTGGCCGTTGCGACGGGTGCCGGGGCCGTGGCGGGCGCCGTCCCCTGTTGCTGGGATGTTTGCTGGCCGGGCGTCTGCGGCGCATCCTGGGCCGGGGCCATCGTGGGCAGCATGGCAAGCAGCAGGGCCATCGGGGCGTGTCGCAGGCTGGGCATCTTCATCGGGTCTTATTGATCCTCTTGGCTCGGTCATGGCCCGTTCGGGGCCGCCTCGCGGGCAAGGCTAGCAGGCGCGCGCCGGTGTTCAACATGCAAATGCGTGATCCGCCGTGACTTTGCGGCGCAGCCGGTCCCGCGGCCGGGCAAATGAAAAGGGCGCCCCATGGGGACGCCCGTCTGCCTGGCACGATGGCCGATCGCTGTGACCGGCCGCCTGTTTCGGCGCTTATTTCTGGGTTTCCAGATAGGCGATCAGGTTGGCGCGGTCCTCGACCTTGCCCAGACCGGCAAAGGTCATCTTGGTGCCTTTGACGACTTTCTTGGGCGCGGTCAGAAATTCCTGCAACGCCTCGGGGGTCCAGTCGCCGCCATGCGCTACCATGCCGTCCGAATAGGCAAAGCCCCCGACGCTGGCCACCGGGCGGCCGACAACGCCGTTCAGATGCGGGCCGGTGCTGTCGCCGCCGTCCAGCTTGTGGCAGGCCTTGCACTTGCCAAAGATCTTTTCGCCCGCCGCCGGATCGGCCGAGGCCAGGACGGTCGCGAAATCGGGGCCGGCATCGGCCGTCTCGGCCTCGCTGCCACCGGCATCCTCGACCGGGACGGTATAGGCCTGGGCGTGCTCTTCGCCCTCGCCATGGCCGCCGCTGCCGACGTGATAAATCCCGGAGGCCGCCCAGCCCATCAGCAAAAGAAACAGAAGCGAGCCGATCAGGGCTCCGGCTGCCTTGGTGACGGTCATGGTATCGAACATGTCTGCGGATCCCTTGTGCGGTCTTGTCCGTGGATTTGCCCGTATCTATCCGCTTTTGTTCCGCCGGTTCAAGGTATAGTTCTTGCCCGCATCACACAAAACGCCCGCGCGCCCGGAACGGTGTCACGCGCGCGGGCCAAGCAGGAAGGCGCATCCCATGACCCAAGCCGCGACGAACAGCACGCCCCCGACCGAAGGCCGGAACGTGATCGCGTTTCAGGGCGAACCGGGCGCCTATAGCCATCAGGCCTGTCGCAGCTATCGCCCGCAGATGGAGGCGCTGCCCTGCCGCACCTTCGAGGACGTGATCGAGGCGGTGCGCGGCGGCCGGGCCGAACTGGCGATGCTGCCGGTCGAAAACTCGACCTATGGGCGGGTGGCCGACATTCATCACCTGTTGCCCGAAAGCGGGCTGCACATCGTCGACGAGGGATTCGTGCGGGTGCGCATCAGCCTTTTGGGGGTGCCGGACAGCAAGCTTTCCGATATCACCGATGCGATGAGCCATCCGGTGCTTTTGGGCCAGTGCCGGGGCTTCATGCGCCGTCACGGGATTCGCGGCCTTGTCGGCGCCGACACCGCAGGCTCGGCGCTGGAAATATCGCGCCGCGGCGAAAAGTCGCTGGCCGCGCTTGCGGCACCGCTGGCGGGCGAAATCTATGGGCTCGAGGAACTCGCCGCCGATATCGAGGATCGCCACAACAACACCACCCGTTTCCTGATCATGTCGCGCCAGCCCGATCTGAGCCGGCGCACCAACAGCGAAGGCGACGGCATGATGATGACCAGCTTTGTCTTTCGCGTCCGCAACATTCCGGCGGCGCTTTACAAGGCCATGGGCGGCTTTGCGACCAATGGCGTGAACATGACCAAGCTGGAAAGCTATATGGTCGATGGCGTATTCACCGCGACCCAGTTCTATGCCGATATCGAAGGCCATCCCGAGGATGCCCATGTCGCCCGCGCGCTTGAGGAACTGGATTATTTCACCACCAGCCTGAATGTGCTGGGCGTCTATCCGGCCGACCCCCTGCGCGCGCGCCAGAGCGTAGAGGCCGAATAAGCCCCCGCCCCTTCAGGCCCGACACCGTCGCGCGGGATCCGGCGCGACGGGACGGCGAAAGATGAAACAGCAGGCGGGCGATGTTTCCGTGCCGGGATTCAGAGCCGGATCTCAGACAAGCCCCGAGGCGGACAGGCTGTTGACGAAATCCGAGATGCGCTCGGCGAATTTGCGGTCCAGCTGCGGCTTGCCCAGCTTGGCCGTCTGCAACAGCAGCCGCGCCTTCATGCCGCGCGGTTGCGCATCGGTTTCAAAGATCAGCCGCGATTTCGTCCGCGTCAGCGCGACCACGGTCATCCGCAGGCCCAGGTCGAACTGATCCGAACTGCCCTTGAACTGGATCACTTCGGGCGGCTGATATTCGGTCAGCTCAAGCGCCAGTTCGCGGCTGCGGCCACGGAAATCGAACCCGATCAGCCAGCTCATGCCCGGATCGGGCAGCTCGGTCGTGTTCTGCCGCCGCACGACCGCGCCGCGCCGCGTCAGCAGCCGCGCGATCGCATCGAAATTGCTGATCGCCGCGAACAGCGACTCGGCTGGAAGATCGGTATCCTGTCGGGTCGAAAACTTCATGTTGTGCCAGTCGGGATCTCCAGGGGCGTCAGCGCCTCTTCCCATGTCACGGCGTCCCATGCAAGCGCCGCATCTGAAAAGCGCATGGACATACACAATCATGGGTTGCATACTGCGCAAATAACGATGCACCCTCGCAACAGAATGCCTGATAGCCACGACGCGTGCCCCCTCAGTGACCACGATCATGAGCGACTTGATCTGCGGATCATGGCGACGACGGACCTGCATATGCACGTGCTGGGCTATGATTATTTCGCCGACCGCCCGTCCGAACGCCTGGGCCTGTCGCGGACGGCGGCGCTGATCGGCCGGGCGCGGCGCGCGGTCGGCAATTGTATGCTTTTCGACAATGGCGATTTTCTGCAAGGCAGCCCGATGGGCGATTATCTGGCCGAGGCGGGCGATATCGGTCAGCGCATCCACCCCGCCATCGCGGCGATGAACGCGCTGCGCTATGATGCGGCGACGCTGGGCAATCACGATTTCAGCTTTGGCCTTGGCTTTCTGCGGCGCACGCTCGAGGGCGCGGATTTTCCCTATGTCGCGACGAATCTGGCGCCGCGCCGCCCCTTGCCCTGCGCCACGACCATCATTCTGGAACGCCGCTTCGCCGATCGCGGCGGCCGGATGCGGGTGCTGCGCATCGGTGTTCTGGGCTTTCTGCCGCCGCAAACGGTCGATTGGGAACCCGAACTTAAGGCCGAAATGCAGGTCGAGGATATCCTGACCGCCGCCCGCAGCGGCATCGCGGACCTGCGCCAACAGGGGGCCGAACTGATTCTGGCGCTGTCCCATAGCGGCATCGGCGCGCTTGATCCCGTGCCGATGATGGAAAACGCCTCGACCGCGCTGGCGGCATTGCCGGGGATCGATCTGATCGTAGCAGGCCATTCGCATCGTGTCTTTCCCGCCCCCGACCATCCCGCCGGGCCGGGGATCGACGTGGCGCGCGGCACGCTGGCGGGCAAGCCGGCGGTGATGCCCGGCTTTTGGGGATCGCATCTGGGGATCATCGATCTTGAACTGGAACCCGTGGCCGAGGGCTGGCGCATCGCCGCCGCCACCTCGCGCGCCGAGCCGGTGATCGGGGACGAGGACAGCGCCGCCGTCACCCAGCCGGCGCTGAGCGCGCATCGCGAAACCTTGCGCCATTTTCGCCGCCGCGTGGGCCGGACCGAACGCCCGCTGAGCAGCTATTTCACGCTGATCGGCGATGACCCGGGGCTGCGGCTGGTGGCCATGGCGCAGCGCTGGCATGTGCGGCGGGCGCTGCGCGGCACGCGCTGGCGGGATCTGCCGATCCTGTCGGCGGCGGCCCCGTTTCGTGCCGGCGGGCGCGGCGGGCCGGACCACTATACCGATGTGCCGGCGGGCCGGCTGACGCTGCGCAACATTGCCGATCTCTATCTGTTTCCGAACCGGCTTTGCGCGATCCGGCTGCGCGGGCATGAGGTTGCCGAATGGCTGGAGCGTTCCGCCAGCCTGTTCCGGCAGATCCGGCCTGGCGGTGCCGATCAGCCGCTGATCGACCCGGAATTTCCCAGCTATAATTTCGACGTGATCGACGGGCTCGACTGGCAGATCGACCTGACCCAGCCGCCGCGCTATGCCGCCGATGGCCGGCTGGTCCATGGCGATACGCAGCGCGTGCGCGAGCTGTTTCACCGTGGCCGGCCATTGAGCCCGGATCAGGAATTCATCCTGGTCACCAACAGTTACCGGCTGTCCGATTGCGGGCTGTTCGCGCCGCTGGCCTCGGGGCGGCCGGTGCTTCTGGACAGCACATCGCGCACGCGCGAGGTGCTGCGCCGCTATATCGCGCGCCGGCGCGTGCTGTCGCCCGATGGCCGCACCGGCTGGAGTTTCGCGCCCATGCCCGGCACCTCGGTCATGTTCGCGACCAGCCCCGCCGCCGCGCCATATCTGGAACGGCTGACCACCCGGGTCGAAGAGGCGGGCATGGATGATGACGGCTTTTTGCAGATGCGCCTGCATCTTTAACCCGACCAATCCGCTTGCATCCCCCGCGCACCCCGCCTATCTAGGCCCAGAGAGGTTGGCGCGGGCGAGCGCCTCGCCAACCCGGTCAGGTCCGGAAGGAAGCAGCCGTAACGAGTCCCGCTTGGGTCGTTGTCCAGCCTCTCACCCAGAACATGCCAATCCGTCGTCAGAACCGGCGTCCTGTATGCCGCAGCGACCCGCAAAAGGCCGACGACATGCAGCCATCCCCCCCGCAAGACACCCGCATCATCTGCATCGGCGCGATGCTATGGGACGTGATCGGCCGCAGCACGCGCCGCATGCAGCCGGGCGACGATGTCGCGGGCCGTGTCCATCGCATTCCCGGCGGGGTTGCGATGAATATCGGGCTTGCGCTGGTGCGCCAGAGGCTGGCGCCGGTGATGCTGTCTTCGGTTTCGCGGGACCCGCCGGGCGATCTTTTGATCGCCGAGGCCGAGCGGATGGGGATGGACACGCACCATGTCTGGCGTGAAAGCGACCTGCCGACCGACACCTATCTGGCGGTGGAAACCCCGGACGGGCTGATGGCGGCGGTGGCCGATGCGCGCGCGCTCGAGGCGGCGGGGACGACCATCCTTGCGCCATTGCGCGAGGGGCCGCTGGGTTCGGCCGAGGATCCCTGGACCGGGACCGTCGTGATCGACGGCAATCTTACGCTGAACGTCATCACCGGCCTTGCGCGGGACCGCTGTTTTTCCCGGGCCAGGCTGCGCATCGCGCCGGCCAGCCCCGACAAGGCGACGCGCCTCTGGCCGCTCTTGAGCCATCCGCAGGCGGTGTTTCACCTGAACCTGGCCGAGGCCGAGGCGCTGGTCGGGCGCCGGCTCGAAAATGCCGCCAGCGCCGCCACCGCGGTTCTGAGCATGGGCGCGCGGCGCGTCATCGTCACCAATGGTTCAAGCGACGTCGCCGACGCCAAAAGCGGCTCGGCCACTATCACCCAGGCCCCGCCCCCCGTGACCCCGGTGCGCGTCACCGGCGCGGGCGACAATTTCGTCGCGGCCCATCTGGCCGCCGAACTCAATGGCGCCACGCGCGCCGAGGCGCTGGCGGCGGCCGTCAATTTCGGCGCGGCCTATGTCGCGGGGAAAGAACATCCATGAACGATCTGATCGCACTTTCGCCCGAGGTCGCCCAGGCCCGAGAGGCCGGCCAGCCGGTGGTCGCGCTGGAATCGACCATCATCACCCATGGCATGCCCTATCCGCAAAACCTCGAGGTCGCGCAACAGGTCGAAGCCACGCTGCGCGATGCCGGCGTCGCCCCCGCCACCATTGCCGTCATGGATGGCCGGATCCGGGTCGGGCTGGATGCCGATATGCTTGAGGCGCTGGCCTCGACCCCCAGCGACAAGGTGATGAAACTGTCCCGCGCCGATCTGGCCGCCTGTCTGGCAACCGGGCGAACCGGCGCTACCACGGTTGCCGCGACCATGATCTGTGCCGATCTGGCGGGGATCCGCACCTTTGCCACCGGAGGCATCGGCGGCGTGCATCGCGGCGCGGAAACCAGCTTCGACATCTCGGCCGACCTCTATGAGCTGGCCCGCACCCCGGTCACCGTGGTCGCAGCCGGCGCCAAGGCGATTCTGGACCTGCCCAAGACGCTTGAGCTTCTGGAAACGCTGGGCGTGCCGGTCATCGCCTTTGGTCAGGATCAGCTTCCGGCCTTCTGGTCGCGCGAATCGGGGCTGGCGGCGCCCTTGCGCATGGACGACCCGGCCCAGATCGCGGCCTCGGCCCGGATCCGGCGCCAGCTTGGCCTCGAAGGCGGCCAGCTGGTCGTGAACCCGATCCCCGAGACAGCCGAAATCGCGCGCGCCGAAATGATTCCCGTTGTCGAACAGGCGCTGGCCGAGGCCGAGGCCCGGGGCATCGCCGCCAAGGCGGTGACGCCGTTCCTGTTGCAGCGCATCTTTGAACTGACCGGGGGGCGTTCGCTCGACGCCAATATCGCGCTGGTTCTGAACAATGCCCGGCTTGCGGCGCGCATCGCCACCGCCATGACGGCGCAGGATCGGGACGGCGCCCCGGGGCGCGGCTAAGCCGGGGCCTGCCCCGGGCGCGTGGACCGGCCGCGCGTCTTAGCCAAAGACCGCCCTCAGATCATAGGAATCGCGTTCGCCGATATTGGCCGCATCCTGGCGCAGAAACTCGTCGGCGGCGCGCGATCCGGCTTCGCGCATCGTGGCCAGAAGGCCCGGCGCCGGCAACAGCTTGGTGCTGGCGTTCAGTGAATTCATCAAGGTCTCATCCATGATCGCGTGCAGCAGCACGTTCTTCATCGGCCGCCCGCTCAGCCGGTTCTCGGCATGCAGGCGCTTGACGAAATTGATCGCGCGCAGCTCTGCCAGCAATGAGGCGTTGAAGCTGATTTCGTTCACGCGGTCCTGAATTGCCGCCGGGCTTTTGGGCAGGGCGTCGCGCATCATCGGATTGATGTTCACGATAACGATGTCGCGCGGCAAGGCCGGGCTATACAGCGGAAACAGCGCCGGATTGCCCGAATAGCCGCCGTCCCAATAGGCCTCGCGCCGGCCGGTGGCGGGATCGTCGATTTCGACCGCACGGAACAGTTCCGGCAAACAGGCCGAGGCCAGAATCGCATCGACCGAAAGCTCGGCCCCGCTAAAGACGCGGATCAGCCCGGTGCGCACATTGGTGGCCGAAACAAAGAGCTCGGGCCCGCCCGCCCGGCACAGATCGGGATGGGGCATTTCGCGCAGGATCGCGGCCAGCGGATTGGTATAGAACGGCCCGGAATCATAGGGGCTGAACACCCGGGTCAGCGATTCGAGCCATGCCACCGGCGAAAACAATTCGGTCAGACGCTGCCAGGCGCGCGGCACCGGAAACATCGAATGCATCCAGCGCACCACGGCATTGTCACTGACCTGACCAACCTGCGACCAGATATAATCCAGATTTTCGCGCGCAGCCTGACGCCCGTGCCGGCCCGAGCCGATGGCCAACCCGGCCGCCAGCGCCGCCCCGTTCAGCGCCCCGGCCGAGGTGCCGCTGATCGCGGCGATCTCGATATCCGGCTCGCCAAGCAGCCGGTCCAGCACGCCCCAGGCGAATGCGCCATGCGCGCCGCCGCCCTGAAGCGCAAGGTTGATGCGTCTGACTGTCATCGGGCCACCTCGGTATCGTGCATATGCAGCATTGCTTTGCGATCGCAGCATAGAGAGCCGCGGCGCGGGTATCCAGCATGCCGTCCCGACGCATCCCGCACGAAACCGACAACATTCCGGCAAAAACACCGCGCCGGTCGATATCCCCCGGCGCTCGTCATGCCCGGGATGCATGATGCGCGCGGTCGCGGGATCGGGTGATCGGATCGGCCCAATGGCCCGCGCCTTGCGGCGGCGGTTGCGGCCCGCATGTCCGGGGGATCAGTCGTCGGCCTGCGCCTCGGCGCGGGATTTCCCGGCCACGTCCAGCGCCAGCGTCGCCGCCATGAACGCGTCAAGATCGCCGTCGAGCACCCCTTGCGTGTCCGAGGTTTCATGCGAGGTGCGCAAATCCTTCACCATCTGATAGGGGTGCAGCACATAGGACCGGATCTGGTTGCCCCAGCCGGCATCGCCCTTGGCGTCGTGCTGGGCGTTGATCTCGGCGTTACGTTTGTCCAGTTCCAGCTGGTAAAGCCGCGCGCGCAGCGCGTTCATCGCCGCCTCGCGGTTCTGGTGCTGGGATTTCATCGAGCTGGTGACGACGATGTTCGTCGGCAGGTGGGTGATGCGCACCGCCGAATCGGTGGTGTTGACGTGCTGACCGCCCGCCCCCGAGGACCGGTAGGTGTCGATGCGGATGTCGCTATCGGGGATATTGATCTCGATATTGTCGTCGACGACCGGATAGACCCAGACCGACGAGAACGAGGTGTGCCGCCGCGCCGCGCTGTCATAGGGCGAGATCCGCACCAGCCGATGCACGCCCGATTCCGATTTCAGCCAGCCATAGGCATTGGGACCCGACACCTTGTAGGCGGCGGAACGGATCCCCGCCTCTTCGCCGGGCGTTTCGGACAAAAGCTCGACCGTATAGCCCTTTTTCTCGGCCCAGCGGACATACATCCGCGCCAGCATGCTGGCCCAGTCGGCGCTTTCGGTGCCGCCGGCGCCGGCATTGATTTCAAGGAACGTGTCGTTGCCGTCCGCCTCGCCGTTCAACAGCGCCTCAAGTTCCTTTTGCGCGGCCATCTCGGCCAGCGCCTTGAGCGAGCCTTCGGCATCGGCGACGATCTCGGCATCGCCCTCGGCCTCGCCCAGCTCGATCAGCTCGGCATTGTCCTTGAGCTCGGTTTCGATGCGGCGATAGGTCTCGACCGCATCCGACAGCTTCTGGCGATCACGCATCAGCTTTTGGGCACGGGCCTGATCGGACCAGATGTCGCCGGCCTCGATCATGGCGTTCAGCTCTTCCAGCCGGTGGGGGGCGGTTTCCCAGTCCATGCGCTGGCCGAGCAGCTTCAGCGATTTGCGGATCGCCTCGATCGTGGCTTGGGTTTCGGCGCGCATGGGCACTCACTTTCAGGTCGAATTCGGACAGGTGCGGACAAATAGCGCGACCGGCGGGCGCCTTCAAGCGCCCTGCCCGGCGGTGCGGCGCGCGATCAGTACAAACCACCCGAGGACAGCGTACCGAAATCGGCCTTTTTCGGAATCACCTTGCGCTGGCCGGTCGAGGTGGTGACCGCCTGCCCGCCGTCACGCGCCTCGGTGAACAAGGGCAGCGTGCCCGGATCGGCACGGCCAAAGCCGCCATCGACCAGACCCAGCGCGCTGAGATCCTGACCGTCGCGGAAATATTCGGCGATCACGTTCGGACCCTTCGCGTCGGGGCCCAGAATGGCGCCGCTGAAACGGTCGATGTTCACGAAATGCCCGCCCGGCGGCACGGCGAATTCGGTGCCACCAAATTCCTTGACCGCCTGTTGCATGAACTCGTTGAACACCGGCACGCAAAGCGTCCCGCCATAGGCATTGCGCCCCAGCGTGCGCGGCTGGTCATAGCCCAGATAGCAACCGGCGACGATGTTCGAGGTAAAGCCGATGAACCACACATCCTTGGCGTCATTGGTGGTCCCGGTCTTGCCCGCGACCGGCACCGGCAGGTTGACCCCGCGCCCCGAGCCGCGCTTGACCACGCCTTCCATCATCGATGTCAGCTGATAGGCGGTGATCGCATCCATCACCCGTTCGCGGTTCGAACGGATCGCGGGCGAGGTCCCGGCCGGCAGCGTGGTATGGCCGCAATCGACGCATTCGCGCTTGTCATGGCGATAGATGGTGCGGCCACGGCTGTCCTGGACGCGGTCGACCAGCGTGGGTTCGACCCGCTCGCCGCCATTGGCAAACATCGCATAGGCCGCCACCATCTTGAACAGCGTGGTTTCCTGCGCGCCAAGGCTATTGGCCAGGAAATTGCCCAGATGATCGTAAACACCGAATTTCTCGGCATATTTGGCCACAGTGTCCATGCCGATATCCTGTGCGATACGGATGGTCATCAGGTTGCGCGACTGTTCGATCCCGGTTCGCATCGGCGTCGGGCCATAGAATTTGCCGCTGTTGTTCTTGGGGGTCCACAGGCCTTGCGGCGTGTTCAGCGTGATCGGCTCGTCGACGATGATCGTGGCCGGGGTAAAGCCGGAATCCAGCGCCGCCGCATAGACAAAGGGCTTGAAGCTGGAGCCCGGCTGACGCTGTGCCTGGGTCGCGCGGTTGAAAACCGAGCTTTGATAGGAAAATCCGCCCTGCATGGCGATGACGCGGCCGGTATTGACGTCCATGGCCATGAAACCGCCTTCGATTTCAGGCACCTGGCGCAGGGTCCAGCGGATGAAGCTGCCATCGCTGTCGCTGGTCATCTGCCGCACCAGCACGACATCGCCCACATCGACCAGATCCGAGGCCACCCGCGCCTGCCGGCCCAGCTTGCCATCCGCCAGCCGCTTGCGCGCCCATTGCACATCCTTTGCCGGGATCCAGTGGCCATCGCTGTCCTCGTCGACGCCCTCGATGCCGATGCGGGCATCGCTGTCGCTCAGCGACAGGACGACGGCGGGGTGCCAGCCTTCGATGTCGCGCGGCACCTGCGCCTCGGCCAGAGCGGCGCGCCAATCGGCCTCGCTGCCCAGCTTTTCGGCCGGAATGGTCACCCGCGTCCCGCGCCAGATGCCGCGGCCGCGGTCATATTGTTCCAGCGCCTTTTGCAGGGCGCGGGCGGCCACCGCCTGCAAAGGCGGATCGACCGTGGCGCGGATCGCCAGACCGCCGCCAAAGAACTCGTCCTCGCCGAATTCGCGCGACAGCTGGCGGCGGATTTCGTCGGTGAAATAGTCGCGCGGCGGCAGCTGCTGTTGGAACGCGGGAAAATCGCCATTCTGGACCGAACGCAGCGGTTCCTGGATCTCGGCCTTGTAGGTCGCCTCGTCGATATAGCCGTTCTGCCACATCTCGCGCAGCACATAGTCGCGCCGTTCGGTCACCCGCTCCTTGGCGCGCACCGGATGATAGCGGCCCGGCGCCTGCGGCATCGCGGCCAGCATCGCCGCCTCATGCGGGGCCAGATCGGTCAGCGGCTTGTTGAAATAGGTCTGCGCGGCGGCGGCGACGCCAAAGCTGTTCTGGCCCAGAAAGATCTCGTTGAGGTAAAGCTCAAGGATCTGGTCCTTGCTCAGCGTCGTCTCAAGCCGGGTGGCAAGGATCAGTTCCTTGATCTTGCGCTCGGCGCTGCGGTCGCTGGACAAAAGGAAATTCTTCATCACCTGCTGGGTGATGGTCGAGGCGCCGCGCACGTTTTCGCCGCGCGAACGCACCGCCTCGACCAGCGCGCCGATCATGCCGCGCGGGTCAAAGCCGTGATGGTGATAGAAATTCTTGTCCTCGGCGCTGATGAACGCCTCTTTGACCAGCGGCGGGATGTCCTCGATGGGCACGAAGATGCGGCGTTCCTGCGCGAATTCGTCGATCAGACGCCCTTCGCCCGAATAGATGCGGCTGATGGTCTTGGGGCTGTATTGCGCCAGCTGCTCATGGCTGGGCAGGTCGCGCGAATACATCCAGAACACCGCGCCGATGGTCAGCGCGGCGAAAAACGCGGCCGTCACGACCCAGGCAAAGATCGCACCGAAGAAAGACAGGATGACACGGAACAATGGGTAAGCCTCTGGAGACAACGTGGGTCTCTATAGACAGCCGCAGAGGGGCCGTCAAAACAACCTTGCGCTATTTTCGCGAAAGCCCGGCGCGGGCGATATCGTCCTGTGCCCAGCCGCTGACCGCGCGGGCGATTGCCCGCGATGTGCCCGCCCGCCAGTCGGGATCGAACAGATTGGCCCGGTCGCCCGGATCGGTCAGAAAGCCCAGCTCGATCAGGACCGAGGGAATATCGGGCGATTTCAACACCGAAAACGCCGCCCCCCGCACCGGTTGGCGATGCATGCCGATGCCCGCCTGACGCAGTTCAAGGACCACGAATTTGGCAAATCCTTCGGATCGGGGCTGGGTTTCCAGCCGCGCCAGATCCATCAGCACATCGACCACCTGATCGTCTGTCCGCGCCAGATCCAGCCCCGAGACCAGATCGCTCGGGTCGTGACGCATCGCCAGTTCGCGCGTGGCGCGGTCATCGGCATCCTGATTCCAGGTATAGATTGACAGGCCCGCCGCCTCACCCGCCGGCAGCGCATCGGCATGAAGCGAGATGAAGAGATCCGCCTGTCCGGCCCGCGCGATGGTCATGCGCCGTTCCAGCGGGATAAAGCTGTCATCCTTGCGCGTGGGCAGCACTTCGAAACCGGCACGGGTCAGTTCCTCGGCCAGCTCGGTGGCAAAGCCAAGCATCACCGCTGCCTCGCTGATCGCGCCGACCTGCGCGCCGGGATCATGGCCGCCATGGCCGGGATCGATGGCGATGCGCAGCGGCCGGTCGGCGGGACCGGGTGCCGCAGCCGCCGCATCCAGCGCCGGTTGCGGCAGATCCCAAAGCGCCGACAGCGCATGGCCACGGGTGACGAATTCGTCCTGATCGACCGGCTCGATCCGCAGCGCGAACAAAGCGCCCTGCGCGCCCCCGCGCGCCGGCACCTGCTGGGCGCGGCGCAAGGCATAGGGACCGGGCAATTCGACCACCATCCGCGACCAGCCGGGCCGGAACCGGCCCCAGCGCAGATCGGGCACCAGATCCGCGCCCGTCAGATCGCCGGTCCTGGCGCCGGAAAAATCCACCTCGCGGAAATCGACCACCAGACGCGGCGGCCCGTCGAGGAAATAGACCCGATAGGGGACAGGCTGGCTGATGGTGAGCGTAAGGTCCAGCGGCCGGGGCCGCCCCCTGTCGCGGCCCTCGGCGGCGATCGCGGAATGGGTCAGATCGACCCGCGCCAGCCCCGAGCGCGGATGCCCGCCGGGCTTTGGCCCCTCGGCCAGCGCGGGCAGCGCCAGAACGATCAGCAAAAGCGCGAAAAGCCACCTCATGACCGCGCCCTGCGCGCCGCCATGAACCCGGCAAGCCGGTCCAGCCCCAATGCGATATCGGCCGTCGATCCGGCATAGCTGAAGCGCAGGGTGCGCGCCCCGCGCCGGGGATCGAAATCCAGCCCCGGCGTCACCGCGACGCCCGCCTTTTCAAGGATTTCCGCCGCAAAGCTCAGGCTGTCATCGGTCAGGGCCGAGACATCGGCATAGATATAGAACGCGCCTTCGGGCGGGGCGATGCGGTCAAAGCCCATGGCCGGCAGTCGTTCCAGCATCAGGCGGCGGTTTTCGGCATAGACGGCCAGATTGGCCTCGGCCTCGGCGATGCAGTCCAGCGCGGCAAGCGCCGCGACCTGACTGGCATGGGGCGGACAGATGAACATGTTCTGGGCGATCCGCTCGACCGTGCGGATCATCGCATCGGGCACCACTATCCAGCCGACGCGCCAGCCGGTCATGCTGAAATATTTCGAAAAGCTGTTGATGACAACGACATCGTCTGTCACCTCAAGCGCGGAATGAAAGCCCGCGCCGTAATCCAGCCCATGATAGATCTCGTCGGAAATGACATTGATGCCAAGATCCGCGGCCCGGGCGGTCAATGCCGCCAGCTCGTCGCGGCGCAGCACCGTGCCCGAGGGATTGCCCGGCGAGGCCAGGATCAGCCCCTGCACATCGTCGGGCAGATCGCCGGGGCGCGGCTGATAGCGGTCCTCGGGCCGGGTCGGGATGCCCACGGGGTCAAGCGACATGGCGCGCAGGATCTGGCGATAGCTGGGATAGCCGGGTTCCCCCAGCGCGACACGGTCGCCGGCGTCAAAAAGCGCCGCGAAAGCAAGGATGAAACCGCCGCTGGATCCGGGCGTGATCATCACCCGCGCCGGATTCAGATCGAGCCCGTACCAACGCCGGTAAAGTCCCGCGATTCCCTCGCGCAGCGCCGGAAGGCCAAGCGCCACGGTATAACCCAGCGGCTGATCGAGCGCGGCGGCCAGCGCCCGGCGCGCGCCTTCGGGGGCGGGGGTGGCGGGCTGTCCCACCTCCATATGGATGATATGGCGGCCGGCGGCCTCGGCCCGGCGCGCCGATTCCATGACATCCATCACGATAAAGGGATCGACCTGTCCGCGCCGCGATTGTCTCATCTGTGCCTCGGTGTTTTCCACCGGGTATCACGCCTGCCCGGCTTGGGGTCAAGCGGGCTTGGTCAAGCTCGCGTGAAGGGGGGCGGGATTGCTTGCAACCCCGTGACTTGCGGGCCAATCTTCGCGCCAGCAAAAAAAGGATGACCGAATGAAAGCCGTTTTGACCGCTGCCGTGCTGACCGCGACCGCCTTGCCCGCTCTGGCCTTCGACCCCGCCCAGATGACCGAGGCCGAGAAAGAAGCCTTCGGCGTGGCGGTGCGCGAATATCTGATGGCCAATCCCGAAGTGCTGGTCGAATCGATCAACGTGCTGGAAGAGCGCCGCGCCGCCGATGAGTCCAAGAACGATGCCCTTCTGGTCGAAAACAACAAGGACGCGATTTTCAACGACGGCCATAGCTGGGTCGGCGGCAATCCCGATGGCGATGTCACCATGGTCGAATTCATCGATTATCGCTGTGGCGTCTGTAAACAGGCCCATCCGGTGCTTGAGGATCTGGTCAAGCGCGATGGCAATATCCGCTGGATCTTGAAGGAATTCCCGATCCTGACCCAGGAAAGCGACATGGCCGCACGTTTCGCCGTCGCCATCCAGCAGGAAGTCGGCCCCGAGGCCTATAAGAAAGCCCATGACGCGTTGATGGAGACGCGCGGGCCGATCAACCTGGAGGTTCTGGGCAAGCTGGCGGGCGATCTGGGCGCGGACAGCAAGGCGGTGCTGAACCGGATGAACACCGAAGAGGTGTCCGACGTGATCCGCAAGAACCACCAACTGGCCGAACAGATGCGGATCATGGGCACGCCGACCTTTATCATCGGCGGCGAGATGCTGCGCGGTGTTCCCGCCGGCGGGCTGGATGCCGCGATTGCGCGGGCGCGTGCGGAAAAGCAGGGCTGATATCCGCCGCGCCGCGTTCGTGGCGCGGGCGGCATGGATATTTGAGTGAAGAAGAAAGGGGGGCGGCGTCATATGCCGCCCCCCTTTCTGTTCCGTTTTTTATTCTGCGGCGCTGGTTTCGGTGGGGTTGGGCGCGTTTTCGGCGCTCTCGATCTGGGCGGCGCGGGCCTCGACCAGTTCGACGATATGCTCGATCATCCGGTCATTGCCCATCTTGTGATCCTGACGACCGGCCATATAGACCATGCCGCTGCCGGCGCCGCCGCCGGTGAAGCCAATATCGGTCATCAGGGCCTCGCCCGGGCCATTGACCACACAGCCGATGATCGACAGGCTGATCGGGGTCTTGATATGTTCAAGGCGCTTTTCCAGGATCTCGACGGTCTTGATGACGTCGAAGCCCTGTCGCGCGCAGCTGGGGCAGCTGATGATCTGAACGCCGCGCGTGCGCAGGCCCAGCGATTTCAGGATTTCGAAGCCGACCTTGACCTCTTCGACCGGGTCGGCCGAGAGACTGACGCGGATCGTGTCGCCGATGCCCATCCACAAGAGGTTGCCAAGGCCGATGGCGGATTTGACCGTGCCGCCCACAAAACCGCCCGCCTCGGTGATGCCCAGATGGATCGGCGCGTCGGTCGCATCGGCAAGCTGTTGATAGGCGGCGGCGGCCATGAACACATCCGAGGCCTTCACGCTGATCTTGTAGTCGTGGAAATCGTTGTCCTGAAGGATCTTGATATGGTCGAGGCCGCTTTCGACCATCGCGTCGGGACAGGGTTCGCCGTATTTTTCCAGCAGGTGCTTTTCGAGGCTGCCGGCATTCACGCCGATGCGGATCGAACAGCCGTGATCGCGGGCGGCGCGGATCACCTCGCGCACGCGGGCGGCGTCGCCGATATTGCCCGGATTGATGCGCAGGCAGGCGGCGCCGGCCTCGGCGGCCTCGATGGCGCGTTTATAGTGGAAATGGATATCGGCCACGATCGGGACCGGGCTTTCGCGGCAGATTTCGCGCAGCGCGCGGGTCGCGGCCTGATCGGGGGTCGAGACGCGGACGATATCGGCGCCGGCATCGGCGGCGCGGACGATCTGTGCCAGGGTCGCGCGGACATCGCCCGAGTCGGTATTGGTCATGGTCTGGACGCTGATCGGGGCATCGCCGCCGACCGCGACATTGCCGACCATGATCTGGCGCGATTTGCGCCGTTCGATATTACGCCAGGGACGGATCGGATTATGCGACATGGGACTGCCTTATTCGCCTGCTTGGCGCCAGAAATAGGCCGATGTGCCCCGGCGGGCAAGCCATGGGCGGCCAGTCTTTGCAAGCGGTGCCGCAGCCGTGACCGGCCGCGCGCCCGATTATTCGGGGCGGGCCGCCTCGCCGGTTTCGGTGGGGGCGACCGAGGCCAGCGCAACCATTTCCGCCAGTTGCGGATCCTTGGTCAGATCGGCGAAAGCGAATTTCGAGGTCAGGGCATTCGGCGACAATTCGACATTCTTGACCACCTTGACCCCCGGGGCGGCGGGGCCATAGGTGCGGCCGTTCACCGCGAAATAGACCGCGCCGGAATTGCCCGCGCGCAGGATCGGCGGCGCCTCAAGCTTGGGCAGGGCAAAGCGTTCGCCCGCATCCATGGTCTTTTCCAGAAGCACGGTGCCGTCGGCCGAGGTCACGCGCACCCATGCCGGACGCGCCGCCAGAATTTCCACCTCGGGGGCATCGGGGGCGATGGTGCGCACGGCCACCGATTCCGCCGGCATGACCGGGCCGAACATCTCGGACGGGACAGCGGGCGTGACGGTGGCGGTGCGAATGGGCGTTTCCTGTGCGCCGGCGGGCTGCATGGCCGGAGCGGAAAGGCCGGGATCGATGGCCGCAATCGGGCCATCGCGGGCCACGAGGACCGGAATTTCAAGAGCTTGCGGCCGATAGGTGCGGTCCAGCCCCTCGGGACGTGGCAGGTTTACCTGGGCCGAGTCGATGGTTTCGGGGGTGGCGGCATCCTGAACGGGATCAAGGCTGGCCACGACCCCGGGCGCCTGTTCGCCGGGGGTCAGATTGACCTTTTGCACCTCTTGCAGGACGGACCAGCCGCCATAACCCAGCCCGCAGGCCAAAGCCGCCATCACCAGAACCGAGCCTATCGCCCGCGGCTCAAAGGATGACCACATGCTTTCGGGACGCGGCAGAAAGATCGGATGCGGATTTGCCAAGGCCTCGGCCGGGTCCGAGGGGCGGCGCTGGGGCTTGGGGCCGGATGCCGATGGCGCCATGCCATGCGTGGGCTGAAAGCCCGATTCCTGGCAAAAACGTCGGAAGGTCCAGTCCGAATCCATCCCAAGATAGCGCGCATAGGACCGCACATAGCCGGCGATGAAACTGGGCGTGTCAAAGGCCGAGATGTCGCAATTCTCGATGGCGGCAACATATGAGGCGCGAATGCGCAATTCGCGCTGAACGTCCAGCAGCGACTTGCCCAGCGTGGCGCGTTCGCCCCGCATGAGATCGCCCAGACGGATATCCGGGTCGTCGAAACCCGGCGGCAACGCCGCCGATTCGTCATGGCTTTGCGACGGGGAATTCCCCCTTAGCCCGATCATCGCACCTGCCCCATTCTTCTTTGCTATCCCCCGAATCAGGAGATTCTCACAAGTTGATTAAAGCAAGGTTATCACGGACGCGAGAGGCGATCACCCCTCAACATGTCAGGCGACGGCGACCGACCGGTTAAGCTTGCATTGCGACCACAGGTTGTCCATGGCGCGCACGAGATGGTCGATCTGACCGCCATCATGGACCGGCGAAGGGGTGAAACGCAGCCGTTCGGTTCCGCGCGGCACGGTCGGGAAGTTGATCGGCTGCACATAAATGCCGAAATCCGCCAGCAGCATATCCGAAAGCGCCTTGCAATGGACCGGGTGCCCGACATGAACCGGCACGATATGGCTGCCGTGATCCATGATCGGCATGCCCAGCCCGCGCAGCCGCATCTTGAGAATGCGGGCATGCAACTGTTGCTTGTCGCGCAATTCCTGTCCGGCGGGGGTCTTGAGAAAGGCGATCGAGGCCGCAGCACCCGCCGCGATCGCGGGCGGCAGCGAGGTGGTGAAGATGAAGCCCGGCGCATAAGAGCGGATCGCGTCCACCATCTTGGCCGAGGCCGCGATATAGCCACCAAAGACGCCGAAAGCCTTGCCCAGCGTGCCGTTGAAGATGTCGATGCGATCCGAAAGTCCGTCGCGTTCGGCCACGCCGCCGCCGCGCGGACCGTACATGCCCACCGCATGCACCTCGTCGAGATAGGTCAGCGCGTTGAATTCCTCGGCCAGATCGCAGATTTCCGCGATGGCGCCGAAATCGCCATCCATCGAATAGATCGATTCAAAGGCGATCAGCTTGGGCGCGGCCGGATCGTCGGCGGCCAGCAATTCGCGCAGATGCGCCACGTCGTTATGGCGGAAAATGCGCTTTGCGCCGTCGAAACGCTTGATCCCCTCGATCATCGAGGCGTGGTTGAGCGCATCCGAATAGATGATCAGGCCGGGAAACAGCTTGCGCAGCGTCGAAAGCGTCGCGTCATTGGCGGTATAGGCGCTGGAAAAAACCAGGGCCGCCTGTTTCTGGTGCAGATCGGCGATCTCGGCCTCAAGGCGCTTGTGATAGACCGTGGTGCCGGAAATATTGCGCGTGCCGCCCGAACCGGCGCCGGTCGCATCCAGCGCCTCGTGCATGGCGGCCAGAACGACGGGATGCTGGCCCATGCCCAGATAGTCGTTGCCGCACCAGACGGTGATTTCGGTCTCGGTCCCGTCGGGACGGGTCCAGACCGCCTGCGGATAGGCACCTTTGCGACGTTCGATATCAATGAACGTGCGATAGCGGCCTTCCTCATGGAGTTTGCCAATGGCCTGGTCGAGGGCGGCGGAGTAGTCCATCTTGATCCCTTGCCTTGCTTTTACTTGCTTGCTTGGGGGATCATGCGCCGATCCCGCGGGTCTTTACTTGATAAGTGTCAAAGTAGGGAAAATACAGGGCCAAATTGTCGCAATACTTGCCCTAAACGGCCAATTTAAACCAAGAAAACAACTCAGGAATGTGATGCATGGCGGATGATATCAAACTGGATGGGGTTCTCTCGGCGCTGGACGCCGGATTGCCCCAGGCGCAGGCGCGGCTTCTGGAATTCCTGCGCATCCCCTCGATCTCGACCGATCCGGCGCATAGGGGCGATGTTCGGGCGGCGGCGGAATGGCTTTGCGCGGAACTGGCGGGGCTTGGCTTCGACGCAAGTGTCCGCGACACGCCCGGCCATCCGATGGTGGTGGCGCATTCGCAAAAGGGCGACCGCAGGCCGGTGCTGTTTTACGGGCATTACGACGTCCAGCCCGTCGATCCGCTGAACCTGTGGGACAGCCCGCCCTTTGAGCCGGCCATCGAGGTGACGCCCAACGGTCCGGTCATTCGCGGCCGCGGCTCCTCGGATGACAAGGGTCAGCTGATGACATTCGTCGAGGCGTTCCGGGCCTGGAAGGCGGTGCATGGCGCCCTGCCTTCGGATCTGGTGCTGCTGTTCGAGGGCGAAGAGGAATCGGGTTCGCCCAGCCTGCGCCCTTTCCTGCACGAGAATGCCGACGAGCTGCGCGCCGGCATCGCCATGATCTGCGACACCAGCATGTATGCCGATGGCCGTCCCGCGATCACCACCCAGCTGCGCGGTCTGCTGGGCGAGGAAATCACCATCCGCGCCGCCGATCGCGACCTGCATTCGGGCAGTTTCGGCGGTCTGGCCGCCAATCCGATCCAGGTGCTGGTCAATGCGCTGGCCTCGGTCAAGGACGAAACCGGGCGCGTCACCCTGTCCGGTTTTTATGACGGGGTGCCGGACCTGAGCGATGAGCTGCGCGCCGATTGGGGCGCGCTCGGTTTCGATGCCGAGGCGTTTTTGTCGCGGGTCGGGCTGAAACATCCCGTCGGCGAACGGGGCCGGACGGCGCTGGAAATGGTGTGGAACCGGCCGACCTTTGAAATCAACGGCATCACCGGCGGCTATACCGGCGAGGGCTTCAAGACCGTCCTGCCGGCCGAGGCCCGCGCCAAGGTCAGCTTCCGGCTCACCGGCACCCAGGATCCGCAGGCCATCCGCAGCGCATTTCGCGCCCATATCCGGGCCGCCCTGCCCCCCGATTGCAGGGTCGAATTTGCCGATCACGGCGCCAGCCCGGCCAGCCGCATGGATATTTCGGACCCGGCCTTCACGGCGGCGAAACAGGCGCTGAGCGAGGAATGGGGGCGTGACGCGGCCTATATCGGCGCCGGCGGCTCGATCCCCATCGCGGGCGATTTCAAGGAGATCCTGGGCATGGATTCGATGCTGATCGGATTTGCCCGTGACGATGATCGCATCCATTCGCCAAACGAAAAATACGATCTGCAAAGCTTTGCCAAAGGCGCGCGCAGCTGGGCACGGATTCTGGCGGCGCTGGCCTGAGCCAGGGGCGGCGCGCGTCACAGCCCCCGCAACGGACGGTGGCAAATGAAAAGGGGCGCCCCGCAAGGGCGCCCCGATCCATGTCGAGAAAACCGGATCAGGCGGCGCGCGCGGTCAGCACGGTTTCGACCCGCTTCTGGGCGCCGGCCTCGTCCATGCCGCTGACGGCGGCGACTTCGCGGGTCAGGCGGTCCAGCGCGGCTTCATAAAGCTGACGCTCGGAATAGGACTGCTCGCGCTGGTCGTCGCTGCGATGCAGATCGCGCACCACCTCGGCGATGGACATCAGATCGCCGGAATTGATCTTTTGCTCGTATTCCTGGGCGCGGCGCGACCACATCGCGCGCTTGACCCGGGCCTTGCCCTTGAGCGTGTTCAGCGCCTGTTCGACCAGATCCGGGGTCGACAGGCCGCGCATGCCGATCTCGCTGGCCCGGGCGGTCGGCACCCGCAGCGTCATCTTGTCCTTTTCGAACGAAATCACGAACATCTCAAGGCGCAGCCCGGCAACCTCTTGTTCTTCGATGGAAACGATCCGCCCGACACCATGGGTGGGATAGACCACGAAATCATCGGGGCGGAATTCGGTCTTCTTGTTGGTCTTGGACATTTAGCTTCCTTCGCAGCGGCACCGCATTGCGGCACAAAAGCCCTAAAGGCGGGGTGATCCCCCCCTTTCGGGCCGATATATCGTTTCTAAAAGCCGGCGGGGCAGATCGCCGGTTCAGGGAGCAACGCCGCACAGGCCGCAGCGAGCGGCCCGAGCGGCGCGAATGTGAAGCCAATATAACACAAAAAACGCGTCGTTTCAAAGGTCCGCTGCAAAGCGGCACCGGCTCTGCCAGCGCGTGGAGAATCTATTAAAATCAATCACTCAGAAACCAGCAACCGGCAGAACCGGTGGGTGACCGCGCCGAATCGCTTCATGCGCTTCACCAATCCAGCAATAGCGATTCCCGGACTGGGCGGCCAAGGGCGAACTTGGTCAAATCACCCAAATGATGCAGCGTCATCACAGTCGCGCGATGGGCGAATGATCGCCCGTCAGATCGCCTCAGTCACCCTCGCCGGGCGCTTCCGAAAAATATTTCTCAAGCTTGCCCGCGACGCCATCCATGTCCTGATAGCCGGGCATCGGGTCTTTCTTGCGGGTGATGACGGGCCAGAGCTCGGAATATTTCCGATTGAACTCGACCCAGCTTTCCATATCCGGCTCGGTATCCGGGCGGATCGCATCGGCCGGGCATTCGGGTTCGCAGACGCCGCAATCGATGCATTCATCGGGATGAATGACCAGCGTATTCTCACCCTCATAGAAACAGTCGACCGGACAGACTTCGACGCAGTCGGTATATTTGCACATGATGCAGTTATCGGTGACGACGTAGGTCATTGGCGTATTTCCTGTTTCCTGTGCGGCTAGTTACGCCCGGCACGACCATCATTCAAGGCCGTGCGCGCCGAAAAGACGCAGTTGCGGCCATCCCTGCCCGACCATGGAACCGCGTTCCGGGGCGCGGGGCTTTCGCGAAACCACGTTCCGTTCCCGCATTGCGGACCCCGGCCGGGCCTTTGCGCCGGGCCGTTTCGCCGGGCATGGCACCGGGCATGGCGCCGGAACGCCGCGCCCGGGATCAGGGATTGACGTCTTCATAAAGCGTCGCGGCCTCGGTCGCCGGGCCGCGCCGCTCGCCCAGGGCAAGAACGCGCAGCACGCGCACCCTGCCATGGGCCGAAACGGTCACGGTATCGCCCGGCCGCACCGCCTGCGCGGGTTTGCGACAGGGCTGGCCATTCAGCCGGACACCACCGCCCGCGATGGCCTCGGCAGCGATGGTGCGGGTCCGAAACAGCCGGACGTGATGCAGCCAGCGGTCCAGCCTGAGGCTGTCGGCCGGCTGCGCCGTGCTCACGTCTTGTTCTTCAGCGAGGCGAGAATCGCGAAGGGGCTATCGGGGTCGATCTTTTTCTCGGCGCGGGGCGGACGGGCCTCGAATTGCTTGGGGCCGTCCTTGCGGGGGCCGTCGCCGCGCGGGCCGTCATGGCGCGGCTTGCCCTTGGGCTTGCCTTTCGGGCCGCCGCCGCTGCGCTTGCCTTCGCCGCCAAAGCGCCCCTCGCCGGGCTTGCCATCGCTGTTGCGACCTTCGCCGGGCTTGCCGTCGCGGCGCGGGCCACGTTCGGCGCGGGCACCCTGCGGGCCGCGTCCCTGACCCTGATCCTGACCGGCCTGCCCCTGATGCTCGCCGCGCTGGGGGCGGCGGTTGCCGCGCGGACGCGGCGCCCAGGTGAAGGTATAGAACACCTCAAGCTCGGGCACGACGACGCCGGCCTCGGGGCCGGGTTCGGCAATGCCCGTATCGACGGTTTCGCCGGCGGCTTCTGCCGCGGCCTCTTCCTCGGCCTTGCGGGCGGCCTGCTCGGCCTCCCATTTGGCGCGGGTTTCGGCGGCCAGAACGCTTTCCTCTTCGGTCAGCGGATGCTCGTGGTCATTGGGATCGGGGGCCGCGATCTCGGCCGCCGGCGCGACGGGCGCCTCGGCGCGGGCCTTGGCGCGTTCGCCGCGCTCGGCCTTGTAGCCCAGCCCGCCCATCAGCCCCGAGAACTGTTCCAGCGTCATGCCGGTGATCGACAGCATGTCGGCCGTCGCCTCAAAGCCGGCGCGGCTGTCATGCGTGCGCAGCATGTCGGCCAGACGCTCGAGCATGTCGATGCGGATCGCCCGCTCGCCCGCTGGATGATAGCCCGAGAGCGTGTAATAGCCCTTGGGCACATCGGGCAGGTTCGGGATCGTCACCAGACCGGGCGGCGGGCTTTCGGGGAATTCCGACAGCCCCTGATCCAGCCCCCACAGCACCAGCCGCAGCCGCGTCGGCGCGGGCTTCAGCAGCGCGGGCTGAAAGATGGTGAACTGGCCAAAGCGCACGCCATGCTTGCGCAACAGCCCGCGCGCATCCTGATCCAGATCCTTGACCTCATTGGCGACGCCCTCGCGCGGCAGAACGCCAAAAGCCTCGACCAGACGGAAGGCGAAACCGCGCGCCAGCCCGGTCAGGGTTTCGTCATTCTTCAACGCAAGCAGCGGCTCGAAGGCCGTCGCCACCTTGCGGTCGATGAAATGCTGCAAGCGGCGGCGCACCTTTTCGGCGATATCGGGGCCGGCCTCTTCGTCGACGAAGGCCTCGACGCCGGGCTTCATCGGCTCGGCGCCCTTGACCAGCTTGCCGATGGCCGAGCTGCCCCACATCAGGCCGCCCTGCTCGGTGAAATCCAGCTCGGTATCGGGCGCGTTATAGAAACGGTCCGCGCGCAGATGGAATTCCGGCTGCAAGGCCTCATAGGCGGCGCGCGCGAGCATCCGCGCCTCGTCCCCGGTTGCGCTGGGATCCGCCTGAAAGCGGAAACCTTCCAGACGGCCGGCGAATTCGCCCTCGACCGTCACTTCGCCCTTGTCGTTCACCTCGGCCAAAAGGGCCTCCTTCTGTTTGAGCCGGCGCAACAGAACGGATGTGCGCCGGTCCACGAATCTTTGCGTCAGAGCCGCGTGAAGCGCATCCGACAAACGATCTTCTACCGCGCGCGTCTCGGCGCGCCAATGGCTTTCGTCCGAAACCCAGCCCGAACGCTGCGCGACATAGGTCCAGGTGCGGATATATGCCAATCGTTTCGACAATGTGTCGATATCGCCCTGAACCTTGTCGATGCGCTGGATCTGGCTGGCCAGCCAGTCGCCGGGCACCTGTCCGTCGCGCAAAAAGCCGAAAATCCGCGCCAGAAGCGTCGAATGCTCACCCGCCGAGATCGAGCGGAAATCCGGGATCCGGCAGACATCCCACAGCAGCCGCACATCCTTGGGATGCGTCACCTGGTCACGGATCTCGGGCATGGCCGAGAGCGCCTTGAGCGCGCGCAGATCGTCGGCCTCGCGGCCACGCGACAGCCATTCGGATTGCGGCGCGACCTCAAGGCTGGCGATCAGCCGCTCGATGGTGCCGAATTCGGTGGCGGCGTTGCGCCACATCAACCGGCTGATCGGCTGAAAGCGGTGGTTCTCGATCGCCTCGATCAGGCCCTCGTCCAGCGGGCTTGCATCGCCGGTGACGCCAAAGGTGCCGGGGTCGGTATGGCGCCCGGCCCGGCCGGCGATCTGGCCCAGCTCATGGGGAAAAAGCGGGCGATAGCGGCGGCCGTCGAATTTCTCGGTCGCGGAAAAGGCGATGTGGCGGATGTCGAGGTTCAGCCCCATCCCGATGGCGTCGGTGGCGACCAGATAATCCACCTCGCCGTTCTGATACATGGCGACCTGGGCGTTGCGGGTGCGGGGCGAAAGCGCGCCCATGACCACCGCGCAGCCGCCCTTTTGACGGCGGATCAACTCGGCCGTGGCATAGACCTCATCGACGGAAAAGCACACGATGGCCGAGCGCGGCGGCATGCGGCTCAGTTTTTTCGAACCCGCCCAGCTGAGCGTGGAGAACCGTTCGCGGCGCATGAACTGGACGCCGGGCACCAGCGCGGCGATGGCCGGGCGCATGGTGTCGCTGCCCAAAAGCATCGTCTCGTGCAGGCCGCGCATGTTCATCAGCCGGTCGGTAAAGACATGGCCGCGTTCGGGATCGGCGCAAAGCTGGATCTCGTCGATGGCGACGAAATCGGCGCCGACCTCGGGCATGGCCTCGGTGGTGGCGACCCAATATTGCACCCGCTCGGGGACGATGCGTTCCTCTCCGGTGATCAGCGCGACGACCGAGGGGCCGCGCGCCTTGACGATGCGGTCGTAAACCTCGCGCGCAAGCAGCCGCAGCGGCAGGCCGATGACCCCCGTGCGATGGGCCAGCATGCGCTCGACGGCATAATGGGTCTTGCCGGTATTGGTCGGGCCAAGAACGGCCGTAACCCGCGATCTGTCCTGCATCTCAGGCGTCCGTGCCTTGCATTTCCTGTTCCAGCCGTGTCACCGCATCTTGTGCATCCTCTTGATGCGGATGGATTTTCAGGCTTTCGCGATAGGCCTGCAAGGCGCGCGGCCTGTCGCCCAGCTCCTCAAGCATGGTGCCCAGCTGGGTCAGCGCCGCGAAATGGCGCGGCTCAAGCGCAAGCACGCGTTCCAGATCGGCAAGCGCCGGCCCGTAATCGCCGTCCATGTAAAAGGCGACGGCGCGCAGATACCAGCCGGCGGCGAAATCGGGCGCATGATCGGTCAGCGCCGTCAGATGGCCGATGGCGGTCGCGCTGTCGCCGGCATCCAGCGCCGCCTCGCCGCGCTTGTAAAGCAGATCCATCGCCGCCGAACCCGAGCGCGACCAGATGCGTAGAATATCGGTTTCGGCGCGCGCCCAGTTTTCGCCCTCTGGCTGGGCCAGTTCGGCGAAAAGCAGGTCGAGATCCTCGCGTTCGCGCAGGCGCGCGGCGGTCGTGGCCTCTTCGGGGGGCGCCGCTTCGGGCGCGGCCTGTGCATCGTCGGGGCCGGGATCCCGCGCCGCGCCGCCATCCCGGGGCGCATCGTCCGGGGCTTGCGGGATCGGCGATTCGCCGGGTGCCGCATCGCCTTGCGCGGGAATCGCCGGCACCATGCCGGGCGGCGGTAATATTTCCGTGGTTTGCGCGATGCTTGGCCCGGAAATTCCCAGAATCAGCCCTGCCGCTACGACATGATGGAAATGGGGGACTGGCAAACGCATAAACACCATGTAACTTTCCGACCGAACGAATACCATACACAGACAGGAGATCGAGAATGAGCAAAGTGGTCGAGGCCGCCGTTGCCGCATTGGACCCCAAGGCCAAAGGCTTCGACGGGACCGCGAAATTCGTGATCGAGGGCGAAGGCGCCGTCTATATCGACGCGAACGGCGCCCGCGCCGGTGATGACGAAGCCGAGGTCACGCTGACCGCCAGCCGCGAAACCTTCGAGGGCCTGCTCAGTGGCGAGGTCAATCCGACCATGGCCTTCATGACCGGCAAACTCACGGTCGACGGCTCGATGGGCACGGCTATGAAGCTGGGCGCGCTGCTGTCCTGAACCATCCTGAACCCCCGCCCCCGGCACCGCCCCCCACATGACCCCCGCCCCCTTCTATACCCTTCCCGGAGATCCGATCCCCAGCGTGCGCAGCTTCTGGCTGCGGACCGAGGACGGGCTGCGACTGCGGGCGGGGTATTGGGCGGCCAGGGATCGGGGCGGCGCTGCGGGCGAGGCATCGGGCACGGTGCTGCTGTTTACCGGCCGCACCGAATATCTTGAAAAATACCATCAGGTCGCGCTGGATCTGAACGCGGCGGGCTATGACGTGCTGTCGGTCGACTGGCGCGGTCAGGGGCTTTCCGATCGCTTGCAGGTCAATCCCCGCCCCGGCCATGCCGAACGCTTTTCGGACTATCAGCGCGACGTGGTCGAGCTGGTCGTCGCGGCGCAGGAACTGGATCTGCCCCGGCCATGGCACATGCTGGCACATTCCATGGGCGGGGCGATCGGGCTGGCGGCGCTGGAAGGCGGGCTGCCGGTGGCCAGTGCTGCATTTTCATCGCCGATGTGGGGCATCGATTTCCGCGGCATTCCGGTGCCGGTGGTGCTGGCCTTGACCGGGATTCTGGTGCGGCTGGGCCGGGGCGGGCGTCCGGCGCCCGGATCGGGCGGCGATGACAGTTTCCTGTTGCTGGATCCGTTCCTCAAGAACCTGCTGACCGGGGATGGGCCACGCTGGGGCCGCATGGTCGCCGAGACCGCGACCTGGCCCGAGATCGCCATCGGCGGCGCCACCAGCAACTGGGTCCGCGAAGCCGTGCTGGAATGCTGCCGGCTGGCCGCCGTGCCGGCGCCGGATCTGCCGGCGCTGATCGCGCTGGGGGGACGCGAAAGAATCGTCTCGGGGGCCGCGATCCGACGGCGCGCGGCGGATTGGCCGGGCGCGCGGCTCATGGAGCTGCCCGAGAGCCGCCATGAACCGATGATGGAACGCGACCCGATCCGCACCGCATTTCTACAGGCGGCGGTCCAGCTTTTCGGGCAATACGACCACAGCTGATTTTTGAGTTCAAACCTTCGTCCCCACCGGGGTCCGTGGCCCAACGGCTTGCAGCCGGGCGTCACAAAGGCCAAATCTGGGATATTCGAGAGGACCAGATATGACGATCACCATGCTACCGCCCCTTTCCCCGCAACGCGTCCATGATGAAAACGCCCTTCCCGCCGCAGCCGGTGGGGCGGATTTCGGACCTTTGCCCGAATGGGACCTGAGCGACCTTTACCCCGCCCCCGACGCGCCCGAACTGACCCGCGATCTGGACGCGCTGGAACGCGCCTGCGCCGAATTCGCCCGCGATTTCGAAGGGCGGCTGCTCTCGCTTTCGCCGACAAAGATGCTCGAATGCGTCGAACGCTATCAACAGATCGACATTCTGGCCGGGCGCATCATGTCCTATGTGGGCCTGCGCTATTACCAGAACACCACCGATGCCGCCCGCGCCAAGCAGATGAGCGACCTTCAGGACCGCATCACCGACGCGACGACCAAGCTGGTCTTCTTCAGCCTCGAATTCAACCGCATCCCCGATGCGCGCTATACCGAGGTGTTTTCCGCCAAGGATGGCCCGGCGCGCTACAAGCCGGTCTTTGACCGCATGCGCGCCATGCGCCCCTATCAGCTGTCGGACGAGCTTGAGCGTTTCCTGCACGACAATTCGGTCGTCGGCGCCGCCGCCTGGAACCGGCTCTTTGACGAGACGACGGCCGGCCTGACCTTCGATGTCGACGGCGAACAGTGGGGGCTTGAAACCACGCTGAACCTGCTGACCGATCACGACCGCGCCCGGCGCGAAACCGGCGCGCGCGCGCTGGCCGCCGTCTTTGGCAAGAACGTCAAGCTCTTTGCCCGCATTCACAACACGCTGGCCAAGGAAAAGGCGGTCGAGGACAAGTGGCGCCAGATGCCCACGCCGCAAACCGCGCGGCACCTGTCCAACCATGTCGAGCCCGAGGTGGTCGAGGCGCTGCGCAATGCCGTCACCAAGGCCTATCCGCGGCTCTCGCATCGCTATTACGCACTCAAGGCGCGCTGGCTGGGACTGGACAAGTTGCAGGTCTGGGACCGCAATGCGCCGCTTCCGGGGGAAACTCCGCGCCTGATCGCATGGCCCGAAGCCCGCAGCACCGTGCTTGAAGCCTATGCCGGCTTTTCGCCGAAACTGGCCGAGCTGGCGCAGCCGTTCTTTGACAAGGGCTGGATCGACGCCGGCGTCAAACCCGGCAAGGCCCCCGGCGCCTTCGCCCATCCCACGGTCACGACCGTGCATCCCTATGTGCTGCTGAACTATCTGGGCAAGCCGCGCGATGTGATGACCTTGGCCCATGAGCTGGGCCACGGCGTCCACCAGCGTCTGGCCGCCGGTCAGGGTGAGTTGCTCTCCGCGACGCCTCTGACGCTCGCTGAAACAGCGTCGGTTTTTGGCGAGATGCTGACCTTCCGCGCGCTTCTGGGCAAGACCACCGACAAGGCGCAGCGCAAGGCGCTTCTGGCCGGCAAGGTCGAGGACATGATCAACACCGTCGTGCGTCAGATCGCTTTCTACGATTTCGAGGTGAAACTGCACGCCGCCCGCGCCGAGGGCGAACTGACCCCCGAAGATATCAACGCGCTCTGGATGTCGGTTCAGGCCGAAAGCCTGGGCCCGGCCTTTGAATTCATGCCGGGCTATGAAACCTTCTGGACTTATGTGCCGCATTTCGTCCATTCGCCCTTTTACGTCTATGCCTATGCATTCGGCGACGGGCTGGTGAACGCGCTCTATGCGGCCTATGAGGATGGGCTGCCGGACTTCCAGTCGAAATATTTCGACATGCTGGCCGCTGGCGGGGCCAAGCATCACAAGGAATTGCTGGCCCCCTTCGGCCTCGACGCCTCGGACCCGGCCTTCTGGGACAAGGGCCTGTCGATGATCGAAGGCTTCATCGACGAGCTTGAAGCGATGGAGAACTGAGGGGCCGGGGACACAGATCCCGAAACCTCGCACCGGGGGCGCTTCGCCCCCCGGACCCCCCGAGGATATTTGGACATGAAAGAGATGGGGCCTCTCAGGCATCTTTCATGTTCAAATATCCCGGGGGAATCCCGAAGGGATGGGGGCAGAGCCCCCGATGCCAAGACCTCGACAGGTCATGTGTCAGACAATCGAGCGGGCGGTTTTCAATCGCATCCCCTGTGACGCTGTCCTATGCTTGCGCGCGATTTGAGAACGGAGGGTGGCATGATCCGACTGATCCGGCGCATGTTTCTGTGGCTGCTGGCATTGGCCATCGTTGCCGCCATCATCGTGGCGGTCCGGGGACCGGCTTTCGTCGAAAGCCGTCTGAACCCGGTGACCGCGCCCGAGGCCGGATGGCCCGTCTCGGCCGAGGCGAAGGCGTTGCATGAACGTCTGGTGATTGGCGACTGGCATTCCGACGCCCTGCTTTGGGATCGCGACATCCTGAGGCGCGCGGATCGCGGCCATACGGACATTCCCCGCCTGTTCGAGGGCAATGTCGCCTTGCAGGTGTTCACCACCGTCACCAAAAGCCCGCGCGGTCAGAATTACAGCCGAAACACCGCCGAGGCGCCCGACAATATCACCCCGCTCTTCATCGGCCAGCTCCGCCCCCTCGCCAGTTGGTTCAGCCTGAAAGAGCGCGCGCTGGTTCAGGCTGCGGCCCTGCGCCGCGCCGCCGAGCGCGCGCCGGACGAAGTCATGCTGATCCGTTCGGCCGAGGATCTGCGCGCGTTGCTTGCCGCCCGCAAGGCGGGCGCGCGGACAGTCGGCGCATTGCTTGGCAGCGAGGGCGGCCACCCGCTTGAGGGCGAGATCGCCAATCTTCAGGTGCTTTACGGCGCCGGTTTCCGGCTGCTGGGCTTGACGCATTTCTTCGATAATGAGCTGGGCGGCAGCCTGCATGGTCAGGGTGGCCCGGAGTCGGGGCTGAGCGATTTCGGCCGCGAGGTGGTGGCCGGGATGATCGAGCGGCGCATGGTCATCGACCTTGCCCATGCGAGCCCGCAAATGGTGCGCGACGTGCTGGCCATTCCCGGTGCCCGGCCCGTCCTGTCCCATACCGGCGTGCATGGCCAATGCGCCACGCCGCGCAATCTTTCCGACGATCTGCTGCAGGCCATTGCCCGCAAGGGCGGCGTCATCGGTATCGGCTATTGGTCGGATGTCGTCTGCGGCAAGACCCCGGCCGCCATCGCCCAGACCATTCGCGCCGCCATCGCGCTTGTGGGCGAGGATCACGTCTCGCTGGGTTCGGATTACGACGGTTCGGTCGATGCGCCCTTTGATGTGGCGCATCTTTCGGCGCTGACCCAGGCGCTGATGGATGCCGGGCTTTCCGAGGATCAGATCGCCAAGGTCATGGGCGGCAACATGATGCGCTATCTTGCCGAAACGCTTTGACTGCGCCACCTTGCCCGGGCAATTCGCATCGGAGACCGACATGCTGACCATCTATGGCGTCACCCGCTCGCGCGCCTCGCGCATCATCTGGCTGTGCCATGAGATCGGCCTTTCCTATCGTCAGGTTCCGGTCATCCAGGCCTATCGCCTGACCGATCCCGATGCCGAGGGGGCGGCGCTGAACACCCGCAGCCCGGCCTTTCTGAGGATTTCGCCGCAAGGTGCGATCCCGGTGATTCAGGACGGCGATCTGACGCTGTCGGAATCGCTGGCCTGCACGCTGTATCTGGCGCGCAAATACGGCCAGCCCTTTGGCCCGGTCGATGCCACTGAGGATGCGCTGATGCTGCAATGGTCCTTTTACGCCTGTACCTCGATCGAGCCGGACGCCCTGACCATCCTGTTCCTGCACCGCGCGGGCCAGACGCAATCGGGCGCCGATCAGGCCGCCATCGCCAATGCCGCCGAAAGGCTGGTGCGGCCGCTGAGCGTGCTTGAGGCGCATCTGGCGCGCAACGGCCATATGGTCGGCGGCCGCTTTACGGTCGCCGATATCAACATGGCCGAGGTCGTGCGCTATGCCCAGAGCCATGGCGAGCTGATCGAACAGTTCCCAGCGCTGCGCGACTGGCTGGCCGATTGTCAGGCCCGCCCGGCCTTTCAGAAGATGTGGAAGGAACGGCTGGCCGAACCGGAATAGGCGCGGCCAGCCCGGTGTCCCCGACCCGCCCGATCAGGCGGGCGCACCACCATTCGAACGCTGCGCCGGATGCATCGCCACGCCCAGCATATGCTCGGCCTGATGGATGACATGACCGGCATGGCCGACGATCAGCGGATCGGGCGGCGTCACCACCGACATATCCTTGTCGGGATAGTCCAGTGTCGACAGGAAATGGCGCATGCAGTTCAGGCGCGCGCGCTTCTTGTCGTTTGATTTCACGATGGTCCAGGGCGCATCGGCGGTGTCGGTATAAAAGAACATCGCCTCTTTCGCCTCGGTATAGTCATCCCATTTGTCGAGGCTGGCGAGGTCGATGGGCGACAGCTTCCAGCGCTTGAGAGGATCGGTCTCGCGCGATTGAAAGCGGCGGCGCTGTTCGTCGCGGGTGACCGAGAACCAGTATTTGTAAAGCCGGATCCCCGACCGCACCAGCATGCGTTCGTATTCCGGGCATTGGCGCATGAATTCAAGGTATTCGGTGGGGGTGCAGAACCCCATCACCCGCTCGACCCCGGCGCGGTTGTACCAGCTGCGGTCATAAAAGACCATCTCGCCCGAGGTCGGCAGATGCTGGATATAGCGTTGAAAGAACCATTGCCCGCGTTCGACATCCGAGGGTTTGTTCAAGGCCACGACCCGGGCGAAACGCGGGTTCAGATGTTCGGTAAATCGCTTGATGGTGCCGCCCTTGCCGGCGGCATCGCGGCCCTCGAAGAGAATGACGAATTTCTGCCCGGTCTCTTGCGCCCAAAGCTGTACCTTCAGAAGTTCGGCCTGAAGCTGGGCCTTGTCCCGTTCATAGGCGACGCGACCCATCTTGCGGCCATAGGGATAGCGCCCGGATTCAAATGCCAGCCGGATCGCGTCCGGGTCCAGCCGGGGAAATGTGGCCGGCCCCCTGCCCTCGCTGGCTGTTGCGACCGCCGCGGGTGCGGCAACCTCGGCGATAGCTGCCTGGACTTCCAGCTCTTCGGCGGCATCCTGCCCAATTTCCTGGTCGATCCGCAGATGTTCCGTTTCTTCCATTACGACCCTCCTGATCCTGATTAACGGGGACAGTCTGTCACGCGCCAATTTGCCGCGCCTTGATGCGTATCATGAAATCGTCATTTTGTCGTTGCAAAGCCGCCCCTGTCCGGCCCGGCACGGTACAATCTGTGGTGGGGAGACGCATGGACGACACTTCCCCTTGCCGCCACGCCCCCGGGCATGAGATAACCCCGCATCAGAACCACAAGATCAGAACAAGACGAGCAGGTGCCATGGCCGACGATCTCTTTCCCGCTGCCGACAGGGCTGCTGACAGCTATTCGGCCGCCTCGATCGAGGTCCTTGAGGGGCTTGAGCCGGTTCGCAAGCGTCCGGGCATGTATATCGGCGGCACGGACGAACGCGCGCTGCACCATCTGGTGGCCGAGATCCTCGACAACTCGATGGACGAGGCGGTCGCCGGCCATGCCTCGCGCATCGAGGTCGAGCTTTTGGCCGATTTCAGCGTGGTGATCCGCGACAATGGCCGTGGCATCCCGATCGACCCGCACCCGAAATTCCCCGGCAAGTCGGCGCTTGAGGTGATCCTTTGCACCTTGCATGCGGGGGGCAAGTTCTCGGGCGATGCCTATCAGACCTCGGGGGGCTTGCACGGGGTCGGCGCCTCGGTGGTGAACGCGCTTTCCGACAGCATGGTGGTGCAGGTCGCCCGCAACAAGGAGCTGTTCGAACAGCGCTTTTCGCGCGGGATCCCGCAGGGGCCGGTGGAACGCATCGGCGCCGCCCCGAACCGGCGCGGCACGACCGTGACCTTTCATGCCGACGAACAGATATTCGGTCACCACCGCTTTAAACCCGCGCGGCTGGTCAAGATGGTCAAATCCAAGGCCTATCTGTTCTCGGGCGTGGAAATCCGCTGGAAGTCGGAAATCGAGGATGGCGAAACGCCGCTGGAGGCGACCTTCCATTTCCCCGGCGGGCTGGCCGATTACCTGTCGGAAACGCTGGGTAAATCCACCACCTATGCCGACCGCCCCTTTGCCGGCACCGTGGATTTCAAGGAAAAATTCAACACGCCTGGCAAGGTGGACTGGGCGATCAACTGGACGCCGGCGCGCGACGGCTTCATCCAGTCCTATTGCAACACCGTCCCCACCCCCGAGGGCGGCACCCATGAGGCCGGCTTCTGGTCCGCGATCCTCAAGGGCATCCGCGGCTATGGCGAGCTGATCAGCAACAAGAAGGCCGCCCAGATCACCCGCGAGGATCTGTTGACCGGCGGCTGCGCGCTGGTCAGCTGTTTCATCCGCGAGCCGGAATTCGTCGGCCAGACCAAGGACCGCCTTGCCACGACCGAGGCCCAGCGTCTGGTCGAGGGCGCCGTGCGCGACCATTTCGACAACTGGCTGGCGGCGGATACGAAATCGGCGGGCGCGATCCTCGATTTCCTTGTCCTGCGGGCCGAGGAACGGCTGCGCCGCAAGCAGGAAAAGGAAACCGCCCGCAAGACCGCGACGAAAAAGCTGCGCCTGCCGGGCAAGCTGGTCGATTGCTCGGCCACCAACCGCGAAGGGACCGAGCTTTTCATCGTCGAGGGCGACAGCGCGGGCGGCAGCGCCAAGATGGCGCGCGAACGCACCACGCAGGCGCTTTTGCCCCTGCGCGGCAAGATCCTGAACGTGCTTGGCGCGGCCAGCTCGAAACTGGGCTCGAACCAGGAAATCAACGACCTGTGTCAGGCGCTTGGCGTCGGCATGGGCACAAGGTTCAATGTCGACGACCTGCGTTATGACAAGGTCATCATCATGACCGATGCCGATGTCGACGGCGCCCATATCGCCAGCCTGCTCATGACGTTCTTTTTCACCCAGATGCGGCCGATGATCGACAAAGGGCACCTGTATCTGGCCTGTCCGCCGCTTTACCGGCTGACCCAGGGCGCGCATCGCATCTATGTCGCCGACGATGCCGAGAAAGAGGCATGGCTGGCCAAGGGTCTGGGCGGCAAGGGCAAGATCGACGTGCAGCGGTTCAAGGGTCTGGGCGAAATGGACGCCAAGGACCTGAAGGACACGACGATGAACCCCAAGACGCGCAAGCTGATCCGGGTCAGCATCGACGAGGATGAGGGCGGCGAAACCGGCGATCTGGTCGAGCGGCTGATGGGCAAGAAACCCGAGCTGCGTTTTCAGTTCATTCAGGAGAATGCGCAGTTCGCGGATGCCGATGAGCTGGATGTGTGATCAACGGCCCGGCCGATGGAAACCCTGACCGAAGTCATCATTGCCAACCAGCTGATCATCATCATTTCCTGTTTCGCGTTCGGGCTGATCTGCATGATCATGGTCATGCGGCACCGGCGCGACAGCCATTGGTGGCGCGCCGCCGATCTGGCATGGGTCGCGCTTGGCGGGCTGGGTATCGTGACGGCGCTGATGGCCGGGGTCTATGCCGATGACAGCGCCCGGCTGGAACGCCAGATCGACGTGAGCTTTGCCACATCGCGCGCCTTTGACCGCGATGCGGCGCGTTTCCGTCTGCGCTATTGCGGGCAGGATCCGGTCGCCGAGGATCTTCGGCTTTGCGAAAAGATCGAATTTCTGTCGGCCTCGACTGCGATCAATGCCGATCTGCCGCTATTTGCCGATGTCAGCCATGCCAGCACGCCCCTGCGGGCGCTGCGGCTTTTTATCGGTGAGCCGGCAACGGCGGCGGCGCGCGACGCCGAGGACATGGATTACGCCGAAAAGCTGGCCCGCGTCGAAAGCTTTGATCCGGTCGGTTTTTTGGCCTTTGATCCCCTGGACCCCGATACGGTGATGGCACTGAAATCCGTTGAGAGCGCCAAGCCCGAGGTCGCCGCCGATTATCGGGTCCTTGCCTTGACCTATAGCGATCTGATCCAGGCATTGCAGCGTCTGAAAGCCGATTGGGATTTTCTGCAAAGCAATTCGCTGTTCATCCTGTTTCAGGTGATCGCGCTGTCGCTGATTGCCATCGCGGCGCCGTTCAGGTTGGGGAAATCGCTGGTCGATCTGCGCCGCCCGACCTGATCCGGTCGTCGATGGCGGGGCCTGAAATCAGAACCGCATCCCGACCGAAAAGCTTGCGCCCTCGCTGCCGATCCCGAAACTGGCTGCGCCAAGGCTGAACCCGATCAATGCGCCGGTGAATACCTGTTCGGGCGTATGCTCGCCGGCCTGAACCCGGCTCAGGCCGGTCAGGCCCGCCGCGCCGTAAGCCAGCGCCCCGGCCGCCGCCTTGTCTTCAAAGCATTTCCCCGCCAGATCCGCCGCGCCGAAAAACGCCGCCGCCGTATGGCCGGACGGAAAGCCCTTGCCCTCGCCCGATGGGCGACGCGAGATGGGGGCGCCGTCGAAATATTCCTTCATCCCCCAGACGATGGCCGCCTGCAAAATGCCGCGCACGGCGAAATCCTCGGCCCGGTCCTGATCGACGGCGCAGACCGCCGCCGCCAGCGGCAGCCCGTATTTCATCGCCGTGCCGAATTGCTCGAACGGATCGGCCGAGGCCGGCGCGGCCAGCAGGGCGGCGCAAAGGGCGGCGCGAACCTTCATTCCCCGCCCAGCCGGATCACCCGGTCCATGCGCGCCGCCAGCTCCATGTTATGGGTCGCGATCAGCGCGGCCAATCCGGTGTCGCGCACCAGCGCCATCAGCACGTCAAAGACCTTGTCCGAGGTCGCGGGATCAAGGTTGCCGGTCGGCTCATCGGCCAGCAAAAGCGACGGCTGATTGGCCAGCGCCCGACAGAACGCCACCCGCTGCTGTTCGCCCCCCGACAGTTGCGCCGGGCGGTGATCCGCGCGGTGGTCAAGACCCACGCGGCTCAACAGGTACTGCGCGCGGATCTGTGCCGCGCGTTCGGAAACGCCATTGGCCAGCTGCGGCAGCACGATGTTTTCGGCAGCCGTGAATTCCGGCAGCAAGTGGTGGAACTGATAGACAAAGCCCAGATCCTCGCGCCGGGCCTCGGTCCGGCGGCGGTCGTTTTCATGGCTCATGTCGCGGCCGTTCAACAGGACGCGCCCCGTATCGGCCGTATCCAGAAGCCCGGCGATGTGCAAAAGCGTCGATTTCCCCGCCCCCGAGGGCGCGACCAGCGCCACCACCTCGCCCCGCGCGACCGACAGCGACAGGTCGCTGAGCACCGGCACCGGCGCCGGACCGCCCTTGCCATAGGTCTTGGAAATCCCTTCCAGCCGCAGAACGTCACTCATAGCGCAGGGCCTCCACCGGGTTCATGCGGGCCGCGCGGCGGGCCGGAAAGATCGTCACCACGAATGACAGGAACAGGGACAGCCCCACCGCCTTGGCGATGTCGATGCCGCGCAGCTTGGCCGGCAGCTCATAGATGCCGCGCACCGAGGCGTTCCACGCCCCCCCGTTCGAAACCCAGTTCAGGAAGGTCATGATATGTTCGACATTCAGGGCCAGCGTGACCCCAAGAATGACCCCCGCAATGGTGCCGATGACGCCGGTAAACGCCCCGCACAGGAAAAACACGCGCAGGACCGCGCCCTCGGTCAGGCCCATCGTGCGCAGGATGCCGATATCGCGGCCCTTGTTCTTGACCAGCATGATCAGCCCCGAGGTGATGTTCATCGAGGCGATCAGCACCAGAATCCCAAGGATCAGGAACATCACGTTATCTTCGATATCCAGCGCACGCAGGAAATCGCCCGAGGCATCGCGCCATGTCCAGACCTGCGCGCGCTCGCCCGCCGCATCCAGCAATTGCGGCGTCCAGTCGTCGATCTTTTCGGGGTCGGTGACGAAAACCTCGATCTCGTCGGCGACGCCCTCGCGGTTGAAAAAGCTCTGCGCTCCGGCCATAGGCATATAGATGCGGGTGCGGTCGATGTCATAGCGCCCGGCCGAAAACACATAGACCACGTCAAAGCTTTCGCGGCGGGGCGTGGTGCCAAAGGGGGTCTTGGCGCCCTGTGGCGCGGTCAGTTGCAGCTTGTCGCCGACGCCGACGCCCAGCTCGCGCGCAAGGCCCGCGCCGATGGCGATGCCATTCCCGAAATCGTCGATATTGCCGCCCGAGGTTTCCGGGTCGGCGATCCGCTCCATCGCCTTGAGCGCGTCCAGCGTGACACCGTAAACCTCGGCCACATTGGCGGCGTCGGCCTGGCTGGCCATGACCTGCGCGCGCACGACCGGATTGGCGCGGGTCACGCCCGGGATCCGGGCAATCTGCGCGGCCAGCGCGTCGTAATCCGAAATCCGGCCGGGGGAGATATAGGTTTCCTCGGTCAGGTCGTTATAGACCGAGGTCGGCGTGTAATAGACCGTGCTATGGGCATTGGCGCCCAGAATGGTGTCGACATATTCGGCGCGGAACCCCGCCCGCACCGCCAGCGTGGCGATCAGCGCCATCACCCCAAGCGCGATGCCGATCAGGCTGATCCAGGTCATCACACTGACCCCGCCCTCGGCCCGGCGCGCGCGCAGATAGCGCCATGCGATCAGGAATTCATAACGGGAAAAGGGGCGTGGGCTGGCCATCTGTCACCTTGTTTTTGCTGGCAACTGCTTGGCCCGCCGCGCGCGATTATGCAAGCCAACAAGGGCGTGACCACGGCTTGTCGGCGCAACCGGGGGCGGTTAATCTGCATGCAAAAGGATCCGATCATGCAAAGCCCCGCCGGCGACGTCATCAGCACCGCGATCAGACCGGCGCTTCCCGAGGATCTTGCGGCGATTCAGGCCATCGCCGAGGCCGCCTATCGCCCCTATGTCGCCCGCAACGGGCTTGAGCCGGCGCCGCTGAACGACGATTACGCCGCCCGCATCCGAAAGCGACAGATCTGGATCATGGTGCTTGAATACGCGCCGGGCGGCGTCGAACATGAACGCCCCTGTGGCTTTGTGGTTCTTGTCGAAGAGCGCGATCACCTGATGCTCGACAATATCGCGGTCGACCCGCTGGCCCAGGGCCGGGGCCATGGCCGCGCCATGCTGGAATTTGCCGAAGGCTATGCCCATTGGACGGGCCTGCCCGCGATCCGGCTTAATACACAGGAAATCATGGTCGAAAATCTCGTGATCTATACCGGGCGCGGCTATCTTGAGACGCATCGCGTCATCGAGCACGGCTTACCGCGCATCTATATGGAAAAGCGGTTCTAAAGCGGGCCGGGACGGCGTTCCTCGGACAGCATCACATTGGCCTCGACCTGGCCCACACCGGGAAGGGTCATGATCCGGCGGCGCAGGATGCGTTCGAAATCGGCGATGTCGCGGGCATGGATGCGCAGGCGGTAATCGAACTGGCCCAGAACATGCTGGACGGTCTGGACCTCGGGGATGGCGGTCACCGCGCGCTCGAAATCCTCAAGGCTGGTGCGCCCCTTGGCGGCCAGCCGGATGCCCAGAAAGACGGTGACGCCGAACCCCAGCGCGGCCGTGTCGACGACGATGCGGCGCCCGGCGATGACACCGGCATCCGTCAGCCGCCGGATCCGCCGCCAGATCGCCGGTTGGGTGACGCCCAGCTCACGTCCGATTTCGGCCGCGCTCAGCGTCGCATCCCCCGCCAACAGCCGCAGAATGGCCAGATCGGTCGCATCGGGCGTGACCGGTCCGCTCATATCGGCAGCTCCTGCACATCCTTGATGGTTGAAACCAGCATCAGGGCGTCGCTGTCGGACACATGCGGCAGGGTCAGGATGCTGTCGCGGTAAAGCTGTTGCCAATGCGCCATGTCCCGCGCGATCACCGAAAGCCGCAGGTCGACCGAACCCAGAAAGGTCTGGATTTCCGTGACCTCGGGCACCTTGCGGGCCGCGGCCATGAAATCGTCAAAGGCGCGCGGCTCGGTCTTGTCGAGGGTGAAGCGCAGGCTGACCTGAACCTCATATCCCAGCTTGCGCCAGTCGATGCGGGATTCGATGGCCCGGATGACGCCGGTTTCGCGCATCCGTTCCAGCCGCCGCCACAGGCTGGCGGGGGTGACCCCTGCCCGCTCGGCCAGTTCGGGATTCGGGATGGACGGGTCCGCCAAAAGCTGGCGCAGGATGCGGCGATCCGTGGTATCGGACATGATTACTTCACCTCTGCATTATCTATGACATGATATTTGCGAATTTTCCAGTCATATCGCGAAAATTGCACAGAACTGGCGCGAATATCTTGCTAAAACCCATGCATCGAACAAACGGAGAGACGCAGATGCGCGTTTACTATGATCGCGACGCCGATGTGAACCTGATCAAGGACAAGAAGATCGCCATGCTGGGCTATGGCTCGCAAGGCCATGCCCATGCGCTAAACCTGCGCGATTCGGGCGCCAAGAACCTCGTGGTCGCGCTGCGCCCCGGCAGCCCGTCGCGCGCCAAGGCCGAGGCCGAGGGTCTGAAGGTCATGGACATCGCCGAGGCCGCCGCCTGGGCCGACCTAATCATGTTCACCATGCCCGACGAATTGCAGGCCGAGACGTACAAGAAATACGTCCATGACAACCTGCGCGAAGGCGCGGCGATCGCTTTCGCCCACGGCCTGAACGTGCATTTCGGCCTGATCGAGCCGAAGCACGGCGTCGACGTGATCATGATGGCCCCGAAAGGCCCCGGCCATACTGTGCGCGGCGAATACACCAAGGGCGGCGGCGTCCCCTGCCTGTTCGCGGTCCACAACGACGCGACCGGCAAGGCGCAGGATATCGCGCTCAGCTATTGCTCGGCCATCGGTGGCGGCCGCTCGGGCATCATCGAGACCAACTTCCGTCAGGAATGCGAAACCGACCTCTTCGGCGAACAGGCCGTGCTCTGCGGTGGTCTGGTCGAACTGATCCGCATGGGCTTCGAGACCCTGGTCGAGGCCGGCTATGAGCCGGAAATGGCCTATTTCGAATGCCTGCACGAGGTGAAGCTGATCGTCGACCTGATCTATGAAGGCGGCATCGCGAACATGAACTATTCGATCTCGAACACCGCCGAATATGGCGAATATGTCTCGGGCCCGCGCATCCTGCCCTATGAGGAAACCAAGGCCCGCATGAAAGCCGTGCTGACCGACATCCAGACCGGCAAATTCGTGCGCGACTTCATGCAGGAAAACGCCGTGGGTCAGCCCTTCTTCAAGGCGACCCGCCGCATCAATGACGAACACCAGATCGAAAAGGTCGGTGAAAAGCTGCGCGGCATGATGCCCTGGATCTCCAAGGGCAAGATGGTCGACAAGGCTCGCAACTAAGCCGATCCGGCATGGAAATCAGGGGCGCGGCAGGATTGCCGCGCCCTTTTCATGTCACAACCCTGAATATGCCGGAAAACGGCCGCGCACGGATGGGCATGCCCGGCGCCCGTCCGGGAAAGGCGCGCGACATGAAAAAGGAAAAAGGGGCGCCCGAGCGCCCCCTTTCCCATCGACAAGTGCCGGATGCGGGATCAGGCGACGGCCTGCACCGCCCGCAGGCGCTGGATGGCGCGGTTTTCCTGTCCGGTCGTATAGCCGGCCTCAAGCAGGCGGACCAATTGCGCGATCAGCTTGGGATCGCTGGTCTGAAGGGCCGCGATCTGCTGATCCGGCAGCAGGTTGACATATTCCAGCGCGACATCGTCGCTATCGGTGAAATGCGCATCCTCAAGCCGGTCGAAAATGGCGCGCAGCCGGCGGGTATTCGTGCCCAGCCCGACACAGAACTTTGCCAGCCCCTTTTCGTCCATGTTGACGGTCACGCCCCAGCCGCCGGTGCGGAAGCGGTTGACGACAAACTCGCCATCCTGTTCGACATAGTTCAGAAAGCCATGCGCGACCTTGAAGCCGACCTTCGAGCTGGACAGATCCATGCGCAGGTCGAGAAAGCTCACCGGATCAAAGGTATAGGCGTTGTTCACCCGGTTCAGCCCGGCGGGCCAGCCCCGCGCGGGCGAGCCGAAGCTGTTCACCTCAAGCCCGCGGACAGAGCCCGCCCCCTGCACCACAGTCACCGCCGAAAGCGCGTTCGAGGTCACCAGATTGCCCTGGCTGTGGCAATAGATGGGCGTGCCCAGCATGCCGCCGGGCTGACCGATCAAAAGCGCGAAAAGCGATTGCGCGGCGGCATTGCCGGCCAGCATCTCATTGGCGAAATCCGCCTTGCTCAGCGTGGGCCGGGTTTCGCGCTGTTTCTTCCAGACCTCGTCGAAAAACGCGATCCAGTTGGTGTTGTGATTGACATTGCTGGTCTGGATATTGGTCAGCCGCGCCTTGTCGGACAGACATTGGAACAGATCAGCCCAAAAGCCGTCCTTCTTGTTATAGACACCGACGACCGGACAGCCCAGCATCAAGGACAGTGCCTCGGCGCTGGCGCGATGGTCGGCGCCGGTATTCATCATGCCGTTGACGAAAATCACCGGCCGCGTCGGATTGAACCAGGATTTGTTCTTAACCTCGGGGGAAATAAAGCGCGTGACCGCCCCGTCCGCCGTCGGCGTCGTGTCCTGCGCGATAGTCGGGAACCTCATCTAAACCTCCTGATTGAAAACGAATCCCTGGATCGGCGCCATAAAGCCGTCATTCTTCCAACACTTCAAGAACCCCCGGTATGACGCGTAGCGCCTGACGCGCGGGGGTGGTCAGCGGCGCGTCCTCGGCGATCTCGATATCGACCAGATCGTCGCCATCTTTCAGCCGCAGCGCGATCGGACCGCGCGCCCGTGATGGCGCCCGGATTTCGGACTGGATGCGGGCCAGCGCCTCGGCGATGCCGGACACCGCGTCAAGGCCGGTGATCTCGACCGCCAGACGGCTGGCACCGGCATCGGCCACCGCCTGTTCCAGAGGCGTGACGCCGCGTGCCAGCAGCTTGACCTGATCGCCCGAAGGCTCGACCTGCACCTGCAGGACGACATTTTCGCCCGGCTCCAGATGCTGGCGATGCGCATCCAGCGTATCGGAAAACACCGTAACCTCATACAGCCCGGTCGGATCCGACAGACCGACAAAGGCAAAGCGGGTGCCGCGGGCGGATTTCTTTTCCTGCCGATGTGCAACCGTGCCGGCCAATTGCGCAACCAATGCGCCATCCTGCGCGGCGGCAGTCACCTCGGCCAGGGTCTGGACCCCCTTGCGGCGCAGCGCCGGCTGATAATCGTCCAGGGGGTGGCCCGACAGGTAAAAGCCCACAGCGGCGTGTTCCTCGCCCAGCTTTTCGGCCGGCATCCAGATCGGCGCCGGCACCGGACGCGGCGGCGGCAGATCCTCACCCCCGCCGAAAAGCGAGGACTGGTTCGACGCCGCCGCCTCTTGCACGGCCGAGGACCAGGTGACCCATCCATCCAGAGATTTCAGTATCTTGGAGCGACTTTCCTCGATCACGTCAAAGGCCCCGGCGCGGGCCAGCATTTCCAGCGGACGCTTGCCCACGCGGCGCATGTCCACGCGGCGGGCGAAATCCAGCATATCGGCAAAGGGCCGGTCGCCGCGCGCCTGCGTGATCAGGCGCATCGCCTCGACCCCGACGCCCTTCAACGCGCCAAGCGCGTAAAGGATCTTGCCATCCTTGACCGCGAAGGTCGCGGCAGAGCGGTTGACACAGGGCGGCACGGTTTCGATCCCCATCCGGTCGGCCTCGCGCTTATAAACCGCAAGTTTGTCAGTCAGATGAATATCGCAGTTCATCACCGCCGCCATGAACTCGACCGGGTGGTTGGCCTTGAGCCAGGCGGTCTGATAGCTGACCACCGCATAGGCCGCCGCATGCGATTTGTTGAACCCGTAATTGGCGAATTTCTCAAGAAGGTCAAAGACCTCTCCGGCCTTTTTCGAATCGACGCCATTCGCGACCGAGCCATCGACGAATTTCGGCCGTTCCTTGGCCATTTCCTCGGCGATCTTTTTGCCCATGGCGCGGCGCAAAAGGTCGGCACCGCCCAGCGAATAGCCGGCCATGACCTGCGCGATCTGCATCACCTGTTCCTGATAGACGATGATGCCCTGGGTTTCGGCCAGAATGGGGTCGATGCTGGGATGCAGCGATTCCAGATCGCGTTGACCGTTCTTGACCTCGCAATAGGTGGGGATGTTTTCCATCGGACCGGGGCGGTAAAGCGCCACCAGCGCGACGATATCCTCGATGCAGGTCGGTTTCATGCGCCGCAGCGCATCCATCATCCCCGAACTTTCGACCTGGAACACCGCCACGGTGCGGGCGCTGGCAAACAGCTCATAGCTGGCCGTATCGTCCAGCGGGATGGCGTTGATCTGGTTTTCCGCGCCCTCGGCGGGCTCATAGAGCCGGCGCCCGTCGGCCGCGACATGCAGCGGCCGGCCACCACCATTGATCAGGTCGACCGCATTCTGGATCACGGTCAGGGTCTTGAGACCCAGAAAGTCGAACTTGACCAGCCCGGCCTGTTCGACCCATTTCATGTTGAACTGCGTGGCCGGCATGTCGGATGCCGGGTCGCGGTAAAGCGGCACGAGTTGTTGCAGCGGCCGGTCGCCGATCACCACACCGGCGGCATGGGTCGAGGCGTTGCGCAACAGCCCCTCGACCTTGGCGGCATAGTCCAGAAGGCGGGCGACCACCTCTTCCTTGGCGGCCTCGCGCAGGCGCGGCTCGTCGGCCAGGGCCTTGGTGACGCTGACCGGCTTCACGCCCTCGACCGGGATCATCTTGGACAGGCGGTCCACCTGACCGAAAGGCAGTTGCAGGACGCGGCCCACATCGCGCACCGCCGCCTTGGACAGAAGCGCGCCGAAGGTGATGATCTGGCCGACCTTTTCGCGGCCGTATTTTTCCTGAACATAGCGGATCACCTCTTCGCGGCGATCCATGCAGAAGTCGATGTCAAAGTCGGGCATCGAGACTCGTTCGGGATTCAGAAACCGCTCGAAGAGCAGGCTGTAACGCAATGGATCCAAATCGGTAATCGTCAGCGCATAGGCAACCAGACTGCCCGCCCCCGAGCCCCGGCCCGGTCCGACCGGGATGCCGTGATCCTTGGCCCATTTGATGAAATCGGCCACGATCAGGAAATAGCCCGGGAACCCCATCTGTTCGATGATGCCCAGCTCGAATTTAAGGCGTTCTTCATATTCCTCGACGCTGACGGCGTGGGGGATGATGGCCAGACGCGCGCGCAGCCCGTCCCAGGCCTGACGGCGCAGTTCCTCGACCTCGTCATCGGCGAAACGCGGCAGGATGGGCTTGTGCTTGCTGACGGCAAAGGCACAGCGGCGGGCGATTTCCACCGTGTTCTCGATCGCCTCGGGCAGATCGGCAAAGAGCGTCGCCATCTCGGCGGGCGTCTTGAAATAATGCTGCGGCGTGAGCCGGCGGCGCGGCGCGGTCTGATCGACATAGGCGCGTTCGGAAATGCAGATCAGCGCGTCATGGGCGGCGTAAAGTTCGGTTTTCGGGAAATAGACATCGTTCGTCGCCACCAGCGGCAGGTCCAGCGCATAGGCGATGTCGATCATGCCGCCCTCGGCCGCCTGTTCCTCGGGGACGGGGCGGCCCTCGGCGTCGTGATGGCGCTGCAATTCGATATAAAGGCGGGTCGGAAAGGCCGTGGCCAGCGCCGCGGCCAGATCGCCTGCATCCTGTTGACGCCCCTGCCCGACCAGCTGTCCCAGCGGCCCCAGCGCGCCGCCGGTCAGACAGATCAGCCCCTCGGCCCGGGCGGCCAGCTCATCGAGCGTGACATGGGGCAGCGCGCCATCGCCGCGCAGGTAAAGACAGGTCGACAGATCCATCAGATTGAGCCAGCCGGCCCGATCCTGCGCCAAAAGCACCACTGGCCCGGTGATCCCCGGCGCCACGGGGCCGGCCTCAAGCGTGATCTGGCAGCCGATGATCGGCTGGACGCCCGCATCCTGTGCCTTGACCGAAAATTCCAGCGCCGCGAACAGCGCGTTCGTATCGGTCAGCGCGACGGCCGGCATGCCGTTCTGTGCCGCAAGATCGGCCAGTTTCTTGACCGGAATCGCGCCTTCCAACAGGGAATGTTCGGAATGTGTGCGCAGGTGGATGAATCGGGGGGCGTTTTCAGGCATGGCGACAATCTAGGCCCGACCTGCCGAACTGTGCAATTGCCCTTGGGCGGAAATCCGCTAAGACTTGCGCGGGTAAGAAAAAGAGGCGCGCAAGTGAGCGACATTTTCCGGGCCGAGGGCCTGGGCAAGACCTATCCCGGCGTGCGTGCCAATGACAATGTGTCCTTCACGGTCAAGGCCGGGGAAATCCACGCGCTTCTGGGCGAAAACGGGGCCGGCAAGTCGACGCTGGTTAAGATGATCTATGGCCTTGTGCGGCCCGACGATGGCGGAATGTTCCTTGCCGGACAGGCCCATACCCCCGCCGATCCGCGCGCCGCCCGTGCCGCGGGCGTGGCCATGGTGTTTCAGCATTTCTCGCTTTTCGATGCGCTGACGGTCGCGGAAAACATCGCGCTTGGCATGGAAAACCCGCCCCCCCGGGCCGAGCTTGCCCGCCGCATCAGCGAGCTGTCACAGGGTTATGGCCTGCCGCTGAACCCCGCGCGGCGCATCGCCACCCTGTCGGCGGGCGAACGTCAGCGGGTCGAGATCCTGCGCTGTCTGCTGCAAAACCCGCGCCTGCTGATCATGGACGAACCGACCAGCGTCCTGACCCCGCAAGAGGCCGAGATCCTTTTCGCCACCCTGCGCCAGCTGGCCGAACGCGGCACCGCGATCCTTTACATCAGTCACAAGCTCGAAGAAATCCGCAGCCATTGCGACCGCGCCACGATCCTGCGCCACGGCAAGGTCGTGGGCACGCTTGATCCCCGCGCCCACAGCGCCGCCGAACTGGCCGCGATGATGGTGGGCGCCGAGATGCGGGTCATCGACCGGTCGGGCCGCAAGCCGGGGGCGCCGATCCTTGAGGTGGCCGGCCTTTCGACCCCCGCCGCCACGGCCGAAGGGGTGGTCTTGAAAGAGATCGCCCTTGGCCTGCATGCGGGCGAGATCCTTGGCATCGGCGGCGTCGCCGGCAATGGGCAGGAAGAGCTTTTATCCGCCCTCTCGGGCGAGATCGCCACCCCCGCCGGCACCGTCATTCTTGAGGGCGCGGACCTTTCGGCCCTTGGTCCCGAGGCGCGCCGCCGCGCGGGCCTTCTGGCCGCCCCCGAGGACCGGCTGGGCCATGCCGCCGTCCCCGAATTCAGCCTGACCGAAAACACGCTGCTGACCGCTGGCAGCCGTCAGAACCTGATCCGGCGCGGTTTGATCGACCAAGGCGCCGCGCGCCGGTTCGCCGAACGGGTCATCGCCGAATTCGACGTGCGCACCCCCGGCCCCGGCACGGCGGCGGGTGCGCTCTCGGGCGGCAATCTGCAAAAATTCGTCATCGGCCGCGAGGTGCTGGGCCGCCCGCGCGTGCTGGTCGTGAACCAGCCGACATGGGGCGTCGATGCGGGCGCCGCCGCCGCGATCCGGCAGGCGCTTCTGGATCTGGCGGCGGGCGGCGCGGGCGTCATCGTCATCAGCCAGGATCTGGACGAGCTTTTGGAACTCTCGGACCGGTTCTGTGCCCTGAACGAGGGGCGCCTGTCGCCGCCGCGCGCGACCGAGGGGCTGAGCGTGGCCGAGATCGGCCTGATGCTGGGCGGCGCCCATGGGATGGAGGTTGCCCATGTTCCGGCTTGAACCACGCAGCAAAGCCTCGCTCTTTTGGCAGGTGGCGACCCCGGTTCTGGCCGTCATCGCCACCATGATCATGGGCGGCATCCTGTTCGCGGCGCTGGGATTCGATCCGGTCGCCGCGATCCGCACCATCTTCTGGGATCCGCTTTTCGGCCCCGCCGCCAGCTATTCGCGCCCGCAACTGCTGGTCAAGGCCGGGCCGCTGATCCTGATCGCCTGCGGCCTTGCGCTGGGGTTTCGCGCCGGCATCTGGAACATCGGCGCCGAGGGGCAGTATATCATCGGCGCGATCTGCGGCGCCGCCGTGGCGCTGGCCGCCTATCCCGCCGACGCCTTCTGGATCTTTCCGGCGATGATCGCGGCGGGGGCGCTTGGCGGCTGGGCCTGGGGGATGATCCCGGCTCTGCTCAGGAACTGGTTCGGGGCCTCTGAAATCCTTGTCTCGCTGATGCTGGTCTATGTCGCGCAGAAGATCGCCGCATGGATGGCCTTTGGCCCGATGAAGAACCCCGAGGGATACGGCTTTCCCGGCTCGCGCAATCTTCAGCAATATGAGGCCGCCTCGAACCCGGAACTGATCGCCGGGACCGGGCTGCATTGGGGCGTCATCGCAGCCGGGATCGCGCTGGCGGTCACCTGGTTCGTCATGTCGCGCCATGTGCTTGGCTTTCACATCCGCACCGCCGGCGCCGCCCCCCGCGCGGCCCGTTTCGCCGGCGTCCGCCCCGAGCGGCTGGTGGCGCTGTGCCTTGGCGTCTCGGGGGCGCTGGCGGGCCTTGCCGGCCTGTTCGAGGTCGCGGGCCCGGCGGGGCAGATCACCGAAAGCTTCGGCTCGGGCTATGGCTTCACCGCGATCATCGTGGCCTTTCTTGGCCGGCTGCATCCGCTGGGCATCCTGCTGGCGGGGCTTTTGATGGCGCTGACCTATATCGGCGGTGAGCTGGCGCAGCTGACGCTGCAACTGCCCGCCGCAAGCGTGCAGGTGTTTCAGGGGATGCTTCTGTTCTTCCTTCTGGGTTTTGACGTGCTGACCCGCTATCGCGTCCGGCGGAGGCGCGCATGACCGCGCAACCCGACCGCAATACCGAACGCAAGATCACGATATTCCTGCTTGGGCTGGTGGTGGGCGGGCTGCTGGGCGCCTTGCTGCTGGTGCCTGTCATCGGCGCCGTTGTCCTTGGCCTTGTCATCCTGTTCGTGGTCGCGATGTGGTTCAATCTCGACCTCATTTCCGATCTTGCGGCATGGCTGATCGGTGCGCTGTGGCGCATTGCCGCCACGATCTGCGACCGGATCTTTCCGGGCCGCGCCAGCGCGCATCCCACTGCCGAGCGCCGCCTCTACGGGCTTGGCATCGCCAGCGGCGCGGGCTTGATCCTTGGCCTTTCCTATCTTGGCAGAGGTGCCGCATGATCGATCCGATTGCCGTTTTCGTGCTGTTGCTGGGGGCCGCGACGCCGATCCTGTTCGCGGCGCTTGGCGAATTGGTCGTCGAACGCGCGGGCGTTCTGAACCTTGGGGTCGAGGGCATGATGATTGGCGGCGCGCTGGCCGGTTTCGCCGCCGCCCATGCGACCGGCAGCCCCGCGATCGGCTTTGCCATGGCCGCGCTGGCCGGTGTCCTGCTGTCGATGGTTTTTGCCGTGCTCAGCCAGTATCTGCTGTCCAATCAGGTCGCGACCGGGCTTGCGCTGACGATGTTCGGCCTTGGCCTGACGGCGATGTTCGGCAAGCCCTATGAAGGGGTCAAGGCCCCGGCGATGATGGCCGGGCCGCTTGGGCTGAACCTCATGATCTGGCTGGGCCTTGTCATGGTGCCGGTGGTCTGGTGGGGGCTGATGCGCACGCGCGCGGGGCTGGTCCTGCGCGCGGTGGGCGAAAACCACGACGCGGCGCATGGGCTTGGCTATCCGGTGCGCCGGGTGCGGCTGGCCGCCATCGCATTCGGCGGCGCCATGGCCGGCATGGGCGGGGCCTATATTTCCATCGCCACCGTCCTGCAATGGACCGAGGGGATGACGGCCGGCGCCGGCTGGATCGCGCTGGCCATCGTTGTCTTTGCGCAATGGAACCCCTGGGGCGTGCTGGCCGGCGCCTGGCTTTTCGGCGGCGTCACCGTCTTGCAGCTGCGCCTTCAGGCGGCGGGCGTCGCGGTGCCGGTGCAATTGCTCTCCATGGCGCCCTATCTTGCCACCATCCTTGTGCTCGTGCTGATCTCGGCACGGCAGAAATTCGGCCGCTCAGCCGGGGGCACCGCCCCCGGATCGCTGGGCCGGCCCTTCCATGCGCTGCGCTAGAACAGCCGCGCCCCACCAACAGGAGCCCCATATGAAACGCAGAACCCTTCTTGGCAGCGCCGCAGCCCTTGTCGCCGCGACCGCCCTGCCGGCCTTGGCGCAGGATGAAAAGCTCAAGATCGGCTTCATCTATGTAGGCCCCGTGGGCGATGGCGGCTGGACCTATCAGCACGATCTGGCCCGCAAGGCCGTCGAGGCCGAATATGGCGACAAGGTGGAAACCACCTTCATCGAATCCGTTCCCGAAGGGGCCGATGCCGAACGCGCCCTGACCCAGCTGGCGCTGGCCGGCAACAAGCTGATTTTCGCGACCAGCTTCGGCTTCATGGACGCGACCATCAACGTGGCCAAGAAATTCCCGGATGTGAAATTCGAACACGCCACCGGCTACAAGCGCGCCGACAACGTCTCGACCTATGATGCCCGCTTCTACGAAGGCCGCGCCGTCATCGGCACCATCGCCGGCCGCATGACCAAGTCGAACAAGATCGGCTATATCGGGTCCTTCCCGATCCCCGAGGTAATTCAGGGCATCAACTCGGCCTATATCCACGCCAAAAAGGTGAACCCGGATGTCGAGATGAAGGTGGTCTGGGTCTATAGCTGGTTCGACCCCGCCAAAGAGGCCGATGCCGCCGCCGCCCTGATCGCCGAAGGCGTGGACGTGTTCATGCAGCACACCGATTCCACCGCGCCGCTGGCCAAGGCGCAAGAGGCCGGCGCGCTTGGCTTTGGTCAGGCGTCGGACATGGCCGCATTCGCGCCCTCGCCCCGAATTTCGTCCATCGTCGACAACTGGTCGCCCTATTACATCAAGCGCGTGGGCCAGGTTCTGGACGGCAGCTGGAAATCCGAAGGCGTCTGGCTGGGCATCGGTGACGGCGAGGTCGAGATCGGCGAGATCACCGATGCCGTCCCCGCCGAGGTCAAGGCCGAGGCCGAGGCCCTGAAGGCCAAGATCGCTTCGGGCGAATACCACCCCTTTACCGGCCCCCTGAAAAAACAGGATGGCAGCGACTGGCTGGCCGAGGGCCAAAAGGCCAGCGACGAAGAGCTTTCGGGCATGAATTTCTATGTCGAGGGCATCGCCGCACCGATGCCGCAGTAAGGGCGAGCCTGTGAAACAGAAGCGCCGGGGCCAACAGCCCCGGCGCTTTCATATGTCACGCCCCGATGGCATCGGGGCATCAGGGTCCCGACCGCCCCGCGCCGATGGGGCCTTGCGGCGGCGATCCCGCGCGCCCCGAAAGGGTTCATTTCCACCCCCGGTTTCGCTAGCAACATGATCAGGGGCGCGCAGCCCTCTTATCCGCGCGTCATGACCATCGCCCGACCCCTAAAGGCAAGCAGATGAAGTTCAGATATATTCTTGCAGCCATATCCATTTGCGCGCTGACCGCAGCCGCGTTCTTTTGGCTGGGCCAGGCCCCTCTGTCGCGGGGCAGCGCCCCCGCAGGCTATGTCTATGACGGCATTCGGATCGTCGATTCCGAAACCGGCGATGAGGTCGCGTTCGACGAACATGACCCCTTTGGCGACATGTTTGCCGCCATGGCCGCCGAAATGGCTGCGGCCATCGAAAACGGCGTGCTGATGGTCGATCCGGGCACAGGCAAGGCCACGCTTCTGGTGCAGGGAACCAAGGCCGTGGCCCCCCTGCCGGAACCCGGCCAAGAGGTGCCCTTTGACACCGGAACCAGTGGAAGCGCGCCGATCTTTCTGTCCCGGTCACCCGAAACCGACAGCTTCGCCCTGCGCGCGCCCGAAAGCGCGATGGAGGCCGGCGTGGATTTCATGGTGACATTCATCCGCAGCCAGGGCGATGTTCAGAACCGCATCGCTGCACAGGATGCCTTGCAGGCGGCGCGGGCGGCGGCGCTGCGCCAATGGAACGGCGACATGGACCGCCTTCAGGCCGAATTGGCCAAGGGCCTCGTTCCGGCGGCGGAAACCTATCGGCTGAATCTGCCCGGTGATTTCGCCACCATTGCCGTGCCGCTGTCTGCCGGCTTTGATGACAGCACCGATAACGGCCAACCCGGCGTGGTGGACCGGCTGACGGGCAAGACCCTGTTCAACCTGCGTCTCGATACGGCCCAGACGCTGAAACAGGCGCTCGCGGCGCAGCGCGAGGGGATTGCCCATCCCGATGACGATACCCGCCTCCTTTATGAAAACGACGATATCCTGATCCTCGCCCGCCGCGACGCTTCGTTCCAGCTTTTTGGCACGGCCATTCCCGGCGCGGCCGGCTATGCGATCTATGGCGAGGCAGAGGATCTGACCGGGTTACGGACCGTCTGGAATGCCGTCGAAAGCATCTCGGATCGACGCCCCGATCCCGGCATCGTCGCCTCGGCCGATTTCGATGCGCTGGCCTGGTTCGGGGATCGCGGCGTCGATCTGGCCGCGCGCGCCGGTTTCGGCGCCCCCTTTGACGATAGCTTTGCTGAACAGCTCTCAAAGGCGCTGGTGACCGACAGGCTGATCTCGGGCCAGTCCGGGATTCGCGGCGACATCGCATTGCGGGAACGCGACCGGATCGACGACCCGCTCGCAACGCTGTTTCAGGTCAATTACGCCTGCCTTCCGCGCCCAAGTGCGGATGAAAGCCCGGTCGCATTGCAGGCGGCACTGTCGACGAACCCGTTCTCTGACGGGCTGGGCCATCGCGACATCTATCTGGACGAGGTTGGGGCGCGCATCGCCAAGGACGCCAAGGGCGTGGCCGGCGATCATGCGTTCAATCCCGAAACCGATATGCCGGTGCGCCAGCCGCCGATCTGGGCCTGGCAATCGCCGACCGGTGCGTTCGGGGCCGACAACCTGTCCTATTTCGCCTATCGCGTGCGCGATCTGGATGTGCGGCTTCAACTGGTCTGCGCGACCTCGTCAGAAAACCCCTATGCCGCCTTGGCGGGGCTGCAAATTCTGAACAGCCAGTCCCTGCCCGACCTCTCGGGATTGCCGCCGCTGGCCTCGGAAATGTTCGGCCATTACAACAGCGCCCATGCCATCGGAGACGGGCTCTACAAGGTTCGCGAAACCCGCGACGGTGGCCATCTGCTGATCGACGCGATGGGCAAAAGCCTGTCGGACACGCCCTTTGACAGCAGCTGGAACTACCCCACGCATGGCGTCTTTGAGACGACGGACGAGAATGGCAAATCCGCCCTCTGGTCCTATTCGGGTCAGCAGCTTCTGCCTTATGAATATGATGATTTCGACGGTGCGCCGGACGGTATCATCCAGGCACGAAAGGGCGAAGAGACGCTCTTTTACGCGGTGGCGCAGCGCCGTTTCGTCCCACAGCCCTGAATCCCAATACGCCAAAGAAAAAGGGCGGCGCCGATCGGCACCGCCCCTGAAATTCCGTGGGATCGGATCAGACCGCGCCCTGGATGAACTTCACCGCGTCGCCAAAGGTCTGGATGGTTTCGGCGGCGTCATCCGGGATCTCGATGCCGAATTCTTCCTCGAACGCCATGACCAGCTCGACCGTGTCCAGCGAATCGGCGCCCAGATCGTCGATGAACGAGGCGGTTTCGGTCACCTTGTCCTCATCGACACCCAGGTGCTCGACGACGATTTTCTTCACGCGATCAGCGATATCGCTCATGTCTCTTCCTCGTTTTCGCGGGCATCCGCCCAAATTGTTCCAGCACATGCCGGGCACAGCCCAGGGCGGTTCCCCTGCAGCCTTCCGAGCGGGATATAGCACGGAGACGTGATCTTGCAACCCGCATAAACCATGTTCAGATCATCGCCATGCCGCCATTCACATGCAGCGTGGCGCCCGTGACATAGCCGGCCTCGGCGCTCGACAGATACAGTACGGCGGCGGCGATTTCCCCGGCCGATCCCATGCGCCCGGCCGGGATCTGGGTCAGAATGCGGCCCTTCTGTTCCTCGTTCAGCTTATCGGTCATCGCCGTCTCGATAAAGCCCGGCGCCACGCAGTTCACGGTGATCCCGCGCGACGCGACCTCATAGGCCAGCGACTTCGACATGCCGACCAGACCGGCCTTGGCCGCGGCATAATTGCCCTGCCCGGGGTTGCCCGTCGCCCCCACGACCGAACCGATATTCACGATCCGGCCCCAGCGCGCCTTCATCATGCCGCGCAGAACCGCCCGGCAGAGCCGAAAGCTCGAGGTCAGGTTGACCTCGATCACCTGCGCCCATTCCTCATCGGACATGCGCATGAACAGGTTGTCGCGGGTGATCCCGGCATTATTGACCAGAATGTCGATGCCTCCCATGGCCTCGGCCGCCGCCTTGGGCAGGGCCTCGACCGCCTCGGCATCGCCCAGATTTGCGGTCGCGACATGCGCCCGCGCACCCAGACGATCCGCCAGCTCGCGCAGTGGCGCCTCACGCGTCCCGGACAAGGTCACCACCGCACCCGCCGCATGCAGCGCCTCGGCCACCGCGCCGCCAATGCCGCCCGACGCCCCGGTGATCAACGCCTTCTTGCCTGTCAGATCAAACATCCCAAGCCTCATTCTTTCATGTCCAAATATCCCGGGGGAATCCCGCAGGGATGGGGGCAGAGCCCCCTCTTCAACCTTTCAACGCCGCGATATCCGCGGGCGTGCCGATATTGCGCGTCACCGCATCCTTCGAGATGCGCTTGATCATCCCCGACAGGGCCTTGCCGGCGCCGATCTCCCAGAACTCGGTCACGCCCGCCTCGGCCAGAAACGCGATGGATTCGCGCCAGCGCACGGCACCGGTCACCTGCTCGACCAGCAGACGGCGGATCGCGCCCGGCTCGATCACCGGCTCGGCGCGCACATTGGCAATCAACGGCACCGCCGGCGCCACGATTTCGACCCCGGCCAGCGCCTCGGCCATGGCCGCCGCCGCCGGCTGCATCAGCGCCGAATGGAACGGCGCGGAAACCGGCAACATCAGCGCCCGCTTGGCGCCACGTTCCTTGGCCAGCTCCGCCGCCCGCTCGACCGCCGCCTTATGGCCGGAAATCACCACCTGCGCGGGATCGTTGTCATTGGCGGCCTGACAGACCTCACCTTCGGCCGCATCGCGCGCGATCTGATCGACCGCGGCGAAATCCAGCCCCAGAATCGCGGCCATGGCGCCCTGCCCGACCGGCACGGCCTCTTGCATGGCCGCCCCGCGCAGACGCAGCAGCCGCGTGGTATCGGCCAGGCTCAGCGCACCGGCGGCGCAAAGCGCCGAATATTCCCCCAGCGAATGGCCGGCGACGAAATCCGCATCCCCGATTCCGAAACCCTCCGCCTCGAGCGCCCGGAACGCCGCGATCGAGGTCGCCATCAGCGCCGGCTGCGCATTCTGGGTCAGGGTCAGCGTCTCGATATCGCCGGTCCAGATCAGGTCGGACAGGCTTTCGCCCAACGCCTCGTCGACCTCGTCAAAGACCGCGCGCGCCGCAGGATAGGCCTCGGCCAGCTCACGGCCCATGCCGATGACCTGCGCGCCCTGCCCCGGAAATACGAATGCCCGCATGGCGGAATTCCTTCTCTTTTATGTCGTTGTCACAGGATTAGCCCGCGCCGCCCCGTCCCGCAACGCGTGAAACGCCCTGATTCAGCGTGGAATCACGATCTCGGCGCGCAAACCGCCCAGCCGCGCGCCATGGCCCAGCCGCAGCTGCCCGCCATGGGCGCGCGCGATGTCGGTGGCAATGCTCAGCCCCAGCCCCACCCCTTGGCCTCGGTTCTGATTGCGGGCCGGGTCCAGCCGGGTAAAGGGGCGCAGCGCCTCGTCCCGGCGCTCGGGCGGGATGCCCGGCCCGTCATCCTCGACCGAGACCCGGAACCAGCCCGGCCCAAGCGCGGCCTCGATTTCCGCATGATCCCCATAGCGCACGGCATTGCCGATCAGGTTCTCGATGGCGCGCCGCAGGCTGTCGCGACGAAAGATGGCCAGCTCGTCCGGCGCCCCCTGGGCGGAATGCAGCTGTACCTGCTGGCCGCCGCGCTGCGCATCGGCCACGATCTCGCGCACGAAATCCAGCGCCGCGACCGGCTCGGGCGGGCCGTCCTGGGCGGCGTCGCGGGCATGGTCCAGAAAGGCGTCGACCATCGCCCCCATGGCGGCGACATCGCGTTCCAGCGCCTCGACCTCTTCGGCCTCGGGCGGATCGTCGGCACTCAGCATCGACAGGCCCAGCCGCAGCCGCGTCAGGGGGGTGCGCAGATCGTGGCTGATCCCGGACAGCATCTGGTTGCGCTGGTCGTTCTGACGCTCGATCCGGGCGCGCATGTCCAGAAACGCGGCACCGGCGCTGCGGATCTCGATGGCGCCGGCGGGACGATAGGGGATGATGCGCCCCTTGCCATATTCCTCGGCGGCATGGGCCAGACGCCGGATCGGGCGCAGCTGATTGCGCAGAAATATCGTGGCGATCGCCGTCATCAAAAGCGAGGTGCCGGTCATCAGCACCAAAAGCTGATGCGGATTCGAGGCGCTGACCCGCGAGCGCGGCACGATCAGCACATAATCCCCCCAGCGCCCGCCCAGCGTGATCCGCACCTCGCGCCGCACCCGCAGATCGACAGAACGGACCGAGGGCACCCGTTCATGCAGCTGCGCGATAACGACGCGGCCCGAGAGGTCGTAAAACGCCCTCTCCTCGCGCCCCGCCACGACCGCCGGCAGCTCAAGGCGCAGGTCCAGCGGCGCCGCCACCCGCTCGGCCGAGGCGCGCGCCGCGGCAATATCGGGCGCGGCCTCGATCCGCTCGGCGATCAGCGCCACCTCGACCGCGACGCCTGCCGTCATCTGCCGGGTCACATCCTCGAAATGGCGTTGCAGGAACATGACCGTGACCACCAGCGTCACCGCCACCACCGGCAGGAACAGGATCAGGGCCGCCCGCCCGTAAAGACCGCGCGGCATGATCCGTTTCAGCCATTGGAAATTCATCATCAGCACCCTGTTCTGGACTTGGACAGCCCGCCGGACCAAGGCTAGGTTAGCCCCATGACGCATGCCATGAAAGCCCTGCGGGTCATCACCGCCAACAACCCCTCGCCCCTGACCGGGCCGGGCACCAATACCTTTCTTCTGGGTCGGGATCAGATCGCGGTCATCGATCCCGGTCCCGATCTGCCCGCGCATCGCGCGGCGATTCTGGCCGCCGCCGGCCCGGGGCGGATCACGCATATTCTGGTGACCCATGCGCATCTGGACCATTCGGGCGGCGCATCGGCCCTGGCCCGGGCGACGGGCGCGCCGATCCTCGGCTTCGGCCCCGCCGAGGCCGGCCGCTCCGAGGTGATGCGCCGCCTTGCCGAACAGGGCGGAATCGCCGGGGGCGAGGGTCTGGACCGCGATTTCCGCCCCGATATCGAATTGCGCGACCAAAGCCCGGTGGAAACAGATGAATGGTCGTTGACCGCGCTGCACACGCCGGGCCATTTCGCCGGGCACCTGGCCTTTCAGTATCAGGACGCGGTGCTCTGCGGCGATGTCGCCATGGGCTGGTCCTCGACACTGATTTCGCCGCCCGATGGCGATCTGGCGGATTATTTCCGCACCCTGACGCGGCTGGACTCGCTGAAAGCGCGCGTCCTTTTGCCGGCCCATGGCGATGCAATAGAGGCCCCCGCCGCCCGTCTGGCCGAGCTGGCCGCGCATCGGCGCATGCGCACGGCACAGATTCTGGGCGCGCTGCGTGATGGCCCGGCCTCGGCCCGGGCGCTGGCCCTGCGACTCTATGAGGTGGACGCCCGGCTCATCCCGGCCGCCACGCGCAACGTGCTGGCACATCTGATCGCGCTCGCCGAACTGGGCGCGATCCGCAGCGATGAACCCGTCTCGGACACGGCGATTTTCAGGCTGGACTAAGGTTCCACGATCCATCCACAGCAAATTTCATCCCCGACGAAAAAAATCCCAGATCGCATCTGGACGCCCCTGAATCAGGTTGCTATATCGCCCCCGTGTTCCGGCGTAGCTCAGCGGTAGAGCAGTTGACTGTTAATCAATTGGTCGTAGGTTCGATCCCTACCGCCGGAGCCAAACTCAGCTAACTCTTTGGTTTTGTTTGGATAAGCACCTCTCATAGGCTGCGGTGCATGTGTGTGTCATACATCTGACACCAGTTCGCGCCTTAGCACGCCCGTGAAATCGGCTCCTCAACGCAGGAGTTCGACATGGGCATCCAGATGCATACCTTTCGGCGCGGCGCCACCTACACGTGGCGCAAGCGTCTGCCTGCCAGCCTGGGCGGCGGGGTCTTTCAGATCAGCCTGCGCACCACCAACCCCTTGATTGGTCGGCGACTTGCCACAATCTTATGTGCTGAAAGCTGCGCGGTGGTCGATGCGATGATCCATGATGGCCTGAACAAGGACGAGGCACGCAAGCTGCTTGTGGCCGTCATCGCGCGTGAACATCACAAGATCGCGGCGCTGCGCTTGGCAGAAGCGGAAAACCCCGCCGCCGGTGCATGGGAACGGGCCAAATCCGCTGATTGGGCCATGGGCAAGGCATTGAGCTTGCTTGCGGAACGCGGCGCTTCTGGTTGCCATCTGACCGATGCGGATCGGGTTGCGATGCAGACCGAGGGGCGCAGCGATTCGGACATCAAGATGCTGGAACGCGTTCTGGATCAGGAAGCCCGGAACTATGCCGAGGATCCTCGGCAGGGTCTGAACAACCGGTCGTTCAGCATGATGCGGCATATTCTTGGCCGCGAACAGTTTTCCGCTCTGGAGCTTATCCACGGGCGGCAGATCTATTATCGCGGCCGCGGCGCGGTGCTGCTGAGTGGTTCAGAACAATCCATTTCCGAGCAGGAAACCCGCGAGGCGGCAGAGCTGGCACGATGCGATTTCGGTTCGGATCAGGACCAGCCCCCAGCTTCTCGGCAAGGCAGGGAAAACCCTACGGCTGATGACGGGGGCGCATCGCATTCAAGCTGGCCCGCACCATCGGCTGATCCATCACCGGCTGCAATTGCGACTCAGGCTGGGACTGACCCGCCCGCCTATGACCCGGCGCTCATGGCTCTGGTCGGACGGCTCATGGATGACAAGCGTCGCCAGAAAATGTCGGAGCCGATGATCACGCAGATGACGCAAAGCTTCAGGATTTTCGCCGAAGCCACCCATGTCAGCGACATCCGCTTTCTGCGTCAGGAGCATATCGCCAGATTTGTCGAGGTGATGCACAAGATGCCGGTGCATCATGGGAAATCTCCCAAGCAGCGCGACAAGCCGCTGTCCGAAATCCTGAAAAACCCGCTGAATCAGCCCGTCGGTTTGTCAGCAACGACGATCAATCGCAATCTGGGCTATCTTGGACAGCTTTTGATCAAAGGCCGCAGCGAGGGTTTCCGTAATCTGGGCGATCTTGATCCGGGCAGCCTGCGCCAACGCAAGACGAGGCGAGAACGCGACGAGCGTCCACCATTCAGCGCCGAAGACGTTCAGGCAATCTTTCGCCACCCAATCTGGCATGGTTATCGCAGCAAGGGCAAATGGCACGAGCCCGGCAATGTCGTCCTGCGTGACGGGCTTTACTGGCTGCCGATGATTGCCGCGCTCAGCGGTGCGCGACGCGGCGAGATTGCGGGGCTGAAGGCTGCGGAAATCCTGACCGTTGACGATATTCCCTGCATGATGCTTCAGATCAACGCGAACCGGGGCCTCAAGAACCTGACCTCGGCGCGCCTGGTGCCTCTGCATCCTCAGCTGCTGGAGATGGGTCTTGTGGCATGGGCGCAAGATCGAATGCTGCGCGATGGTCCGCGCGCCGATCTGTTTCCCGACATGCGCCCCCAAAAGCTGCCGCCCATCGAACAAGCGACCGGCGATGAAGAGGGCGGGAAGTTCGGCGATCAGATCAACTACCGCTTTAATAAACTGGTGGATCGCCAGATCACCACTCAGCGTGCCGAAAAGACCTTTCATTCGTTTCGCCATTACGTCGCCACCCAGCTGGGGCGAATGGCGGATGTTCGCGAACAGGTCCGCAAGGATATTCTGGGCCATGCCGGAGGCTCGATGACCGAAGAGCGCTACACCGAAACCAGCCCGCCTGACCTCATGCTTGCGGCAATCTCCCAACTGCCGTGGCTGCCGTTGTGACAGAGGCTGAATTGATCGAAATCGGGGATTGCGATGAGATGGCCGACCGTATTGGTGGCGGTGTCCTGCGGCCCGGCGATTATGTGCTGATGATCAGCGATGGTCAGATTATCGGTGGGGAGCGGGTGACCGACAACACCCCGCCGGAAATGCTGCTGCCCGCGATGCAGGACTCGTATCCAGGCCACGATGCTGTTCTGGCAGAGTTCACCGCAGAGGGATTTGCGATAAGGATGCGATATCGCCGCGCCTGATGGAAATCGCGGCCAAGGGGCGGGGCTCGGCCTGCTCGCGGGATAACGGGCTGTCGTGCTAGGGGACGGGCTTGGGACACTGTCGGTATCCCGCGCAGTCGTAGCATCGCAATGGCACGCGCTCGGTTCCCACACCCTGCATCACGGGTCGCAAAAAGATCTGTTCCGATTTTCGCGGTTTTCGGTGATTCTCGCGCCGAGCGAAAGAACGTGGAAACAGAGGCTGCAACAAGAGTCCCCAAGAGCCGGGGGTAAAACAAAATCCATGATGACAGAACAATAGGATCAGACATGCCCCGCCCTAAGAAGCCCTCCGCCGATCTGGCCAAGCGCAGGGAAATATATGCCCCTCAGGCGGTCTGGGAAAAGGCCGGGACGCTTGCAAAGGCAGCGGGCATGTCCATCTCCGCATATCTGTTGCGGGACGTGATGGAGGCCCAGCAGTCCTCAGCAGTGGTTGATCTGTTGGAAGAACTTCAGGCAATGCGACGCGAACTGGCGCATGTCTCGCAGGCTCTTCAGACAGAGGGCAATCCTACCGTCATCAAGGTGCATATGGATCTGGTGACGATAGATCGCAGGCTGGTGCGTCTGGCAGAAAGTCTAGCGCTATGATGCTGACCTGGTCGCCACATTCCGGAGACAGGCCGGATACCAGTCCGAAAATCGCAGTGGATTACATGCTGAATTCGGCGGTGCGAAAGACAATCGCAGAGCAGCCCCTAAGTTTGCAGCGCGATCCGCAGCCAGAGCTTTTGCTGGGCGACAAGGATATTTTTCCGCTAGGTCTGAATGCCTTGCCATTCAAGCATCGCTACAACTTTGCCACGCTGTCTTTCCATGAGCAGGATATTTCAGTCTCCGCCTTCAATGCTGGCGACCCAGATTCACGGCAAAAAATTGCTCAGACCCTGAAGCTGTTTTTCGAAATCGCATGGGCCGGGGTTCCGGTTTCTGCCCGGATGCAGCCCCTGGTCGGCACCCACACCCATACCGGCAGGCTTGAAGTGAATATCATGATGGCGCGCGGCATTCGGAATGAAAATGGGCACTGGCGATCCTATAATGCACATTTCCCGAGAATGGGCAGTTCGGAAATCTGGGATTTCTTTACGGACTATGTGAACCTGAGGTTTCGATGGGCTGATCCGCGCGCACCTGAACGGCGAAAGCTGGTCAGACTGTCCAATAAAATCCTCAAGCAGAAGGCCGAAGCCGAAAGACTTGGAAAGCCATTTGACATCTCCGTGCCTGAGCAGACGGTGGCGTTGGCAGAGGATCTGATCAAACAAGGAGGCATCAAAGACCGCAAATATCTGATTGCCTCCATGAAGCCGGGGTTGGATACCATGGGTATCAACGTTGTGCAGTCAAGAAAGAACGACGTCGTTTTCCTTGAGAGAAGCACCCACCGAAAGTGGGCGCTCTCCGGGCTGTGTTTCAGTCAGGAATTTTCGCCGGGCGCCCAGTTCATGCGGGTTTATCTACAGGAGCCGGGGGTCGATCCCGACTGGCCTGCCGCAATAAGGCGCCGCCGCCGCCAGAGGATTACCTCCTTGCGAGAACTGATTCATTCCTATGAAGAACGTGCAACGTATAATTCGCGACGTTACGGCTTTTCAAAAAGACCCGACCCAGACTTCTGGCAGATCCTGCGTCAACAACCCGGTATTGATCTGCCAATCTCCCATCCCAGAATCACAGGAGGCTATCTTGACGGATATGCTCAGCCCGCTGGAATTGAAGCTCACACAGCAGATCGAGCAGTTTCTTCATCAGCAAAACAACCGGATTCAGCATCTCGAGGATCGCGTGGCACAACTCGAGGAAGAGCGCGCCGCGCTGACGACCATGCTGAATTTATTCGACGCGCTGAAAACCCCTTTGAGCTCTTCGTAAACCTAGGGCGCCGCCTGGCGCGGATCATGTCTAACCTGCGGCGCAGGCAGGCCGGGCGAATTCTGGCAAAAGCAATGCGCGAGCATTTTTTGCAAAGATGGCAAAACATTGGCAACAGGTTGGAGACTTTGAATGACGGCACCCTCACCCCCAACAGAATGGCCAGCGCTTTTGGCCGAACTGCGCAAGCTGACGGCATTGATCGGGCCGCTACAGGCATTGCTGGCGCAGGAAGAGGCGCCGGGCCTTTCGGACCGGATCGACCTCTTTCTGGCCGAGATCACCCGGGTGGGCGATCAGGTGGAACGGGCGGCAACAGCAATGGAGGCCGAGGGCCAGAGCCGCGATCTGATGCAACAAATCACAAAGAATCTCGCCGTGCAGAAACACCAGATCGACAAGTTGCAGGGCAGGATGGCACAGATTCTGGGCGTGTTGGGCGCACCACTGGACGGCAGCGACTGACGCGCGCCGAGCTGATCTGCCGTGCCCGGCAGATCGCGCAGGACGAGGGGATCGAGGCGCCGCGCCTGTCCTTCGTGCGGGACGAAGATCAGGAGCGGCTTCGGATGGCGTTCGGCACCACGGTGATCATGGTCAACGGCGACGGCAATCTTGTGCAAGATGTCGGCGTGTCGGAGCCGGATCTGCCCTGACCACCCTCACTGCCCGATAACATAGACTACCGGCGTCCTGCCCTCTGCGCCTTCGATGGCATAGATCGCGATTTCTCTTTGGATGGCCTCGATGCCGGTGGTGTTTTTCAGCGGATCATAGGGCAAGTTGGCGGTCAGGGGCTGGCCTGCGCCTGCGGCGAAAGTCGGGACGCCGCGGCCGCCGGTGATCGGGGCTTTGCGGGCCTGGCGGATGTCTTCGCGGTCGTAGTCAGCGATGGTGGTGAGGCCGTCGAAGGCACCTGCGGCATCGCCGAGGAATGTGGTGAACGCCGCTTCCGCGCTGGTGGCGGCGGGCTGTTCGATGACGCCGTAAGCGCCGGTCAGGACATGGCTGCCGTCCTTGGGTTCAAAGATCAGCACGGCGCAGCGGTCGAACACCTCGGGGGTGTAGCAGGCGAGGCCCGGGCCAAGGCCCCTTGTGTCGACCGCGCTCGCCCCGCTTCCGTAAAGCAGGTCGGTCACGCTGATATGCTCGCCGTCCTGCGGCATCCAGCCGGCCTCGCGTTGCTGCAGATACAGCCGGAAGCCCTTGGCCGGATCATGCGCCTCGTCCTGTTGCACCGCGCCGTCCTTCCAGAAATAGGCCACGCGCTTGGCGGTGCCCCAGTTTACAAAATCGCTGCTGGCCATCACCGGCCAGAGCGGCTGCAGATGCTGTTTCGCGTCGTCCCAGCGCGTGCCAAGCGGCGGGATCCCGGCGGCGGTCAGGATGGTTTGCCGCGCCGCCTCGGTCTGTGCGACCACAGCATCAGGATCCGCGGCGATGGCGTCAGGCGGGATGATCTGGCCGATCTCGCTGCCCGTGGTGGTGGAATAGGTGACGCGGGCGACATGGCCTTCGTAGCCGCCGCTGCGGGTCCGGGATTTGCGGATGTCGCGGATGTCGACCCGCGCCAGCAGGCTGTCCTGACCGATCTTCTGGCGCAGGGCCCGGCCTTCGTCCCGCGTCGCCGGGAACAGCGCGACATCCTGCCAGTTGCGGAAGAACAGGCTGCGGCCCATGGACAGCGGCAGGCGTGAGGTCGGGGTAAAGATGCTGACCGGAAAGCCGCCGCGCGCGCTGTCGTAATCGCCAAATTCGGCGCGAATCGACAGCACCACCTCGGCCGTGGCGGGGTCGATATTGGCGCGGTCGGCCGCAAGGCGGGCCATGACCTTGGTCCGTGCCTCGTCGCGGCTGAATTCGTCGGCGGCGAGATATTCTGGGTCTTGCAGCGCCAGCGCCTCAAGGTCGGGCGCGGTGCCGTCGAGGGTTTCCAGGAAGGCGCCCCACCAGGCGGAATCGGGATCGGTATAGGTTTCGGCCAGCGACGGGGTGGCCAGCGGCGCGGCCAGGATCAGGCCGAGGCAGGTGGTCAGAGCGAGGGTCTTGAGCATGGGGGCGTCCTCCGGTAACGGGCATATAAGCGGGATGGCCGCCGCGCGGCGGCGCGGCGGGGGCTGGGGCATGGGATTGTCGGGCGGCGTGTCGTGCGCTGCGCAAGGATTGCGTTCGTCAGATGCGCGCATTGCGCATCGCGGCCCGGACGTGCCGATCCTAGCGGATCAGCGCCTCGAAGCTGGCAAAGATGCCGTTGGGCGTCGGACGATAGCCGAGGCCTCGCAGCGTCGCCTCGATGTTCCGGCCGGGATCCACGCCCGGATGGCAGGCGCGCAGATACATGTTCGCGACCAGTTCCGTCGCGCCAGAGATCTGGCCCAGGTTCAGGCCCTGATAGCCGCCGCCCTTCAGCCCAAAGGCCGGGCGGGCGGTGCTGCAAAAGAACCGCACCTCGGAGGGCGCCTCGAACTTCAGGCGCCTTTTCGGCGTATCGGGCCGGTCCGAGACCGCCTCGCGCAGCGTCACCCGGACCAGCTGGCCCGGCACCCGTGCCGAGCCCTGCCCTTCGACGCGGCGCCCGCTCTGGTCGTAATGCAGGCATTCGCCCATCTTGCAGCGGCCAAGATAGGTCTCGGCGGCGACCGGGCTGGCCAGCGCTGCCAGCGCCAGGGCAAGGAAAAAGGATTTGGGATTCATGCAAAACTCCTGCGAAAGATGTGCGAGATCAAAGGGAATTGCGGGCCGAGATCCCTACCGGAACCAGTATGCCTGGCCGCGGCTGAAGATCACGCTGCCAGACTGAAGAACCAGCCCCAGCGCGACGACGCCACAGACCACGGCGCCTTCCCAGACGCCGGTCGCCCAGAACACCACCAGGCCCGCCAGAAACAAGGCCAGTTGGCGCCGCAGCTTCGGAATCTTTTCCGGGCCGACGACGCGACCGCTGGCGATGCGGCCGACGCCGCGCTGCGCATGGCAGGCGGGGCAAGTCCGGACGCTGCGTTTGACCGGCGTGCCGCAGTGGCCACAGTCGATTGTCGGTGAGGGTTCAGGCATCGCGGGCCTCCGTCAGATCACGATTTGAATTCATAGCATTTGCGGTGTAGCATCCTTCCCGAACCATCCGGAGCACAGCCCTTGTCGATAAAACCCGCGCCCCGCACCGTCGAGCCCCTCGCCCTGGCCTTCGCCACCGTCCTGCGCCGCCGCCGTCTGGCGCAGGACCTGTCGCAAGAGGCGCTGGCGCGGCGCGCCGATGTCTCGATGCGCTTCGTCTCCCTGCTGGAGCTTGGCCGCCACATGCCGACGATCAACACCATGCAAAAGCTGGCCCGGGGGCTGGGCATGCCGCTGTCGGATCTGGTCCGCGAGGCCGAGGACGAGCCGCCGCAGGAATAGCTGGGCCGCCAGAACACCCGTGATCGTTGGCCTGCAAAGGGCAATCCTGACGCGAGGGATTGACCGCAAGTGCGGTTTCCGAGTCGGGTCGCGCTGCGCGCATTGTCCTGGCCGCGTCTCCATTAGCCCTTCTCCCGCGCCGCCAGCAGCCGCATCGCATCCGCCAACACGCCCGCCTCGAACTCGGGGCGCAGCTGCCCATCGAGTGAAAGCAGCGCGATCTTGAGGCGCAATTCCGCCAGATTGCCGGCGGGCCGCGCCGCAAGCCCGGTCTCGATATCGCGGATGCGGTGCTGGATCCGGTCCATCCCGGCCATCGCCGCACGGCCTGCGTCAGTCGTAGCAAAGCCCGCTTCGGCGGCACGATGATCGCAGGCGGCATAATCGACCCAAGCCTTTTCCAGCGCGGCCCGGGTCGTCAGGAACGCAGGATCAATCTGGTGGTCAGCACCTTCCCCGGCGACGCCAGCCTGCATCAGATCCGATAGATCCGGCAGCGACAGGCCGTCCGGTCCCTCTGCCAAAACACCATCCGGCCGGCCGTTGTCGATTTCCGGTTCCTGCATCGGCCACCCCTGAACACTGGTTGAAACTCACCGCACTATGTGAGCAATATACAGTGATATTTGCAAGAGGGGCAGCGACAATTATTTCCGGCATCAAAACACGACCCACAGATCCGCTCATTCCCTCCTTCGCCACGGTGCTACGAAGGCGGCGCGAGGCGCTGGATCTGTCGCAAGAGGCACTGGCCCGGCGCGCCGGCATCTCGACGGTCTTCGTCGGCAGGGTCGAAAGCACCCGTAATCAGCCGACGATCAACTCCATGCAGAAGCTGGCGACGGGACTGGACGCGCGGCTCTCGGACCTGATCCGCGAGGCCGAGGCGCTGGCGAAGCGGTGAAGGGTTAGACGCGGCGCAGAGCCGCAGCAGGTGCATACTGGATCATCCGGCGTCCGCGCGCGCATTCCTTCGCGGTCCCGATCGCGCAGCAAAGGTCGCCACAGGCTTGCCCGGACAATGCCGCGGCAGGCCCCCTGGATCAGCGACAGCCGCTGCGCATGGACTGCATGGCGATCCGCGTTCAGCATGATCAAAGGGTGACAAGCCTCAATTGATCAAATGAAGCTTTGATGATGAAACCTGCGGATCCGCAAAGTCGGACGCGGCCAATATGTTCATTTGATCATTGGGTGATCTGCTTCATTGCCTCATTGGGTGGAAAGCCTCATATGATCATGGTGCCAGCGACTAAGACGTTACCCCAGACTTCTATCCAGCGTGAGCAAGACGCCGGATTTGAGCTTCAGCTGTTTGGACGGGATAGGTAACCGGGTCTGGCGCGACGGGGCTATCCCGGTTCTCTCAGCATAGGCATTCACGCAACTGGTCACGACCTTGATGGCACCGCCGGGGCCGCCACAGGTTTGCCCGGCCAATGGCGCGGCAGGCTCCCTTTATCAGCGACCACTGCTGCGCAGGGACTGCGCTGCAACGCGCGTTCAGCATGATCAAATGGTGACAATCTTCATCTGATCATCTGGGGATTTGAATGCGCAACCTGCGGATCTGCTGTGATGGACACGAGCCAGAATGTTCATTTGATCATTTGGTGATCTGCCTCATAGGCTCATTTGGTGATTGTCTTCATTTGATCATGGCTCATGTGACGGCGCGGTATGGGTGACGGCCGCTCCTCTACACCAAACACCATCCGCTAAAATTCTTAATAAACAGTTCCCTCTCTGGACCTGTTGGTGCTTTGCCCGGCCCTGCCCAACGGATAGGCAGGGGTGAGCCATCCGAAACGTCTGGTGAATCCCGCCCTTGCTGCCATTACCCTTGTTCTCGCCGGTGCTTTGCCCGCCTGTTCCGGCGAAACGGTCGACCCCGATCTGCAGGGCGTGGCCTCGGTCATTGACGGCGACACCATCGAGATTCACGGCACGCGGATCCGGCTGAACGGCATCGACGCGCCGGAAAGCGGCCAGCGTTGCCAGAACGCGCGCGGCACGGCATGGCGTTGTGGCCAGCAGGCGGCGTTGGCGCTGTCTGATCGGATCGGACGACGGCAGGTCAACTGTCAGCAGACCGACACCGATCGCTATGGCCGGGTGGTGGCGGATTGCTTTGCGGGCGGCGAGAACCTGAACCGCTGGATGGTGCGCGAGGGTTGGGCGGTGGCCTACCGCCAGTATTCGACCGCCTATATCGCCGCCGAGGACGACGCCCGGACCGGCCAGCGCGGGATCTGGCAGGGCCGTTTCGACATGCCCTGGGATTGGCGTGCGGAACGTCGTAGCGGTCAGAATGTGGCACCGACAATGCAGAGGCTTTACGAATTCGCAGGACAAAACTGGTCCTGCGGCCCGCGCCGGACCTGCTCGCAGATCGGCAGCTGCGACGAGGCGCGCTGGTATCTGCAGAACTGCCCTTGGTGCGGCAAGCTTGACCGCGACAATGACGGCATCCCCTGCGAGAGTATCTGCTGAGAGATTCAGGCGGTCCGGCATCTCGGCGCGGGGTCGTGTCGCCTGCGATGGCAGCCGGATCGTCAGTTCACTGCGGCTAATCCGCCAGTCGCCTCACCGACCAGCCGCCGCTGTGCCCTTTGCGCAACCAGGCCGCGACCAGCTGAAACCCGCTTTGCGGCCAGTCCTTCGGCGTGTCGATCAGCACCAGCTCTGCAATGCCGAACCCGGCCTCATCCAGATCGCGCAGCCGCGCCCTGGTCGTCAGATTGGTCAGCGGCGCCAGCCAGACGACATTCGGCGCAATCCGCATGGCATGGCGGGTAAAATCGCGCAGCCGCGACCAGGGCGGATTGGTCATCACCCAGTCGACCGGTTCGTGCCAGTCTAGAAAATCGCGTCCCTCGGTGATCTCGCACCAATGCCGGTTAAGATGGGCGGGAAACAGGTCGTGAAACGCCCCTCGCCCTCTGGCCGGGTCCAGCACCTTGCCCGTCATCCGATCTGCGAAATACGCGATCACCGCTGCCGCCAGCTCCGGCGGCGTCATCACCAAATCCTGCGCCGGGGTATTCGTCGCAGGCACCAGACCGCCGCGTCCCGAGGGGGCCGCACGCAGAACCGGCCTGAAGCGCAGCACTGCCGCCGCCCTGACCAGCGTTGCGACCGTCGCACCCAGATCCCGCTCAAGCGCAATGATAACCGGTCGGCTGACCCCGATCCGATTGGCCAGCTGCGCCTGGCTGAACCCCCGCGCCCGCCGCCGATCAGCCAGAGCCCGCGCCGCCTGCACCCGGTCCGGCGCCCAGCCCCAGCGCAGATCCAGCACCGCCATGACCGCGACCAGCGCTTGAACACCACCCTCGCCCCGCTCAAGCGCCCGAAGCGTCGGCAGGCTGATCCTGGCTGAGGCCGCGACTGAGGCTTGCGTCAGTCCATATGTGCAACGCGTTGTGCGCAAGGTATTCATGTCAAGAATTTCTTGCTTTTATTGCGATCAAAAGGAAATGATTCATTACACCATCTGCACCGAGTCATCCCGTCGACGCCAGACGAAAAACGTTGAGAAGGGCGGGAAGCCGACATGCGGCGGCGCGGCAGGGCAGTCGCGGCAATCTGGGTTAGCAGACGTTCGTGCCTGGCCCAGCGAGGATCCACGATTAGCGCGAGGAAGCTGATATGGTCGGCTGCCGCCGAATTTCATACGATAGAGCGGAGTTTGCAGAAGTAAGCTTATGCTGCTCTTCGGCATGCTGATCGACGGCCCGCAATCACCATTCTCGTCGTATTGGTCAGGGGGGCGGCGATATGGCGAGTTTGGTCACCCGACATGAAAAGAAGCCCGCCTGCAGGGGCGGGCTTCTGGAAGTGGCTTCCGACAACCGGTTACTTCTTCGACGCCTTGCCGGAGGCGTTGATGGCCGTCACCGCAAGCGCGGTGAGCTTGTTGTTGGCGGCCTTCTCCTCGTCGAGGATCGAGGTCAAAAGCGTATGCGCTTCATCATTCCCCAGAAGCTTGGCCCATTCGCGCAGCGTGCCATAGCGGGCGATCTCGTAATGCTCCACCGCCTGCGCGGCACCGATCAGCGCGACATCCAGCGCGTGTCCGCTGGCTTCCTCGATCAGGCCGTCAGCCTCTTTCAGAAGGCCATCCATGGCATCACATTTCTCGCCCTTGGCTTCCTTGCCGATCGACTTGAAAACGGCTTCGAGCGTCTTGATGTGCCCCTTCGTCTCCTTGAGATGATCGTCCATCGCCTTTTTCAGCTCGGCGCTGCTGACCGCCTTGGAAACCTTGGGCAGCGCCTTGGACAGCGCGTTCTCGGCCCAATAGATATCCTCCAGCGTATGTTCGAATGCGTCGTTCAGCGTCTTCATCAGATATTCTCCCTGGTTGTGTAGACGTTGTTGGACCGGCGCCTGGAACGTTATCTAGGCGCCTCTGGACTAGGCGATCAGGCCAGATCACGGACCTTCGGCTCGCGATCCCAGTAGCGCAGCTTGGCCGCCTCAGGCAGCCCGGCCAGGTCGGTGACGCCGTCATCCGCTTCGACACCCGCCCGGTCCAGCAGGGCCTTTGCGCCGTCGGTCGCGCCGATCGCCTTGAGATGCGCGAAGGCGTCCGACACGAAACCGATGGCGGCGCTGTCCTTGGCCAGCGTGGCGGCGGCGTCCTCGGTCAGGACCAGCGCGACCGCGTCGAACAGCACCGAGGGTGAGCCGGCCAGCTGGCCATCTGCCTTCATCATGCCGCGATCGAGCGGGATGCCGCCGACCTTGGGCGCGATGGTGAAGACAGTGCCCTTGGCGGCCTCGACCGCCTTTTTCAGCGCGTCGATATCGGCCTTGCTGGACCCCTCGGCGAACAGGATCGCGACCTGCCGGCCTTGCAGCGTCTTCTGCCAGTTCTTCTGGATCGACAAGGCGCCCGAGGGTGCCAGATCGACCGGCGCCTTGAACGGTTTTGCGGGTTTCGGCAGGTCCATGCCGATGCCAATGGCCACGCGCTTGCCAAGATCGGGGTGGATCACCTGCAGATGGGCCAGCATCCGGTCGCGGATATGATCCAGCGACACCTTGGACAGTTCAAAGGTGATGGCCGAGGCGACATGCGCCTGTTCGTTCTCGGTCAGCGAATTCCAATACATGCGCGGCTGGCTGTAGAAATCGCCGAAACGCTCGGCCCGGATGCGCAGCTTTTCGCCCTCGACCGGCTGTTCGGCGGTGCGGAACCCGGTGCTGACCGGGCGCGGTCCGGGGTCTTCGCCGGCCTGGTCCAGGCTGTTGGGTTCGTAATTCGCACGGCCCTTGGGCACATGGGTCTGCATCAGCCCGTCGCGCTGCATATTGGCGAAGGGGCATTTCGGCGCATTGATCGGGATCTGGTGGAAATTCGTCGTTCCCAGCCGCGATTTCTGCGTGTCGAGATAGGAGAACAGCCGCCCCTGCAACAGCGGGTCATCGGTGAAATCGATCCCCGGCACCACGTTCGAGGGCAGGAAGGCGGCCTGTTCAGTCTCGGCAAAGAAGTTGTCGGGATTGCGGTCCAGAACCATCCGGCCGATCACGCGCAGCGGCACGACCTCTTCAGGGATGATCTTGGTCGCGTCCAGCACGTCATAGGGCAGCGAATCCGCCAGTTCGCTGTCAAAGACCTGCACGGCGAAGTCCCATTCCGGGAAATCGCCCCGGTCGATCGCTTCCCACAGATCGCGGCGGTGGAAATCATTGTCGGCGCCCTGGGTCTTGGCGGATTCGTCCCAGACGAAGGATTGTGTGCCCAGCCTGGGCCGCCAGTGGAACTTGCAGAAGCTTTCCTGCCCCTTTTTGTTCACCAGCTTGAAGGTATGGACGCCAAAGCCCTCTATCATGCGCAGGCTGCGGGGGATGCCGCGATCCGACATGGCCCACATCAGGGTGTGGAAGGTTTCCGGCATCAGCGAGATGAAGTCCCAGAACGTATCATGGGCCGAGGCCGCCTGCGGATAGGCGCGGTCGGCCTCCATCTTCACGGAATGGATCAGGTCGGGAAACTTGATCGCGTCCTGGATGAAGAACACCGGGATATTGTTGCCGACCAGATCCCAATTGCCTTCGTCAGTATAGAATTTCACCGCAAAGCCGCGCACGTCGCGGGGCGTATCGACCGATCCCGCGCCGCCTGCGACCGTCGAAAAGCGGGTGAAGACGGGCGTCTTCTTGCCCTTCTTGGCAAACAGGCTGGCCCGGCTGAGTTCCGGGATCGGATCGGTGCATTCGAAATAGCCATGTGCGGCCGATCCGCGCGCATGCACGATCCGTTCCGGGATACGTTCATGGTCGAAATGAAAGATCTTTTCGCGCAGCACGAAATCTTCCAGCAGCGTTGGCCCGCGCGCGCCAGCCTTCAGACTGTTTTCGTTATCCGATATGGGGACGCCGAAATTCGTCGTCATCGCAGGCGTATCGCCGGTGGCGATCTGATGCGTTTCGCCCGCATTGCCCTGTTCGGTCTTGAAATGCTTGTCCTCGGCCATCGATCCTGCCTTTCAAGGGTGGATTAAGCTGGTTGGCGCGGCGATCGGACGCCGCGCCAAGAAACCCCCGAAAAACGGCAAAGTTCCGCCGCTTAACTTATCTGAAGGCAAAGACAGGGGCGTCCGTATCTTCCCGCCCCGCGATCCGCGCCGCGATGATCTGCGCCCCGATCACCGAGAATGTGATGCCGTTGCCGCCAAAGCCCATGATCGTGTGGATGCGCGTGAATTCGGGCACCGTGTCGATGATCGGCAGCCCGTCCTTCGTGACGCTGAACGGCGCCGACCAGCTATAGGCGGGGCGGCCGATATCCACCCCGGTCAGATCGCGCAGCTTGCCGGCGATGGCCCGCGCCTTGCGTGCCAGCTTGGCCGGGTCCGAATTGGTGGTCGCCGCGTCCTCATCCTCGCCGCCCGCGATGATCCGGCCCGCCGCGTCGGTCCGAAAGTAGAGATAGGGTTCGGCGGCTTCCCAGACGATGGTGTCGCGCATCCAGCCCGGCAGGTTCTTGATCGGCCGCGATGCCAGCGCCCAGGTCGAGGTGACATGATGCGACGGTGTCTGCATCTGCCGCAGATGTTCATAGCCGGTGCAGAAAACCGCCTGATCGGCGGTCAGCACCTCGCCCTGCCGCGTGGCCAGCGCGATCCCGCCCGGCAATTCGGCCATGTCGGTGATCTCGACCGGCGAGATCAGCCGCGCCCCGCGATCCATCGCGCGGGCCAGCAAGCCCGCCGTCAGTTGCGCGGGATTGGCGGATGCCGAATCCTGCGACAGGATCGCGGCCTGACGGTCCATGCCATAGCCCTCGATCAGCGCCGCGCGGGTCAGGTATTCGGCGGCGATCCCGATCTTGCCGCGCGCCGCGACCTCGGCCTGCAGGGCGCGTTTGCCCATCTGATTGCCGGCCAGATACAGCGCCGGCTTGCGCTCCATCGAGCAGTCGATCCGGAGCTCGTTGACCAGATCCACCAGATCATTCGTCGCCTTGACCGAGCGGAGCCAGGCCGCATTGGCCTTTTTCGGGCCGATCTGCTTTTGCAGTTCGGTCAGCGGCACATCGATTTCGTGCTGGATCATCGCGGTCGATGCCGGGGTGGACCCGCGCACCGGCGGGCGGCGGTCGAGGATCACGACAGAACGCCTGGCGCGGGTCAGCGCCTCGGCCATCAAGGCGCCGCTGATCCCGGCGCCGACGACGATGACATCCACATGACCCGTGTCGGGACTGCGTTCGGCGGTCACGGTGGAATTCGGCGTCCTGACCCAGAAGGGCGTGCCGATCCTCAGGTCATCCTTGCGCGTTTCGGCGTCTAAATCTGGCATGGCATCCCCCGCAGCGGTCAGCTGGCTTCTGGACAAGCATCGCGGGTCAGAAACGTTCCACGGAATGATCGCCATTATTGCGACGCCCCGGCGCCAGCCCGATTGATTTAGGTGAAGCGGCGCAGGGGCGGGCTTGCCGAAGATCCATATGCAATCCATATACCATCCATACGGATGGAGAATCCCATGCAGAACGTCACGCGCCTGCCGGAACGACAGGCCGAACCGGAAAAGATCACGATCAATCTCGGCCATGTCGATCTGGGCCGTATCGATCTGCTGGTGCGCGAAGGGTTTTACGCGAACCGGACGGATTTCATCCGCACCGCGATCCGCAACCAGTTGACCAACGAGGGCCGTTCGGTCGCGCAAACCATCGACCGTTATCAGCTCGAACTGGGATTGTTCGACATTACGCGCGCCGATCTCGAGGCCATGGCGACGGCTGGTGAAAAGCTTCGCCTCAAGGTCGTCGGGCTGGCCAGAATTGCGGCGGATGTCACGCCGGAACTGGCCGAAGCGACGATCGGCTCGCTGAACGTCTTGGGGTCGCTTCAGGCGTCGAAGGCCGTGAAGGCCGCGCTCAAGGACCGCACCACCTGAGGCTGACCGCCTCATCACAAGGAAGACACCAATGACCAATGATTTCGCGACGGGCATGCGCCGGGCGCTTGAGAAGTATCGTGCCATCGATCCCGCGGTTGCGACCTCGCTGGTTCAGGAGGTTCTGGGCGCCAACGGGATCGCGCTTCCCGGCGGCCTCGACAGGCAGCCGACCCGGGCGCTGCTTGAAAACCCTTTCTCCAGCCTGATGCGCGACCGTTGCCAGCCCTCCGCCGGCGGCGGCTTGGTGCAGGGGCTGAACCTGCCCGGCCTCTCTGGCCGGCCCGCTGGCGTTACGATCGAAGTGCCCGAGGGCGCCAGCTATGAGCGGCGTCAGCATTCCAGCCCCGCCGGGTCGCGCAAATATACGCTCTAAATTCCGTCGGACCGTCCCGAGGGGCTTCAGGGCGTCGTGTTGATGCTGCATGGCTGCACCCAGTCCCCCGACGATTTCGCGCGTGGCACGCGGATGAACGAGGCGGCCGAGAAGGCCGGCTTCCTCGTCGCCTATCCCGAGCAGTCGCGCGCCCACAACATCCAGTCCTGCTGGAACTGGTTCCGCCCGGAGGATCAGGCGCGGGACCGGGGCGAGCCGGGGATTCTCGCCGGAATTGCCCGAGACCTGCTGGAGGAGTTCGGCCTGGCCGATGGTCGGGCCTTCGTGGCCGGGCTGTCGGCGGGCGGCGCGATGGCGGCAATCATGGTCGATGCCTATCCCGACCTCTTCGCAGCGGCCGGCGTGCATTCCGGCCTTCCCAGCGGTGCGGCCAGCGATGTCGTTTCGGCCTTTGCCGCCATGCGGGGCGAGGGCAATGCCCGCCCACGCCCACGCCCGCGCCAGACCCCGGTGATCGTGTTCCACGGCATGGCGGATGCGACAGTCGCACCGGTCAACGGCGACCGGCTGGTCATCGGCTCCGGCATCGAGACGCGGCACGAGGGCAACGGTCGCACATGGTCGCGACTGGTAGGCAGCGATGGCTCGGAGCTCTGGCGTGTCGAGCGGGCCGGCCATGCCTCGTTCCCGAAACGGGACGACGACTAGGAGTGAACGGCAGGGGCGGCGCAAGCCGCCCCTTTGCCGTTCCATTCAGTCGCTCACGCGGGCAGCCTGCGGCCAAGAAGATCGATGGAGGCCCGAGCCGACGCGCGGTCCAGGATGAACGGTGGCCGTGCCGGGGGATCGACCGGGCAGGCCCGGCTCACCCCCGACCCGACGATGTTTCTGTCTGTTTCATCCGCCACGCATCCCTGCCTCTGCCGGTCAAGGGGCAAGCGCCGCGCCCGCCGCGCGTCGTCGTCGAGGCGGGCCGTGTCCTCGCGCATGACCGGGGCCTGACCCACCTCCACCACTGATCAGTTCCGTCGGCTCAGGCCCCGGCGCAAACCGCATCAAGGGGTTCACTCCATATCCGGCTCACTTCTGGGTGGAAATAAACACGCCGCGCCCACCAACTGAAGCCGGTTGCGATCAGTCACATCCTGCGCAAGATCGGAGCTGTCGCCAGCGCGCAGGCGCTGCATGACGCCTTCGCCATAGTGGGCTTCGATATGGAAGGTCACCACCTTATAGGGCATGAGAAGTGTGTTATTTTGGCGACCCAATCAGCGATAGGCCCAACCCACCCCTGTGACGATTTGCGCAAAGTCATGGCAGGCATCACCGCCGAAACCGTTCGATCTGACCGCTTCCGGTTCCATCGCCAGGGCATCAGTTCATCGACCTTTGTGATCTCGTAGTCTGGTATGCTTGCGAGGGTGTCGGCGAGCCAAGCGTTGAGATCGGCTCCGCTGAGCTTAGCCGTTTCGATCAGGGTGTAGGGCGGAAAGATGGAGAAACCAGCAGCCGTCAAGCATCTCTGCACAGGGTCACGCCGTCGCGCTTACCCCAAACGATCTAGACCGAAGCTGAAGGTGATTATCCCGCCCGCACATAGCTGCCGGGTGCCGGCTCGATCGGTTTCAGCGCTCCGCTACCAGGCACATAGGCGGGAACCTTCTTGCCCTTGCTGTGGCTTTCGATCCACTCCGCCCAGTTCGGCCACCAAGACCCCTGATGCGGCGTGGCCTTGGCCAGCCAGTCCTGCGGATCGGCGGGATAGGCAGCCGCGCTGGTCCAGAACCCGTATTTCGGCCGTTTCGCTGGCGGGTTGATCACCCCCGCGATATGCCCCGAGCCACCCAGAACGAAGGTCGTGTCACCGCCCAGCAACCCGGTCGTCGGATAGATCGAGTTCCAGGGCGCGATGTGATCCTCTTTCGTCGCAAAGACATAGAAAGGGATGTCGATCTTGCTGATGTCGATGGGCACGCCGTCCATGGTCAGATGGCCGGGCTGGCGCAAGCCGTTCTCGATATAGATCTTCTCCAGATACCACAGCAGCATGGCCGCAGGCAGGCGCGTGCTGTCGCCGTTCCAGAACAGCAGATCGAAGGCGGGCGGCTTGCGGCCCATCAGGTAGTTCATCACATGGAAGGACCAGATCAGGTCATTTTCCCGGATCATCGAGAACATGTCCTGCAGGTGATGGTTTTCCAGATAGCCCTTTTCGGCCATGTGTTCGCGCAGAACCTGCAGCCGGTCGCGGTCGATGAAAACGCCGATCTCGCCCACATCGGTGAAATCCACCATCGTGGCCAGCGTCGTCGCCGTCTTGACCCGCTTGTCACCCTTTGCCGCCATATAGGCCAGCGTCGCCGTCACCAGAATCCCGCCGATGCAGAAGCCGAGAATGTCGAACTCATCCTCGCCCGTCGCATCGGTGATCGCGTCCAGCGCGGTCAGCGGCCCAAGGCGCATGTAATCCTCGAAGGTCAGTGCCGCGTGCTGCTTGGTCGGATTGACCCATGAAATCAGGAAAACGCTGTGGCCCTGCTCCAGCATATAGCGGACGAGGCTGTTTTCGGGCTTCATGTCGAAGATATAGTATTTGTTGATCCAGGGCGGCACGAACAGCAGCGGGCGCTTGAACTGGGTCTTGGTCAGCGGTTCGTAATGGATCAACTGGATCAATTCGTTCTGATAGATCACCTGCCCCGGCGTCGTGGCCAGATCGCGCCCGACCTCGAAGGCCGCGCGGTCGGTCATGTTGATGTCCAGCCGCCCACCGCCGCGTTCCAGATCGTCCAGAAGGTTGCGGAAACCGTCCAGCAGGCTGCGGCCATCGGTTTCAAGGAAACGCTCACGCGCGGCGGGGTTCAGCGCCAGGTAATTGCTGGGCGACAGCGCGCTGAGCAATTGCCGCGTATAGAACCGCACGCGCAGACTGTCCTTGTCACCCTCGGGCAGGGTCTCGATCAGCCGGTCGGCGGCGCCTTCGATAGCCAGATGCACGTCGCGCAGGCCACGGCTGACCCGATCAGTAGTCCAGCGGCCATCGCGGAAGCGGCGGTCCTTGCTGTCCTCGCCCTCGCCCGACCATGCGCCTGCCCATGCTTTCGCGCTGTCGGCCCAAAGATCGATCTGGAACTGCGCCAGCGCAAACGGGTTCTGCGCCAGCTTGATCCCCGCGCGCGCATAGGCCTGCGCCACGGTCCCGGAATCCACCACCGAGAATTCATTGCCCGTCGCTTTGGCCAGGGCACTGGCGCTGCTGCGCTGCGCAAGCTCCTGCGCCCGCTGCATCAGGCTGGCAAATTCTGCGGTCTGTTCGGCAATTTTGCTTCGGTCCATTCCGGGTCTCCTTGGGGGTAGCTAGGACGACCGGCTCTGCTGGCAACGGCCGGCGGTGGTGGGGACTGGCAACCGGCAGGTTGTCAGTCTGTGCTTGCAACAAGGATCACATGCAGGAAGCCCGGCCCATGCGCCCCGCGCACATAGCTCCCCTCGATATCGGTCGTGCCGCTGGGTCCGGTGATCAGGATCGCGTTGCGCGGATGGGGCCGCTCCGCCAGCTGCGCAGCATAGTCCTCGAGATGGGACAGGATATCGGATTCTTGCAGCACCACGATATGATGCAGGGGCAGGAAAGACAGCAAGATCGGCGTATCGGCGCCCGAATGCACGATCATGGACCCGCTTTCGGCGATACCCCAAAGCGCCTTTCCGAGCGCTGCCGGCTGGTCCGGGGCAAGAGTGGTGCCGGTGTCAAGGCCCGTCCAGTCGAGTGCGGTCAGCGCCGGCGTCGGTTCCACGGCCAGTGACAGTGACAGGCCGTGTCCCGACAGATAGCGCCGCACGGCGTCGGGGACGGCTTCCATGCCGCCAACCCGGTCGATGGTCGTGCCGATCGCCTCAGCCTTCAGGATGAAGGCATCGACCAGCCCCTCGGCGACCAGCCGGGGGCGGCTGGTGTCGGGATCAGCCAGCAGGGCCTTGGCCTCGGCGGCGATGGCGTCGGGCGCCGGGCGTTCCTGTGGCAGGGCGGCGCGGATCGCGGACAGGATGCGGTCGCGGGCGGTCATGGGCGGTCCCCCTTATCTGCCTGCTGGGCGCGATACTGGTCCATGAAGGTGCGGCCCGACGGACGCGGCAGGTCGCGATGGGCGGTCCAACCCCCCGCCAGTGGCAGGCGGGCGATCCAGCCCCCCTTGCCGAATAGCCGGATGGCGCGCACGCCGATCCGGCTGGCTAGCCGGTAAAGACCGGGCCGCCGGGCCAGAACGGCCCAGATACCGATACCGGCGCGAAGGCTTCCCGGTTCCAGCCTTTCTCGCCAACTGCGGATCCGCCATGCGCGCAGCAGCGTGGGGATGGGAATCTCGACCGGGCAAACTTCGGCGCAGCGGCCGTTCATGGTGCAGGCATTGGGCAGGTCGCGTGAACCGGCAAGCCCGTTCAGCACTGGTGTCAGAACCGAACCCATCGGTCCGGGATAGGTGCCGCCATAGGCGTGCCCGCCGATCTGGCGATAGACCACGCAATGGTTCATGCAGGCCCCGCAGCGGATGCAGCGCAGCATCTCGCGGAACTCGTTGTCCAGCATTCTGGTGCGGCCGTTGTCCACCAGCACGATGTGCATCTCCTCGGGACCATCGGCATCGCCAGGACGTTTGGGTCCGCAGTGGAATGTCGTGTATTGCGTCAGTTCGCCGCCCGTGGCCGACCGCACCAGCAGGCGCAGCAGGGACAGGGCATGGGCGGTGGTGGGCACGATTTTCTCGATCCCCGCCGTCACGATATGAATGCGCGGCGGCGTGGTGGTCAGTTCGGCATTGCCTTCATTCGTCACCGTGCAGGTGGCACCCGTATCGGCCACCAGGAAGTTCGACCCCGAAATGCCTATGTCGGCCCCCAGAAACTTGGCGCGCAATTCGCGCCGCGCGCTTTGCACCATGGTGGCCGGATCGTCGGCCGAGGGCGGCAGGTGATGAGCCATCTTGAACAGTTCGGCCACCTGTTCGCGGGTGCGGTGCATCGCGGGCCAGACGATGTGTGAGGGGGCCTCTCCGGCAAGCTGGATGATGTGTTCGGCCAGGTCGGTCTCGACCCGCTCGATCCCGGCATCAGCCAAAGCATGCGGCAGACCGATTTCTTCGCCCAGCATGGATTTCGACCGCGTCACCAGCTTGGCCTTTGCATCCAGGCAGATGCGGGTGATGATTGCCCGCGCTTCGGCATCGTCGGATGCCCAGTGGACCTTCGCGCCAGATGCGGTGGCGTTGCGCTCGAACTGTTCAAGATAATGGTCCAGATGGGCGATCACGTGATCCTTGATCGCGCGTCCGCGGGCGCGGGCGGCCTGGAATTCGGGAAACGCCGCGACTGCCACCGCGCGCTTGGCCTCGGCCGTGCCGGTGGTGCGGTCGATGGCGATCTTCAGCGTTCTGTCCGCCAGTGCCGTCTTGGCACGGTTCTTGAACGAAACCTGCACAGATGCCTCTGGTGCGCTCATGATTCTCAGCCCTCCTCGCCGATGGCGGGACCGTCGGCCCGGCCTGCCAGAACCTCGATGGTGTGGAAACAGCGCGTCCTTGCGCCCCGGCGGTTCAGCTTGCCTGCCATGTTCATCAGGCATCCCAGATCTCCCGCCAGAAGCAGGTCGGCCTCGGTGCGCTCGATCGCCTCGGCTTTTTCGGTGACGATCGCGTTCGAGATGTCGGAATACTTGACGCAGAACGTGCCGCCAAAGCCGCAGCAGACATCATTGCCTTCCAATCCCCGCATCTCCAGGCCCGCGACCTCCGCCAGAAGCGCACGGGGTTGCGCGGCGATGCCCAGTTCGCGCAGCCCTGCGCAACTGTCGTGGTAGGTGGCCGTCGCTGACAGGCGACGGCCCTTTGGCCGAAAACCCATCACATCAACCAGGAAACTGGTAATCTCGTGGGTTCTCGTGGCGAGGATCCGGGCGCGGGGCGCCCAGACCGGATCTTTGGCCAACAGGTCCGGATAGCCGTGCACGATGGTTCCCGCACAGGATCCCGAGGGCAGCACAATATAGTCGAAGCCCTCGAAAGCAGCGATGGTCTGTCGCGCCAGTGCTGCTGCATCCTTTTCGTCTCCGCTGTTCAAGGCCGGTTGCCCGCAACAGGTCTGTGCCTGCGGCACCTCGACCCGGCATCCGGCCTCCTCCAGAAGCTGAATGGCGGAAAACCCGATGCTGGGGCGGATTGCATCCACGAGACAGGTCACGAAAAGGCCGACGCGGGGATTTGGTTGTACGGACATGACGACCTCAGCGTGTTTGGGTGGCGGAAACAGCCCCGCGATTGCGCGACATCAGGAACAGCACGGCGGCCGGCCAGATCAGCACGGCGATCCACCACAGGTTCGGCCCGCCCGCCAGGATAGCAAGACCAAGAAAGCCGCCCTGGACGATATAATAGAACATCGGGATCAGGGTCATGCGGATGATTTCGCCCTCGCGGTCCACAAGTCCCACCGTGGCCGAGGCTGCCACCACGTTGTGCACGCAGATCATATTGCCTGCCGCACCGCCGATGGCCTGCAGCGCAACAACCAATCCGGCCCCGGCCGCGCCCAGACCGATCTGTTCAGCGGTCGAGAACTGGAACAACGAGAACATCATGTTCGAAATCGTGTTCGATCCGGCGACGAAGGCGCCCATCGACCCGATCAGTGGCGCGAACATCGGCCAGGCACTGCCGACCACGGCCGAGACGCTTTCGGCGAGCACGATCGGCATCGACGCCATCGTGTCCGAGGCAGAGTTGATGAACACCTGCACCATCGGCACCGCCAACAGCAGTGCCGGGGCCGCCGCGATCATTGTCGATCCCGACGTACGCAATGCCTTGCCGTAATCGGCCGGACGCATTCGATGGAACAGGAAGGTGAACAGCGAAGCGAGGATCAGCACCGTTCCAGGCAGATACAGCCATTGCACGCGGGCATTGATGCCCGACCCGAACAGATCATCGAAGGCCATGGTCCGTTCCGGGGCGGTCAGCCAGGCCTTGAAATCGGGAATCGTGCGCGTCGCGACCAGCAGAAGAACCACGAATATGTAGGGCGCCCAGGCCTTGAGCAACGACATCACCTCAAGCCCGGCACGGTGATCCTCCAGATCGTCCAGCTTGCCGACCCATTTTCCGTCCCACTGTTCGCGGGGCGGGAAGTCGAAGGACTCCTTCGGGATCAGGAAGCCGGCCCGTGCGGCGGGAACGACGATCAGCAGTCCGATGATGCCGCCCACCAGGGACGGAAATTCCGGGCCAAGCAGGCTGGCAATGATCCAGTACGGAACGGTGAAAGCAAGCCCGGCGAACAGCGCGAATTTCCAGATTCGGAACCCTTCGGTGAAGGACCGCCGGGAACCGAAGAACCGCGTCATCATGCCGATCATGATCAACGGGATCAGAAAGCCGATCAGGCCATGCAGTGTGGCAACCCTGACAGCAATCTCGACCAGATAGTCAGCGAAGGCCATCGGTGCGATGGTCTGTTCGACAATCGCCTGACCCGAAAGCCCGGTATTGACACCGACAAGAATCGGCGTGCCGACTGCCCCGAATGACACAGGCGTGGACTGGATGATCAGCGTTACCAGCACCGCCGCCATGGCCGGAAAGCCGATGGCAACCAGCAGTGGCGCGGCGATGGCCGCGGGCGTTCCGAACCCGGACGCCCCCTCGATCAGCGATCCGAACAACCAGGCGATGATGATCGCCTGTACCCGCCGGTCAGGCGAAATGCTGGTGAACCCTGCCCGGATCGACCGGATGCCGCCGCTTTCCTCCAGCGTATAGAGCATCAGGATCGCACCGAAGATAATGTAGAGCAGGCTGACTGCGGTCACGGCACCGTTCACGGTGGCGCCAAGAATCTTGTTGAGGTCCGTGCCCCAGACCAAAAGCGCGGTCGCGGCCGTGACCAGATAAGCAACGCCCATCGAAAGCTTGGCCGAGCGTGCGAGCACCACCAAGAGCAGAAACACTGTGGCGATTGGCAGCAGGGCCATGACGAATGTGAAAACTTGGGACATCTTTCCTCCTCAGAAGCGTCGGGCCGATCCGGCCCTGTGGGGGTCTGTGACAACGCAGCCGATATTCTCGGGCGTGCCGGATTCGTGGCGCACCATGGTCGGGGTCGAATGGTCGATCACCAGCAGGAGCGCGCCGATGCTCTTGTGCGCGTCGCGGTACAGGATGGGGTCACCCGACCTCGTCGCTCAAGCGCCGCGCAAGTCCTTGATGGCCGCATCCACCTCAACTGCAAACCGTTTCTGAGTTTCGGTCATCGCCACCAGCGATTCCTCCGAAAGCCGCTGCATCAGCGCGAGAGCCTTGTCGGCCGCGTCCGAAAGAACCTTGATATTGTTCCCAGACGCCTCGGAGCGGACGGATGTGTCGAGCCGCTTCATGCTGTCTGTTGCGGCAGCCGTCATCTCGTCGAAAATCTGGAACTGACGCTCGATCTGCAACCGGTAGAGGGATCTTGCGTGCTCGTTGGCACTGGCCAGGGCATCCAGCCGTTTCTGCCACATCTTCAGCATTGAGGCGGGATCGAGGCCGTCAACATTCTGACGGCGGAACCAGTCCGCCATGCCCTGAGAGTTCATGAACGGAAACAGGGATGTCGGATCAAACGCCTTGAGCGCTTCATTGAACTCCATGGTGGGCTTCTTGTCGGTCATTGCAGGCTCCTGTTGCTGTGCTGACGGAAGGCATCGGGCGATCAGCTGTGGCCGCCCGATCACGGTCAGTGACGCTTCTTCGGCGGAATCAGGTCGGTGATCGTGCCCTCGAACATTTCGGCAGCGAAGTTCACCGTCTCACTCAGGGTAGGATGCGGGTGGATGGTGTGGCCAAGGTCGACCGCATCGGCCCCCATCTCGATAGCCAGGGCCACCTCGGCGATCAGATCGCCGGCGTTCGGGCCGACGATGGCCGCGCCGATGACGCGTTGATCGGTTTCGTCGAAGATCAGCTTGGTGATGCCCTCGGACCGGCCAATTGAAAGCGACCGTCCAGAGGCAGCCCAGGGGAAAACGCCCTTGCCGACCTTCAGGCCACTGGCCTTGGCCTGGGCTTCCGTCACGCCGACCCAGGCAACTTCGGGGTCGGTGTAGGCGACCGAGGGAATCACGCGGGCGTCGAAGTGGCGGTTGTGCCCGGCCGCGACCTCGGCTGCGACCTTGCCTTCATGGACTGCCTTGTGCGCCAGCATCGGCTGGCCCACCACGTCGCCGATGGCGAAGATATGGGGAACATTGGTACGCTGCTGGCTGTCCACGGCGATGAATCCGCGGTCGTCCACGGCCACGCCCGCGGCGCCGGCGTTCAGCATCTTGCCGTTGGGCCGACGCCCGACCGACACAAGGATCTTGTCGAAGCGATCGGTGGTGGTGCCGCCCTTGTCGTCCTCGAAGGTGACGGTCAGCCCGTCCTCGTCGGCCGAGACCGCCGTGACCTTGGTCTTGAGCAGGATCTTCTCGTATCGGGCCTCGATCCGCTTATGCAGGGGCTTGACGATGTCCTTGTCGGCGCCGGGGATGATCTGGTCCATCAGTTCCACGACCGTTACGCTGGACCCCAGCGCGTCATAGACGCAGGCCATTTCCAGCCCGATGATGCCGCCGCCCAGAACCAGAAGGCGTGTGGGCACGCCGTCCAGTTCCAGCGCGCCGGTGGAATCGATCACGCGGGGATCGTCATGGGGAATGAACGGCAGCTTCACGGGTTCGGACCCGGCGGCGATGATGCACTGGTCGAAGCTGACCGTGGATTTCGCCCCGTCGATGTCGACCGCGATCATGTTGGGTCCGGCAAAGGTGCCAAAGCCGGTCACGACCTGAACCTTGCGGCCCTTTGCCAGACCACTGAGACCGCCCGTCAACTGCGTGACGACCGAGTTCTTCCAGCCGCGCAGCGCATCGAGATCCACCTCGGGCGGCGAGAAGCGCAGGCCATGATGGCCCATCTCCTCGGCTTCCGAGATGACCTTGGCTGCGTGCAGCAGAGCCTTGGACGGAATGCAGCCGACGTTCAGGCAGACCCCACCCAGCGTTGGATAGCGTTCGATCAGCACGACCTTCTTGCCCAGGTCGGCCGCGCGGAACGCCGCCGTATAGCCGCCCGGACCTGAACCGAGCACGACCACCTCGGCATGGATGTCGCCGCGCGCCGAAGCGGACAGCGCTGCCGGGACGGGCTGAGCTGCGGCCGGGCTGCTGTCACGACCGCCGCTGCTGTCCTTGCGCGGCTCCTCCTTGCCCTTGGCGGGTTCGGCGGCGGCGCCGGCGGCGTCCAGCGTCAGGATCACCGATCCTTCGGAGACCCGATCGCCTTCCTTGACCGAGATCGCGGTGATCCGGCCTGCGGTGGGGCTGGGCACCTCCATCGTCGCCTTGTCGGATTCCAGTTCGATAAGCGGCTGCTCCTCGGCAACCTCGTCGCCCACGGCGACCAAGAGGGTGATGATCGGCACATCCTTGAAATCGCCGATGTCGGGAACCTTGACGTCCATGTTTCGGCCCTCCTTCACAGCATGATCCGGCGCACGTCGCCGAGCAGGTGCTTCAGCGTCGCGGCAAAGCGAGCCGCCAACGCCCCGTCGATGGCGCGGTGGTCATAGCTGATGGACATCGGCAGCATGTTGCGCGGCACGAATTGCTGGCCGTCCCAGACCGGCGCCATCCGGGAGCGCGTCAGGCCCAGGATCGCCACCTCGGGGGCGTTCACGATAGGGGTGAAGGCGACACCGCCGATGCCCCCCAGCGACGAGATGGTGAAGGTCGCGCCCTGCATGTCCTGGGACTTCAACTCCCCCGCGCGGGCCTTGGCGCTGAGGCCGCCCAGTTCCTTCGAGATGTCGACAATCCCCTTGCGGTCGGCGTCCTTGATGACCGGCACCACGAGCCCGTTCGGCGTGTCCGCGGCAAAGCCGATGTTGTAATAGGACTTGCGGATCAGCTTGTCGCCGTCGGGGTGGATCGACGAGTTGAACTCCCAGTGCTTGCGCAGTGCGGACACGCTGGCCTTGATCACAAGCGCTAGCAGGGTGACGCGATAGCCGTCCTTCTTGGCCTCGTCGTCCAGTTCCTTGCGGAACTGGTCGATCTCAGTGATGTCGGCTTCCTCTTGATGGGTGACATGGGGGACGTTCAGCCAGGACCGGTGCAGCGCCGGGCCGGACAGCTTCTTGATGCGGGGCATTTCCACGTTTTCGACCGGACCGAACTTCGAGAAGTCCACCACCGGAATCGGCGGGATGCCCATGCCGCCGCTCAGCGCCGCGCCGCCCGATGCGGCAGCGACCGGGACTGCGCTGGCCTTCAGCGCCGCCGTCACGTCGTCGCGCAGAATGCGCCCCTTGCGGCCCGAGCCGTTGATCTTGGCCAGATCAATCCCCAACTGCCGCGCAAAGGCGCGGATCGACGGCGAAGCATGGGCCTTGTTGAACCCCGTATCTGTGACGGCGGGAACTGCGGGGGCTGCCGCCGCCGGAACCGATGCGGCAGGCGCGGCGGCGGGCGCCGATGTAGGCGCCGATGCGGCGGCAGCGGCGGCGCTGCCCTCGGCCTCGACCGTCAGGATCACCGATCCCTCGGAGACCCGGTCGCCTTCCTTCACCACGATAGAGGCGATGCGGCCTGCGACGGGGCTTGGCACCTCCATTGTGGCCTTGTCGGATTCAAGCTCGATCAACGGGTCCTCGGCGGCGATGGTGTCGCCCACCTTCACCAGAACGGTGATGACCGGGACATCCTTGAAATCGCCGATGTCGGGAACGTTCACTTCAACAGGCATGATGTGTCTCCTCCTTCTTCCCGCTCAGACCAGCCGAGGGTTCGGCTTGGCGCCGTCGATGTCATACTTGGCAAGGGCAGCCTTCAGCGTCGCCTCGTCGACCGCACCGTCACGGAACAGATCCACCATGGCTGCGGCGGCGATGTGGTTGGCATCGACCTCGAAGAACCTCCGCAGGTTCACCCGGCTGTCGGAGCGACCGAACCCGTCGGTCCCCAGCACCGTGTAGCGGCCCGGCACGAAGGCCCGGATCTGCTCGGCATAGTTCTTCATGTAGTCGGTGGCGGCGATCACCGGTCCCTTGGCCTTGGACAGCGCCTGCGTGACATAGGGCACGCGCGGCGCCTCAAGCGGGTTGAGCCGGTTCCACCGCGCCGCGTCCTGGCCGTCGCGGGCCAGTTCGTTCAGGCTTGTCGCCGACCAGATGTCGGCGGTAATGCCGTAATCGGCCTCAAGCATCTCGGCGGCCTTGATCGCCTGGATCAGGATCGTGCCCGATCCCAGCAGATTGACGTGCTTCCTGCCCGGCTTCTTGACCTCTTTCAGGCGATAGAGGCCGCGGATGATGCCCGCCTCGCAGCCTGCCGGCATGTCGGGATGGGCATAGTTCTCGTTCATCAGGGTGATGTAAAAATACACGTCCTCCTGATCCTGATACATCCGCGTCATGCCGTGCTGCACGATCACCGCCACTTCGTGCTGAAAGGTCGGGTCGTAGCTGATGCAATTCGGGACGGTGCCCGCGATGATATGGCTGTGGCCGTCCTCGTGCTGCAAACCCTCGCCGTTCAGCGTTGTGCGCCCGGCGGTGCCGCCCAACATGAAGCCACGCGCCCGGCTGTCGCCCGCAGCCCAAGCCAGATCGCCCACCCGCTGAAAACCGAACATCGAATAGTAGATGAAGAACGGGATCATCGGCACGCCGTGGTTGGAATAGGACGTGGCCGCCGCGATCCAGTCGGCCATGGCACCGGCCTCGTTGATGCCTTCCTGCAAGACCTGCCCATCCGCTGCTTCGCGGTAATAGGACATCTGCTCGCGATCTTCGGGCGTATAGTGCTGGCCGGCGGGATTGTAGATCCCTATGGATCGGAACAGCCCCTCCATGCCGAAGGTGCGGCTTTCGTCCGGCACGATCGGCACGATATGCTTGCCCAGCTCCTTGTCGCGCAGAAGTGTGGTCAGGATGCGCACAAAGGCCATCGTGGTCGAAATCTCGCGCTCGCCCGTGTTCTGAAGCTGCGCCTTGAACGCCTCGAGCGGCGGGATTGCCAGCTTGGGCGAGTTGCTGACACGCTGCGGGAACGCGCCACCCAGGGCCTTGCGCCGGTCCGCCAGATAGGCCTTCTGGGCGTTGTTCAACGCGACGAAGGGGGCCTTCGGCAAATCCTCGTCGGACACGGGGATCTTGAAGCGGTCTCGGAACGCGCGCAGTTGGTCCTCTGCCAGCTTTTTCTGCTGGTGGGTGGTGTTCTGCCCTTCGCCCGCAGATCCCATGCCATAGCCTTTGACCGTCTTGATCAGCAGGCAGGTCGGCTGGTCCCTAGTGTCGGTCGCCTTGCGGAACGCGGTATAGACCTTTTCAGGATCGTGGCCGCCCCGGCTCAGCGACCAGATCTGCTCGTCGGTCCAATCCTCGACCAGAGCCGCAGTCTCAGGATACTTGCCGAAGAAATGCTTGCGGATATAGGCGCCGTCCTTCGATTTAAAGGTCTGATAGTCGCCATCCACCGTTTCATCCATTAACTGACGCAGGCGACCGGTAGTGTCATTCTCCAGAAGTTCGTCCCAGCCCTTCCCCCAGAGCAGCTTGATGACATTCCAGCCCGCGCCTCGGAAATTGCCTTCCAGCTCCTGCACGATCTTGCCGTTGCCGCGCACCGGGCCGTCCAGGCGTTGCAGGTTGCAGTTGATGACGAAGATCAGGTTGTCGAGACCCTCGCGCGCGGCCAGGTCGATGGCACCGCGGCTTTCCGGCTCGTCCATCTCTCCGTCGCCCAGGAAACACCAGACCTTGCGGTCGGCCATATCGATCAGCCCGCGATTGTGCATGTATTTCATGAACCGCGCCTGATAGATCGCCATCAGCGGGCCAAGTCCCATGCTGACGGTCGGGAACTGCCAATAGTCCGGCATCAGCCAGGGATGGGGATAGGACGACAGCCCCTCGCCCCCGACCTCGGACCGGAAGTTCAGCATCTGCTCTTCGGTGATGCGGCCTTCCATGAAGGACCGGGCATAGATGCCGGGCACCACATGGCCCTGGAAGAATACCAGATCGCCGCCGTGAATCGCCGACCGCGCGCGCCAGAAGTGGTTCAGCCCGACATCATACATCACCGCCGAGGAGGCGAAGGATGCGATATGCCCGCCGTATTCGCTGGATTCCTTGTTGCGGCGCACGACCGTCGCCATGGCGTTCCAGCGGTTGATGGTGCGGATGCGCCATTCCATGTCCAGATCGCCCGGAAACTCATACTGATCGTCCACGGGGATCGTGTTCTGGTAAGGGGTCGTTGCAGAGAACGGCAGCGTTGCCCCGGCGGCGCGGGCCTGTGCGACGGCTCTATCGAGAAGGAAATGAGCCCTGTTGGGGCCATCGCGTTCAATCACGTCGGCAATGGCGTCCTGCCATTCGCGGGATTCGATCGGGTCGATATCGGGACCGAGGTCTCTCATGGGTGTTTCCCTCAAACGAAGAACTGGCCGCCATTGGCGGAGATGGTGGAACCGGTGATGAAGCCCGCGTCGTCGGACGCCAGGAACACCACGGTGCGCGCGATCTCCTCGGGCTCGCCCAGACGGCCGACCGGGATCTGCGGGATGATGCGTTCGTTCAGGACCTTTTCGTCGATGGCCTTGACCATCTCGGTCGCGATATAGCCGGGGCAGATCGCGTTCACGGTGATGCCCGCCCGGGCGCCTTCCTGGGCCAGGGCCTTGGTAAAGCCCAGGTCGCCCGCCTTGGCGGCGGAATAGTTCGCCTGGCCGGCCTGGCCCTTTTGTCCGTTGATCGAGCTGATGTTGATGATGCGGCCGAACTTGCGGTCGCGCATCCCCGACCAGACCGGGTGGGTCATGTTGAAGAGGCCGGTCAGGTTGGTGTCGACGACCTCTTTCCACTGCTGCGGGGTCATCTTGTGGAACATCGCGTCGCGGGTGATGCCGGCGTTGTTGACCAGCACGGCGATCGGGCCCAGCTCGGCCTCGATCTGCTTGATGCCTTCCGCACAGGCGTCATAGTCGGCGACCGACCATTTGTAGGTCTTGATGCCGGTTTCCTCGGTGAATGCCTTTGCGGCGTCGTCGTTGCCGGCATAGGTGGCGGCGACGGTGTATCCCGCCTCCATCAGTGCCCTGGAAATTGCCGCGCCGATGCCGCGCGACCCCCCGGTAACAAGTGCAACCTTGGACATGAATCCCTCCCTTTTCAAGAATTTGCCGTCCCTGAAATATTGCTACAAGGATGGCCAAACTCGCGCAATGATATTGCGCACGTTTTCCTGCCTTACCGTTCCAGGCACATGGCGACGCCCATGCCGCCCCCGATGCACAGCGTGGCAAGGCCCTTTTTCGCGTCGCGCCGCTTCATCTCGAACAGCAGGGTGTTCAGGACGCGCGCGCCCGATGCGCCGATCGGGTGGCCGATGGCGATGGCGCCGCCGTTCACGTTCACAATCTCGGGGTCCCAGCCCATGTCCTTGTTGACGGCACAAGCCTGGGCGGCAAAGGCTTCGTTCGCCTCGACGAGATCCAGGTCGCCCACGGACCAGCCCGCCTTTTCCAGTGCCTTGCGGCTGGCCGGGATCGGGCCGGTGCCCATGATCGCCGGGTCAAGCCCTGCCGTTGACCAGGATGCGATGCGCGCCAGGGGGGTCAGGCCGCGGCGGCTGGCCTCGTCCTCGGTCATGACCATCACCGCCGCCGCGCCGTCGTTCAGGCCGGACGCATTGCCCGCCGTGACCGTGCCGTCCTTGGAAAACGCCGGGCGCAGCTTCTGCATGGCGTCGATGGTGGCGCCGTGACGGATGTATTCGTCCTTGTCCACGACCGTGTCGCCCTTGCGGGTCTTGACCGTGAAGGCCACGATCTCGTCATCAAAGCGGCCCGCCTTTTGCGCGGCCTCGGCCTTGTTCTGCGAAGCAAGCGCGAATTCGTCCTGCTGGTCGCGACTGATCTGCCATTTCTGGGCAACGTTTTCGGCCGTGGTTCCCATGTGATAGTTGTTGAAGGCATCCCACAGGCCGTCGCGGATCATGGTGTCGATGAACTGCATGTCACCCATCTTCTGGCCCGCACGCAGATAGGCCGCATGGGTGGACATCGACATGCTTTCCTGGCCGCCCGCCAGCACCACCGTGGCATCGCCCGTCGTTACCTGCTGGGCGGCCAAGGCAACGGCCCGCAGTCCAGACCCGCAGACTTGGTTCAGAAGCCAGGCCGAGGATTCGGCCGGCAGGCCCGCGTTGATATGCGCCTGTCGCGCCGGGTTCTGGCCCTGGCCCGCGGTCAGGACCTGGCCCAGGATCGTTTCGGAAACTTCGGCCGGGTCGATCCCGGCCCGGGACACGACTTCCTGCAGGACCGCTGCGCCCAGGTCATGCGCGGGGATATTGGCGAACGATCCCAGAAAGCTGCCGACGGGAGTGCGTGCGGCGGCAACGATTACGGCTCTGGTCATAGCATCGATCCTTTTCCTAAGGTCGTTTGAAAGGCGCTCAGTTTGCTGTGGAAGTGCCATCGGCAGAACAAAGCAACGCGGCTCGACATAGCCGATTTGATGGCCCCTCGCCCAAAAAGTCAGCGGCGCGGCACCGTGGCCAGGCATGGCGGAGAAAACCTGAGCGACTGACCGGCCAAGCAGGCCTGCGGTCCGGCCCGACCGTCTCGTGCTGCAGCATGGACGCCCCCTCCCAGAGTTGGTTAGGAGCGCTCAGCGTCCCACCTACGTCATAACAGGTATATAAACTTTACCACTTATCGTAGTCAACAAGTTTATTTACCTTTAGATTGGGCGTCGTGAAAAGTGATTGTAGGTTGACGCAGCGCGCTCGGCAGTGTGAGGCTCACCGGATACCCCATGGATATCAAGAAAATACTGATTTTCAGACAGAAAAATACACGACTGGAGAAGATTCTGACCTTGAAATCAGACTCCGATGAGGTAAATAATATTGATGTCTGTCTATCGACAGCCCTAAGGAGCTCGCCGCCCATGATTGCTGCGGAAATTTTTGAGCCGATTGATCACGCATCAGTCGTCGATACGGTTGTCGGCAAGGTTGAAACGATGATCGTCGATGGGGTTCTGAAGGACGGTGCTCGTTTGCCGTCGGAGCGCGAAATGGCCGACGCCTTCGGGGTGTCGCGGCCAAAGCTGCGTGAAGCGCTGCAGACGCTCGAGGCTCGCGGCCTCGTGCATGTCCGCCACGGTGACGGAACTTACATTGCCGAACTGACCGGCAGGGCCATGTCGCCGGCCATGTTAGCGCTTTATTCGCGCCATGGCGAAGCCTTTTACGACTATCTCGAATACCGGCGCGAGCAGGAAGCCTTCGCGACCCGCCTTGCCGCGCAGCGCGCGACAGCTGCGGACAAGGAGCGTCTGTCCGCGATCAGGGAAGAACTCGAAGCGGCCTGGCTTGGTCAGGACGCAGAGGCGGAAAGCGAAGCTGATTTCCGGCTTCACCGTGCTGTGGTCGATGCCAGCCACAACACAACGCTGATCCACATGATGGCGTCGGTCTATGATCTGACACGTCGCGGAATCTTCTACAATCATGACCTTCTCCGCAGTATCGATGACAGCGGACGCAAGCTTCTCGATCAACACATAGAGATCATTGAGTCGGTTCTGTCCGCCGATCCTGTACGTGCCGAGGTGGCTGCGCGCGACCACATGGACTATGTCGAGGAATCGATACGTCGTGGTCGGGAGCTGCAGCGACGAGAGCATCGCGCTCGAATGCGATTCAAGACTGGGGTCTGAGTGAGCTGGCTTCATCATTTCCTTTCTTCCGGGTATCTGATGGAGCAATGTTCTGAACCTGCCTGCAAACTCAGCTCGCTTCCCGTTGGCCTGCCGCCCCCCGCCCTGCGTCTGCGGGACTTGGCAGGCTTGCTTCAGCCGGGGATGCGGGGGGGTCCGATCTGGCCTTGCGCGCTGCCGGATAGCGTGCCGATGCGGACTGAAGGAAATGCTGATGCAGAGCCCTGCGCCCCTGACGGTTCTTGGCCTTGTCGCCCTTGCCACCACGGCGATCGTCTGCGGCGACACGGCCGGCAAGCTGCTGACGGGGGCGGGGGTGCAGCCGCTGTTCGTGGCCTGGTCGCGCTTCGCGCTGGCGGCCCTGCTGCTGTTCTGGGTGCTGGGCCTGGGGCCGGCCGGCCTGGGGCGCCTGCTGGACTGGCGGCTGATCCTGCGGGCGGCCCTGATCGTCGGCGCCATCGCCTCGATCCTGACCGCGCTTCGGACCGAGCCCATCGCGAATGTCTTCGGCGCCTTCTTCATCGGCCCGATCGTGGCCTATGTGCTGTCAGCCCTGCTGCTGGGCGAGAGCGTGTCCTGGGCGCGCACGGTGATGCTGGCGCTGGGATTTGCCGGCGTGCTGCTGGTCGTCCGGCCCGGCGGCGAGATGGGGACCGGCATGATTTTCGCGGTGCTGGCCGGCACGCTATACGGCTCGTATCTTGCCGCGACGCGCTGGCTGACCGCCTTCTATCCGCCGCCCTTCCTGCTCGGCTCGCAACTGCTGATCGGCGCGGTGCTGCTGCTGCCTGCGGGCCTTGCCAGCATTCCGGCAAGCAACGACCTGCGGGTCTGGGTGCTTGTGATCGTCAGTTCGCTTGCCTCTGCCTTCGGCAACTATCTGCTGGTGGTCGTGAACCGGACTACGCCGGCGACGGTCTCGGCGCCCCTCATCTATTTCCAGTTGATCGCCGCGACCGTGATCGGGTTCTTCGTCTTCGGCGACTGGCCGGAACCGCTGACCCTGCTGGGCCTTGCCCTGATCTTCGCCTCGGGTGTCGGCGGCCTGGCGCTAGTGCCGAGGCGCTAGGCGCGGCGGCCCCGCTGGTGGCGTACACTGACAAGCGCCACGAAGCTGCTCTGCAGTAGCTCATCCCCTGCACGCGATCCACCCGTGCAGGGGCGCGGGAGGGCTGCAGGCGCCTTGTTCCCCGGACACGCCCGAGAAACCTAAACGCCGTCTGCAGAGCGTACTGCGCCCAAGCGACCGTATGCAAACCGCAAGAGGGCCAAAGGCTCAGCCCGCGGCGCTCGAGATCTCGGAGGAATTCGGTCCAGAAGGGCTCGGTGTTAATTTCCACTCAGAACTGAGTCGGCTCAGTTCTGGGTGGAAATCAACAGGCCGCTGCATCTGCTGATCGACAGCACCGGGATCAAGGTCGAAGGCGAGGGCGAGTGGAACGCCCGCAAGCACGGCGGCGCCAAACGCCGCGTCTGGCGCAAGATCCACCTCGGGATCGATGAGCAAACGCTGGAAGTCCGCGCTATCGAAGTCACCAAAAGCGACATCGGCGACGCCCCCATGCTGCCGGAGCTTCTCGGCCAGATCGCCCCACGCCACGAGGTGGCGAGCGTCACCGCCGATGGAGGCCGCGTGCGGCCGGAACGGGAGCCCGGCTCGAAGGGATGGCAATCATCAGGCTCAGCTGATGGGCGCGTTTCTCATCCGCTGGCATCAGCTTTGCCCTGTTGCCGGCGATCGCCACAGCACTTCGCCGGCAACCGTGCGCAGGACTCTACGGTTATGTCGCAAACTTTGTAACCGTCCGGTCTAACCGCTCTGCCGCGGTGTGAGAGTGCGGGATCCCGAACCCGACGCGGAGGATGAGATCGAAGGGACGACCTGCGCCTGGTCGCCTCCCCTTCCTACGCTAGGTCGCCAACCAGACACCCGCACCAAGCCCCGGCGCCCGAGTTTCGACGAGGCCCGCCTGCCCGAGGATCTGATCGCAAAGCTGCGCTTCGTCGATTATCGCAAGCGCCGGATCTGGCTGCAGGACGGATCCTCGGTC
>NZ_JBHRXJ010000011.1:0-147123 GCF_042648425.1 Paracoccus mangrovi | reverse complement strand
ATTCTTGATGCGTTGCAGCATGATGGATCGCTGACCAATGCCGCCTTGGGCGAGCGGGTGCATCTTTCGGCCTCGCAATGTTCGCGCAGGCGGGCGGCGCTGGAAAAGGCGGGGTTGATCCGGGGCTATGCCGCGCGGCTGGATGCGCAGAAGCTGGGCCTTGGCCTGCGTGCGATCACACGCGTCAACCTGCGCGCCCATGGTCAGGGGCACGAGGATGACTTTACCCGCTTTCTGCGCGCCCATCCCCAGGTTCATGCCGCGTTTTCGGTGTCTGGCGATGCCGATTATGTGCTGGATATCCGGGTGCGCGACCTTGAGGCATTCGCGGCATTCGTCCATCAGGACCTGTTGCCGCATCCGCAGGTCGCGCAGGTGCGTTCGGAAATCGTGCTGAAAACCATGAAGGACGGCCAGGCGCTGGATCTGGGCCGGGGTTGAGAGATCGCTATTCCTCGAACACCTCGGGCCGGTCCTTGTGCAGGCGGGCGATGATGTCCTCGATCCGGCTCAGATGCTGGTGGATCGTGGCGGCGGCGGCAATGGGATCGCGGGCGCGCAGGGCGGCCAGCATCTGGCGATGTTCCTGCCACGCGGTCGAGGCGCCATAGGACAGGCTAAGATAGCGGGCGCGGTCCATATGCCCCTTGTTGTCCTTGACCAGCGCCCAGACAAAGCCCAGCCCGGCATAGGTGCAGATGTCGCGGTGGAACTGATCGTCGAGGGCATGAAATTCGGCGCGCTGCCCGGCGGTGATCGCGGCCTCTTGCCGGTCGATCAGCTGATCCAGTGCATCAAGCTGGGCCTCGGTCAGCTTTTCGGCGGCCACGCGCATGCAGGATTCCTCAAGCGAGCGGCGGATGAAATAGGCCTGAAGCACCGCCTCTTCGGAAATCGGGGTGATGATGGTCGCGCGCTGGGGACGGATCTGGATAAAGCCCAGCTGTGACAGCCGATAGAACGCATCGCGCACCGGCTGGCGCGAGACGCCCATCTGGGCCGCCACCTCGGCCTCGGAGAGTTTCGCGCCCGGGGGCAGGGTCAGATTGACCACCCGTTCATAAAGCAGGTCGAAAATCTGGTCGGTCACCGTCGGCTGGCGCGTGTCGCCCAGTGCCGGCAGCTTTGCAACAGCTTGCGTATCCGCGCCCATCCCGTTCCCCCTTGCCCCGGCCGGCCTCGCCGATTGACCTGTCTGCAAAACTAGCATATTAGACGATCACGGCTAAAACAAGCTTGATTCGCATCGGGGGGTGAGGCGAGGCATGGCATTGATGGATCAGGACCGGCTTTTCCCGCCTGAGGGGCGCGCCCGCGATCTGGCCCGCGCGCTTTATGACGGGGTGCGGGACCTGCCGATCATAAGTCCGCATGGCCATACCGATCCGCGCTGGTATGCCGAGGACGCGCCGTTTCCCGATCCCGCGCAGCTCTTCGTGACGCCCGATCACTATGTGTTCCGCATGCTCTGTTCCCAGGGGGTGGCGCTGACCGATCTGGGCGTGCCGCGCGCCGATGGCGGGCCGACCGAAACCGATGGGCGCAAGATCTGGCGCCTGTTTGCCAGTCATTACCACCTCTTTGCGGGCACGCCGTCGCGGCTGTGGCTGGATCACAGCTTTCAGCATGTCTTTGGCATCGACCGGCGGCTGTCGGCGGAAACGGCGGATTGGTATTACGACCATATCGCCGATTGCCTGACCCGGCCCGAATTCCGGCCCCGTGCGCTGTTCAAGCGTTTCAATATCGAGGCGATTTCGACCACCGAACCCGCGACCGACGATCTGCGCTGGCACCGGATGATCCGCGATTCCGGCTGGGACGGGCGCGTGATTACCGCCTATCGCCCCGATGGCGTCGTCGATCCCGAAATGGCGGGCTTTGCCGAAAATGTCGCGCTTATGGGTCAGCAGACCGGCTTTGATACCGCGACATGGGGCGGCTATCTGGACGCGCACCGCATGCGGCGGGCCTATTTCAAGGAATTCGGCGCCACATCCTCGGATCACGGCCATGCCAGCGCCCGGACCGAGGACCTGCCCCAGGCCGACGCGGCGGCGCTGTTTCAGAAAGCGCTGCGCGGCCAGTGCAGCCCGGCCGAGGCCGACGCCTTTCGCGGCCACATGCTGACCGAAATGGCGCGCATGAGCCTTGAGGACGGGCTTGTGCTGCAAATCCATCCCGGATCGCGGCGCAACCATTCCGATCAGGTGCTGGCGATGTTCGGCCGTGACAAGGGCTTCGACATTCCCGGCCGCACCGATTACGTCGCCGCCCTGCGGCCGCTGCTGAACGCGGTCGGCATGCGCCCCGATCTGACGGTGATCCTGTTCACGCTGGACGAAACCTCATATGCGCGGGAACTTGCGCCGCTGGCCGGGGTCTATCCGGCGCTGCGGCTGGGTCCGGCATGGTGGTTCCATGACAGCGCCGAAGGCATGCGCCGGTTCCGCGAGATGACGACCGAAACCGCGGGTTTCTATAACACCGTGGGTTTCAATGACGACACCCGCGCATTCTGTTCGATCCCGGCGCGCCACGATGTCGCGCGGCGGGTGGACTGCGCCTATCTCGCGACGCTCGTTGCCTCGGGCCGGCTGGCCGAGGACGAGGCGCCGGGGATCGCGCATGACCTTACCTATGGCCTCGCCAAGAAGGCCTACAAGCTCTGAGTTTCACCACGGGAGGAAAACATGAAGCTCTTTACCACCACCATGGCCGCGCTGCTGGCCACTGCCGCGCTGGCGGGTGCCGCCGCCGCGGAATGCGAAATCACGCTGCGGTCGTCGGATACCCATCCCGACGGCTATCCGACCGTCGAGGGCGTCAAGGCCATGGCCGCCGAGGCCAAGGAAAAGTCCCAGGGCCGCATCTGCATCGAGGTTTTCCCCTCGTCCCAGCTGGGTGAGGAAAAGGACACCATCGAACAGACCCAGTTCGGCGTGATCGACCTGGTGCGGGCAAGTTTCGGGTCGTTCAACGACATCGTGCCGGTGACGCAGACCATGTCCCTGCCTTATCTCTTCAAATCCGAAGAGCATTTGCACCATGTCATGGACGGTCCCATCGGCGAGGAAATCGCCAAGGATTTCGAGGCCAAGGACCTGATCGCGCTGGCTTATTACGATGGCGGGGCGCGCAGCTTCTATAACTCGCAAAAGCCGATCGCCTCGATCGGGGACCTCAAGGGCATGAAGTTCCGCGTCATGCAGAACGATGTCTTTGTCGACATGATGTCGGCGCTTGGTGCCAATGCGACGCCGATGCCCTATGGCGAGGTGTATTCCGCGATCCAGACCGGCGTGATCGACGGGGCCGAAAACAACTTCCCCAGCTATGACAGCTCGGGCCATGCCGAGGTGGCGAAATACTATACGCTGGACCAGCATCTGATGGTGCCGGAACTGGTCGCCATGTCCAAGATGAGCTGGGACAAGCTGACCCCCGAGGATCAGGCGATCCTGCGCGAGGCGGCAAAGAACTCGGCCACCGTGCAGCGCAAGCTGTGGGCCGAACAGGAAAAGGCATCCGAGGAAAAGGTCGTGGCGGCGGGCGCCGAGGTGATCAAGGATATCGACAAGACCGCTTTTGTCGAAGCCATGGCCCCGGTTTACGAAAAATACGTGACCACGCCCGAGGCCAAGGATCTGGTCAAGCGGATCCAGGAAACCGAATGACGGACCGGGCCGCCCGCAGAATGCTGCGGGCGGCGCCCTTGCACGCATAGGGGTGATGATGCGCGACGCAATGCTGACGATGGCGCGGCTGACCGGATGGCTGGCGCGCCTTGGCCTGTGGGTGGCCGGGATCGGGCTGGTTCTGATGACCGCCTTTGTCTTTGCGCAGGTCTTTTACAGATATGTCATGGGCACCAGCCTGTTCTGGGCGGAACCCGCCAGCGTCATGCTGATGGGCTGGTTCATCTTTCTGGGCGCCGCCGTCGGCGTCAAAGAGGGGTATCACCTGTCCTTTGACGTGGGTCTGTATCTGGTTCCCCAATCCGTGCGGCCATGGTTTCACAGCCTGTCCGATCTGGTCGTCGCGGCATTCGGCTTTGGCATGGCCTTTTACGGCTGGCAGCTGGCGGCCAAGGCGGCCGGCGGCGACATTCCCGGTCTGGGCATTTCGCGGCTGTGGGATTTCGCGCCGGTGATCGGCGGTGGTGTGCTGTTGGTCCTGTTTTCGGTCGAGCGCATCCTGCGCCGTGCCGCCGGCCTGAAAACCGCACGCTTCGGCGATATGGACGATGCGGCGGACGGCACCCTGGACGGACATGCCGACGGCCCCTCGGCCGAGGCCATGCTTGAAGACGGCATTCCCGGCGGGAAGGGGAAATAGGCGATGGAATACTGGATTCTGTTTGGAAGTTTCTCGTTTCTTCTGCTGATCGGCACGCCTGTCGCATTCTGCCTTGGCGCGGCCAGCTTTTTCACGGTGCTTTATCTGGGCCTGCCGCCGGTGGTGGTGTTCCAGCGGCTGAATTCGGGCATCTCGGTCTTTGCGCTGATGGCGATCCCGTTCTTCATCTATTCGGGCGACCTGATGGTCCGGGGCGATATCGCGCGGCGCCTGGTGGCGCTGGCGGGATCGCTGGTCGGGCATCTGAAGGGCGGGCTGGGACAGGTCAATATCATGGCCTCGCTGATGTTCGGGGGGGTTTCCGGTTCGGCGGCGGCGGATGCCAGCGCGGTGGGCGGGCTGATGGTGCCGCAGATGAAAAAGCGCGGCTATGACGTCGATTACGCGGTCAATATCACCGTGGTCAGCTCGATCATCGCGCTGATGATCCCGCCCAGCCACAATATGATCATCTATTCCATCGCCGCCGGGGGCCGGCTGTCGATTGCCGACCTGTTCACGGCGGGGATCATTCCGGGCCTGTTGCTGGCGATCATGCTGATGTGCGCGGCATGGTGGGTGGCCAAGAAAAAGGGCTATCCGACCGACCCCTTCCCGGGTTTCGCGATGATGGGGCAGCTGTTCGTTTCGGCGCTGCCGGGGCTGATCCTGATCGCGATCATTTTTGGCGGCGTGCGTTCGGGCGTGTTCACCGCATCCGAATCCTCGAATATCGCGGTGGTCTATGCGCTGCTGGTGACCGCGCTGGTCTATCGCAGCCTGCCCTGGTCCGAATTCGTCGAGGCGACCAAGGGCGCGGTGCGCACCACCTCGATGGTGCTTCTGGTGATCGGCTGCGCGGCCTGTTTCGGCTGGCTTCTGGCCTATCTGAAGGTGCCGGCGCAGCTGGTCGCGCTGTTGCAGAACCTTTCGGACAACCCGCTGGTGATCCTGCTGTTGATGAACGTGATCCTGTTGATTTTGGGCACGTTCATGGACATGTCGCCGCTGATCGTCATCACCACGCCGATCTTTTTGCCGGTGGCGCAGGCCTTTGGCGTCGATCCGGTGCATTTCGGGGTCATCCTTGTGCTGAACCTTGGCATCGGGCTGTGCACGCCGCCGGTGGGCGCGGTGCTGTTCGTCGGCTGCGCGGTCGGGCGCATCTCGATCTGGCAGGCGATGCGCACCATCTGGCCGTTCTATTTCGCCGCCTTCGTGACGCTTATGCTGGTGACTTATGTTCCGGCGCTGTCGCTGTGGCTGCCCTCGGTGTTCCGCTGAACACCGGCCAATTCGCATGAAAGGACCGATATGCTGACCGTTGAGACCCGCCACGCCATCCACCCCGAACATGCCAGGGGCATGGATACCCAGGCCCTGCGCCGGAACTTCCTGACCGAGGGCATGTTCGCCGAGGGCGAGATCCGGCTGGTCTATACCCATTACGACCGCTTTACCGTGGGCGCGGCGGTGCCCGCGGGGGGGGAGCTCACGCTCGACAAGGTTGCCGAAACCCGCACCGCCACCTTTCTTGAGCGGCGCGAAATGGGCATCGTCAATATCGGCGGTCCCGGCCGGGTCGAGGCCGGCGGACAGGGCTGGGACATGGCTTATGGCGATGTCCTTTATCTGGGCATGGGCGCGGGGCCGGTCACGTTTTCGGGGCAGGGGCGGTTCTATATCACCTCGGCCCCGGCGCATCGCACGCTGCCCAGCCGGCTGATCACCGTGGCCGATGCCAAAGAGGTCAGGCTGGGTGCGGTCGAGACCTCGAACAAGCGCACCATCCGCCAGTTCATCCACCCGCTGGTCATGGAAAGCTGTCAGCTGGTTCTGGGCTATACCACGCTTGAGGACGGATCGGTCTGGAACACCATGCCCGCCCATGTCCATGACCGCCGGATGGAGGCCTATCTGTATCACGGCATGGCGCCCGAGGCGCGCGTGGTCCATCTGATGGGCGAGCCGCAGGAAACCCGGCATCTGATCGTCGCCAATGAACAGGCGGTGATCTCGCCCAGCTGGTCGATCCATGCCGGGGCGGGGATCGGCGGCTATACCTTTATCTGGGCGATGGCGGGCGACAATGTCGATTACACCGACATGGACTTTATCCAGCCGGAGGACCTGTTGTGAGCGCGTTTTCCCTTGATGGCCAGGTCGCGCTGGTGACCGGCGCGAATACCGGCATCGGTCAGGCCATCGCGGTCGCCATGGCCGCGGCGGGGGCCAATGTCATCGCCGCCGGCCGCCGCGATTGCGACGAGACGCTGGCCCTGATCGGGGCGCGGGGCCGGGGGCTGCGGCTGGACTTTGCCGATCCGATGGCGGCGCGCGATGTGTTCGCCGCCGAACGCATCGACATTCTGGTCAACAATGCCGGCATCATCCGCCGCGACGATGCCGTGGATTTCACCGAATCCGATTGGGATGACGTGATCGACGTGAATCTCAAATCGCTGTTCTTCACCTGTCAGGCCTTTGCCCGTGCCGCGCTGCCGCGCGGGCGGGGCAAGATCGTCAACATCGCCTCGCTTCTGTCGTTTCAGGGGGGCATCCGCGTGCCCAGCTATACCGCCAGCAAGCATGGCGTCGCCGGGCTGACCAAGCTGATGGCCAATGAATGGGCGGCCAAGGGGCTGAACGTCAACGCCATCGCCCCGGGTTATATCGAGACCAACAATACCGAAGCCCTGCGCGCCGATCCCGCGCGCAGTCAGGCCATCCTTGACCGCATCCCTGCCGGGCGCTGGGGCCGGCCCGAGGATATCGGCCAGACGGCGGTATTTCTGGCCGCGCCGGCATCCGATTACATCAACGGCGCGGTGCTGAATGTCGATGGAGGCTGGCTTGCAAGATAGGCTTTACCGCGCCCCCCCGACCGCGCCGGCGGGCATCGTCCATCTTGGCCTTGGGGCGTTTTTCCGTGCCCATGGCGCGATCTATGTGGCCGAGGCGATGGCGAAATCCGGCGGCGACTGGGGCATTGTCGGGGTTTCGCTGCAATCGCCGGGAACGCGCGACCGGCTGAAACCACAGGGCTGGGCCTATACCGCGCTGGAACTGGCGCCCGAGGGCGAAAAGCCGCAGGTGGTGACGGTGCTGCGCGATGTGCTGGTCGCGCCGGAAAACCCGCAGGCGGTGCTGGACGTGATGGCCGATCCGGCGGTGAAGATCGTCACCCTGACCGTGACGGAAAAAGGGTATTGTCACGAGCCTTCGACCGGCCGGCTGAACCGCGCGCATCCCGATATCCAACATGACCTGCAAAGCCCGCAGCCCAGATCCGCGCCGGGTTTTCTGGTCCGGGCGCTGGCGATGCGGCGCGAACGGGGGCTTGCGCCCTTTACCGTCCTTTGCTGCGACAACCTGCCGGAAAACGGCCGGGTGGTGCGCGGTGTCGTGCTGGAACTGGCGGGGCTGATCGATCCGGCGCTTGCGGATTGGATCGCGACGCATGGCGCGTTTCCCGCGACCATGGTCGACCGCATCGTGCCCGCCACCACCGCCGCCGATCTGGACCGGCTTGAGGCAATGGCGGGGTATCGCGACGAATCCCCGGTCATGCATGAGCCGTTCCGCCAATGGGTGATCGAGGACGATTTCGTCGATGCCGCCCGTCCCGATCTGGGTGCGGTCGGTGCGCAGCTGGTGGGCGATGTCACGCCCTTTGAGCATATGAAGCTGCGGATGCTGAACGGCACGCATTCGTCGCTGGCCTATCTTGGCTATCTGGCGGGGCACGAGACCATCGCCGACACCGTCGCAGACCCGGCCTTTGCGGATTTCCTGCGCGGGCTTTGGCGGCATGAGATCATCCCGGCCCTGACGCCGCCGCCGGGGGTCGATCTGGGCGACTATGCCGATGCCTTGCTGGCGCGTTACGCCAACCCCGCCATCCGCCACCGGACATGGCAGATCGCCATGGATGGCAGCCAGAAGCTGCCGCAGCGCATTCTTGGCACCATTGCCGAGGCCCGCGCGGCGGGCGGTACGGTGCCCGGACTGACGCTCGCCGTGGCGGCATGGATGCGCTATGTTTCGGGGCGCGACCAAAGCGGCCGGCCGATCGAGGTCAAGGACCCGATGGCCGCGCGTCTTGCCGCGCTGTGGCGGGACGATCCGGCGGAAACCGTTGCCGGTTTCCTTGCGCTGGCCGAGGTGTTTCCCCCGGCCTTGCGCGACGATCCCGGTTTCGCCGCCGACCTGACCGCCGCGCTGTCCGGCCTGATCCGCGACGGCGTCCAAGCCAGCCTGAAACGGGCCAGCCAATAAGGGAACCGCCATGCCTGAGCCGTTGATCCTGAACCCCGCCGACAATGTCGCGATCCTGACCGAAAAGGGCGTCGCCGCCGCCGGGCACAAGATCGCCCGCCGCCCCATCGCCAAAGGCGACGAGGTGGTGAAATACGGACAGGTCATCGGCTATGCGACCGAGGACATCGCCGAGGGCGCCCATGTCCACAGCCATAATTGCGTCTTTGGCGATCATGGCCGCGACTATCATCCCGGCGCGGGGCTGGCTGCGGCGCGCGCCGGGCTGGCCGCGCGCCGGGATCCGGCCTTTACCTTTCAGGGCTATCTGCGCAGCGACGGCTCGGTCGGGACGCGGAACTATCTGGCGCTGGTCGCGACGGTCAACTGCTCGGCCACGGTGATCCGCCGCGCGGCCGAGGAAATCCGCATCGAGGGCGCGCTTGAGCCCTATCCCAATGTCGATGGCGTCGTGGCATTCGCCCATGGCACCGGCTGCGGCATGGCCGATAGCGGGCCGGGCTGGGACGCGCTGCAACGCGTGCTGACCGGCCATGCGGGGCATCCGAATGTGGGCGCGGCACTGTTCGTCGGGCTTGGCTGCGAGGTGATGCAGATCGCCCGCATGAAACAGGAACTGGGCCAGGCGGCGCGGTTTCACGGGCTGACCATTCAGGACACAGGCGGCACCCGCAAGACCATCGACGCGATCAAGGCCCGCATCCGTGAGATGCTGCCGGCGCTGAACGACGTGCGCCGCGAAACCGTGCCGGCGGGCGCGTTGAAGATCGGGCTGCAATGCGGCGGCTCGGACGGGTTTTCGGGCATCACCGCCAATCCGGCGCTGGGGCTTGCAAGCGACATTCTGGCCGCGCAGGGCGCATCCATGGTGCTGTCGGAAACGCCCGAAATCTATGGTGCGGAACGGCTTTTGCTGGATCGCGCCGCATCGCCCGAGGTGGCGCAAAAGCTGGTCGACCGCATCCGCTGGTGGGAGGATTACACCGAAAAGAACGGCGGTTCGATGGACAACAATCCCAGCCCCGGCAACAAGGCGGGCGGGCTGACCACCATTCTGGAAAAATCGCTGGGCGCGGTGGCCAAGGGCGGGAATGCCCCCTTGGAGGCGGTTCTGGACTATGCCGAACGCATCACCGCGCCGGGGCTGAATTTCATGGACACGCCCGGCTATGACCCGGTTTCCGCCACCGGCCAGATCGCCGGGGGCGCGCAGCTGATCGTATTCACCACCGGGCGCGGCTCGGCATTCGGGTCGAAACCCGCGCCGACGATCAAGCTTGCGACCAACGATCGGCTGGCGACGGCCATGCCCGATGACATGGATCTGAATTGCGGCGATATCCTGAGCCAGCGCGTCGCACTTGAGGATAAGGCCCGCCAGATCGTCGATCTGATCCTGGCCGTCGCCTCGGGTCAGGCCAGCAAAAGCGAGGCGCTGGGGCTGGGCGATCATGAATTCGTGCCCTGGCAGATCGGCGCGACGATGTGACCGCCGCGCCGCCGTTCAGGTCAGGCGCGCGTCCGCCACGGCCTGCGGCACCAGCGCGCCGCGATGGCGGATGACCTGTCGGCTGAGCGCGTGACCGGCGCGGATCGCATCCGCGCAATCCGCACCCGCAAGCATCGCCGCCAGATAACCGGCATTGAAGCTGTCGCCCGCCGCCGTCGTGTCGACCGGCGTGTCGGGGCTAAGATCGGGCAGGGCGCCCGTGCCCCGATTGCCGTCAAACCACATCGGGCCGCCGCCATTCTTGACCACGACATGCCCGGCGCCAAGGTCCAGATAGCGCCGGATCGTGGCCCCGGCATCGGCATCGCCGAAATGCGTGGCCTCATCGTCAAAGCTGGGCAAGACCAGATCGGCGCCCGCAGCGGCGGCCTCGATCCCGGCGCGCATGGCCGCCGCATCCGGCCACAGGCGCGGCCGCAGATTGGGGTCGAACACCACCATCGTGCCAGCCGCGCGGGCGCGGGCCAGCGCGTCGCGCAGATTCGCGCGGCCCCGATCCGACAGTATCGCCACGCTGATCCCGGAAAAATAGGCGATGCCCGCACCCGCAAGCGCCCGGTCCAGCGCCGCCGGATCATCGGCCAGAAGCTTCGCCGCCGAGCTGTCGCGCCAATAGGAAAAGCTGCGCTCGCCATTTTTCAGCGAGATGGCGTAAAGCCCGATTTCGCGGCCCGGATCGCGGGCGATGTGATCGGTGCCGATCCCCTCGGCGGTCAGGAAATCCAGCATCTTTTGCGAAAACTCGCCCGTACCGACGCGGCTGAAATAATCCACCCGCGCGCCCTGGCCCAGCAGCCGGCGCAGATACCAGGCGGTGTTCAGTGTGTCGCCGGCGATGCCCAGCCGCCACAGATCGTCCTGACCCGCGGCGGAAAGTTCCAGCATCGCCTCGCCGATCGACAGGATCGGGGGCGTTTGCTCGCCGCCGTTCATGCCGCGCCCATCCGGCGCGACAGTGCCAGTTCGACCCCGCGCAATTCGGCCAGCCCCTTCAGTCGGCCGATGGCGGGATAGCCGGGCTGGCCGCCGCGACCGATATCGTCCAGGATGTCCTGGCCGTGATCGGGGCGCATGGGGATCACCGCATCCTCGCGTCCGGCGGCGCGACGGCGCGCCTCTTCGGCCAGAACGGCGTCGATCAGCTCGACCATATCGGTCTGACCGCCCAGATGATCGTCCTCGAAAAAGCTTGCCGGGACGGTCTCGGTATCGCGGCGGACATTGCGCAGATGCAGGAAATGCACGCGATCCCCCAGCCGCCGCATCATCCCCGGCAGATCGTTGTCCGGCCGCGCCCCAAGCGAGCCGGAACAGAGCGTGATCCCGTTTGCCGGCACGTCGACGGCGGCGATGCGCTCGGCATAATCGGCCTCGGTCGACATGACGCGGGGCAGACCCAAAAGCGGAAAGGGCGGATCGTCCGGGTGACAGCAGAGCCGCATCCCAAGATCCTGCGCGACCGGGGCGACCTGTTCGAGAAAGGCGTGGAAATTCCGGCGCAGCACGGCGTCGGTGACCGGGGCGTAACTGTCCAGAAGGTTGCGCACATCCTCCATGCTTTGCTGTTCGGCCGCGCCGGGCAGGCCAAAGACGATATTGGCCACCAGCTCGTGCTTGCGGGCATCGTCCATGGCGGCGAAACGGCGGGCGGCCTCGTCGCGCAGGGCTTCGGGGAAATCCTCGGCCGCGCCCTTGCGTTCAAGGATATGGATGTCGAAGGCCACGAAATCGGGCAGGTCGAAGCGCATGCAGAGCGCGCCGTTCGGGCGCCGCCAGGTCAGATCGGTCCGCGTCCAGTCCAGCACCGGCATGAAATTATAGCACACGACCCGGATCCCCGCCGCATGCAGGTTCCGCAAGGACGCGATCCAGTTTTCGACATGCTGGCGCCAATCGCCGGTCTGGGTCTTGATCGCCTCGCTGACGGGGATGCTTTCGACCACATCCCATGCCAGACCCGAGGGCGCGCCGTCGCGCATCACCGCCAGATCCTCTTGCCGGCGGGCGATTTCCTCGGGGGACCAGACGGTGCCGGTCGGGACGTGATGCAGCGCGGTGACCACGCCCTGAACGCCGGCCTGCATCATGTGGTCGATCGAGACAGGATCCTTGGGGCCGAACCAGCGCCAGGTGTGCCGCATGTGCTATCCTTTCCTATTCGGTAAAATATTCGGGCCGCTGCGCCGCGATCCGGGGCAGTTCGGTCAGCATCTGTTGCAGATGCGCGCGCACGGCCCGTTCCGCCGCATCGGCATCGCCGGCACGCAGCGCGTCCAGTATGTCCTGATGCTGGCCAATGGTCCGGCGGCGGTCAAAGACCCGCATCGACATGTGCCGCAGCCGGTTCATCTGTGATTTCAGGCGTTCCAGATCGTGCCAGACCGCCGGATACCCGGCCGCGACCGTCAAGAGCTGGTGAAAGCGGTCGTCTGATTCGATAAAGGCATTCACGTCGGCCGCGCGGTCGGCCCGATGCTGGATAGCGATTTCGCTTTGCATCGCGGCCAGCACGGCGCCGTCCTGTTGTGCCGCCGTCAGCCGCGCCAGATCGCTTTCCACCGCCGCCCGGATCAGCCGTGCCGACAGCACCGCCGCGACCGAAATCTTGCTGATATAGGTGCCGCGCTGGGGCCGGACCTCGGCCAGACCGTCGGCGGCCAGCCGGATAAAGGCCTCGCGCACGGGCTGGCGGCTGATGCCGATCTCGGTGGCGATTTCGGTTTCGCTGAGGCGGGCGCCGGGGGCCAGATCGCCTTGCAGGACGCGGCGGCGCAGCCAGTCATGGACCTGACTGGCGGTGCTGGGCGCGACGGTGATGATGGCCGAATCCATGCGGTTTCCCCCCGGCGCCCTGATACGCCATACTTCCATACAAGTAAAGGGAATGCTGGCCAGCTGTGGCGGATTCGTATAGGATCAAAGGGTTAGATCCTGGGCGCCGATAGCGCCATCATCGCCATGCGGCACGATTTTGCGCCGTCCTTCGGCTTGACAAGCCAGCCCGAAAACCATGGTTACTACGGGCAGACAGACATGACACAGGGGGAACATGGATGGATATGAGCAAACTGCAAAGCTTTCTCGACTATATGGGGGGCATCGTCTGGGGGCCGTATCTGCTGATCCCGCTATTGCTGGGGACCGGCCTTTACCTGACCTTTCGGCTGGGCGGGATTCAGCTGGTGCGGCTGGGCGCCGCGCTGCGGTTGGGGCTGATCAAGCGCAGCGATGGCGATGCCGATGGCGATATTTCCCAGTTTCAGGCCCTGACCACGGCCATGGCGGCGACGGTCGGCACCGGCAATATCGTCGGTGTGGCCACCGCGATCAGCATCGGCGGCCCCGGCGCGCTGTTCTGGATGTGGGTGACGGCGATTCTGGGCATGGCCTCGAAATATGCCGAGGCGTTTCTGGGCGTGCGCTATCGCACCACTGACGAGGTCGGCGAAAAGAACGGCGGTCCGCAATATTATCTGGAACGCGGCATTCCCGGCGCCTTTGGCAAGTTCCTGGCGCTGACATTCGCGATTTTTGCCGTCTGCGCCTGTTTCGGCATCGGCAACATGACCCAGGGCAATTCCATCGCCTCGAACCTTGAGCGCAGCTTTATGATCCCGGCATGGGTGACCGGTCTTTTGCTGGCGGTGCTGACGCTGGTGGTGCTGGTCGGGGGCATCAAGTCCATCGGCCGGGTGACCGCCGGGCTGGTTCCGGCGATGATCCTGTTCTATGTCGCCGGCGCGCTTTACATCCTGATCGCCAATGTGGGCGCCATTCCGGGCGCGTTCGCCGAAATCTTTGGCTCGGCCTTTACCGGCTCGTCGGCGGTGGGCGGCTTTGTCGGCTCGACCATCATGATCGCGGTACAGCTGGGGGTCGCGCGCGGCATCTTTTCGAACGAATCCGGCATGGGTTCGGCCGCCATCGCCGCCGCTTCGGCACAGACGACACATCCGGTGCGGCAGGGGCTGGTGTCGATGACCCAGACATTCATCGACACCATCATCGTCGTGTCCTGCACGGGTCTGGTCCTCATCACCACCGGCGTCTGGAACGAGATCGACCCCGCCACCGGCGAACAGCTTTCGGCCGCGATCATGACCGGACAGGCCTTTACCCACGGTTTGCCGGGGCAATGGGGGCATTGGATCGTCACCATCGGCCTTGTGCTCTTTGCCTATTCGACCATTCTGGGCTGGGCCTATTACGGCGAACGCAATCTGGAACGGCTGGTCGGGCATGGCGGCGTGATGCCGTTCCGTATCTTCTTTTCGCTGATCGTTTTCATCGGCTGCACGATGCAGCTGGAGGTGGTGTGGAGTTTCTCGGATGTGATGAACGGGCTGATGGCGATTCCGAACCTGATCGGGTTGCTGATCATGTCCGGCCTGATCGCGCGCGAGACGAATTTCTATCTCAAGCACGATCCCAAGCTTGAGGCGAACCGGGCCGAGATCGAGGCCTTCATGAAAGGCGAACCGGGCTGGGAGGAATGGAAGCGCGACGAGCGCATGTCCTCGTGACCCTTTGATCGCGCGGGCCTTCGGGTCCGGTAATGCGAAAAACAGACGACCGGCCGCATCATGTGGCCGGTCGTTTCCATATCGGATCGATGTGTGACGGGGCAGGGTGCTCTAATACATCACCGTATAAAGCACGATCTGCACCGGCGCATCGGGCGTGAAGGTGGCGCTGCCTCGCGCCAGCAGCCAGCCATCGGCGCGTTCCAGCCGCGCCACGATCTCTTGCCCTGGGCTGGGCGAAAGCCCCTGGGTCATTTCCAGCGAAAATTCGATCGCCTTGGCACCGCCGTCGCTGGTCAGCCGGACATCCTGGGGCGGGCTCTGGCGCTTGGCCTGTGGGGCCGTGTCCTCAAGATGGATCGCGATCCGGCCTTTCGGGATTTCGCCGCCGCCCTCATAGGCGATTGTGCCCTGAATATCGGCGGCCGGGGTGGATACGGCCCCCGCGACCATGGCGGCGGCGGCGGTGCCGGCGGCAAACAGGATCCTGCGGCGATCGGTCAGGCGTTTCATTGCGGCCCTCAGTCTGCGTGGTGATGTCTGCGTCTTTTCAGGGGATCGGGCGGGGGGCCGAACACCCCCCGCCCGGTGGTTCATCAGACGATAAAGAAGTCGTCCTCGGACAGGGTCAGATTGGCCCCGAGCCGGGCAAAGCGGACGGCCTCGATTTCGCCGGTGCCATCGGCATCATAGGACAGGAAGCCGCTGTCGCGGTCGTACAGGATGCGGTCGCCCGCGTCCTGTGCGTTGCCCGAATTGCTGGCATAAAAGCTGCCAAAGGACAGCGCGCCCGCGCTGCCCGCCTCGGTAAAGATCAGGCTGTCCAACAGGATCAGGTCGTCGGCGACGTTGAAATCCTGAATCCGGTCGACATTGCCATCCCCCAGCGCAGTCGAAAAGCGGAACGAATCCTCGCCCGCGCCGCCATGCAGGGAATCGGCGCCAAGACCGCCATCCAGAAGGTCGCTGCCCGCGCCGCCGCTCAGCCGGTCGCTGCCTGCCACGCCCGGCTGGGCGGGGGGCAAGGGGAAATCGACCGAAACGTTCAGCTCATAGGTCGATCCGGCGGGCACCGATGGCGACCAGCCGTCGCCGGGCACATCGGGCGACCAGCTGCCTTCGAGGATGTAATAGCTGCCGGTTTCCCGAACGACAAAGACGGTGCTGGAATCGCGGCCGCTGCTCGACCCCGGATCGCCGCCGCCATCGTCATTCTCGGCGACGATATTGCCATCGGCATCCAGAAGCCGGACCCAGCTGTCATGGACATTGGGATCGGCAATATGGTCGATGTCGATGGTCAGGACCGACCCGGCCGCAAGATCGACGCGGTAATAGCCGCCCTGACCGTTCCCGGTGGCATTGACCGTCGTGTGCAGCACGGTGGTCGAGTCAAAGATGTCGGGATCTTCGGTCAGCGAGAAGTTGTTGGTGATGTCAAAGGCCGTGGCGATGGAATTGTTGGTCGCATCCGCGCCAAGCGTGGCATAGCCGGTGCCCAGACCCGGTTGCGGCACGGCCGCCGCCTGATCGAAATCGCCCAGCAGGGTGTCGCTGCCGCTGCCGCCGGTCAGGATATCGTTTCCGCCCTGACCGATCAGGATATTGGCCCCGCCATCGCCCCGGATGCGGTCGTCAAAGCCCGTCCCGGCCAGGTTCTCGATCGAGACATAGCTGTCCCCATCGGATCCGTGCCGCAGATCAAGGGTCATACCACCGGTCGCGTCCGAATAATCGGCGGTGTCGCTGCCGGCGCCGCCGCGCAGCGTGTCGGCGCCAAGACCGCCGATCAGCGTGTCATTGCCCGACCCGCCCGACAGGTCATTGGCCTGATCGTTACCGATCAGGCGGTCGTCATGGAACGAACCCACGGCATTTTCGAAACCGGCAAGAATGTCGTGCCGGATGACCGTGCCGCGCCCGACGATCTGGGCCGGGCCATCGGCATCGCCACCCGAGGCGGTCCCGTTGGCCAGATCGACGGTCACGCCGGCCGAGCTGCCGGTATAGACCACGGTGTCGATGCCTTCGCCGCCGTCCAGATAGTCCTGACCGGCGCCGCCGATGATGGTGTCGTTGCCGCCTTCGCCATAAAGGATGTCGCCATCGTTGCCGCCATCCAGAATGTCGTCGCCGTCACGGCCATTGAAGAAATCGCCGCCGCCCCGGCCCCAGAAATGGTTGGCCGCCGAGGTGCCGATAAAGCGGTCGATGCGGTCGTCCGAACCGATCAGGTTCTCGATATCAAAGAAGGTGTCGCCCGATGCGGTGCCACCGCTGGCGACATTGGTTTCCAGGTTCACCAACAGCTGGAACGGGCTTTCCTGGCTGAAATCGACGGTATCGATGCCGGCGCCGCCGCGGAACACATCTACGCCGTCCTGACCGCGCAGCACGTCATCGCCATCGCCGCCGTCCAGCGTATCGTCGCCGGCGCCGCCCATGATGGTGTCATTGCCCCGCCCGCCATAAAGCGCGTCATTGCCGTCATCGCTTTCGGTCTGATCCTCAAGATCGGCGACGGGAATGGTGTTGTTGATGTCGCGGCTGGCCAGCGAGTCGCGGCCCCCGATGATCAGGTCGTCGCCGTCGAGGCCAAAGATCGTCTGACCGCCGCCGCCGCCATCCAGCGTGTTGTTGCCGGCATCGCCGACAAGGATGCTGCCCAATGCGCCGCCGCCGGTCGCGGTGCTGTCACTGTCGTCGTCATCCTCGGCCACGGCCGAGCCGTCGACATAGATGATGTTTTCGACATTGGCGATATCGCCCAGATCCACCCCGCCGGTCAGCACATAGATGGTGTCATTGCCGCCATCGGCGTCCTCGCGGACGATGTCCTCGGCGGAATCGACGAAATAGACATCGTCGCCGCCACCGCCGGCCATGCTGTCGGCGCCGCCGCGCCCGTCCAGCACGTTGTTGCCGTCATTGCCGATCAGCACGTCGTCGAAGGCGCTGCCGATGCCGTTTTCGATATAATATTCAGTGGCATCCGCGTTGTGGCCGGCAAAGATCGAAACGTTGTTGCTGTGCCCGTTCACGCTTGAGAACATGCCGGCGCGCAGGTCGAGGATCGTCCCCGCGGTCGAGCCGGAAAAGTCGATCGTGTCCTCGCCGCCGGTGTCGTGGATGACAAAGCCGATATCGTGCTGCATCCCCGACGAGGTCAGCTGGTAACCATATTGCTCGCTGTTGAAGCCATAGGTGTTGTCGCCGGTATTCAGGTTGATCACCTGATAGGTGCGCACCCCGTCCTCGTCCACGGTCGAGAAAAAGCGCCGGATCACCGCCTCGATATCGGCCATCAGCGGCGTCGAGGCCGACCAGCGGGTATCCTCGCCGACATCGATGCCGTCGAAATAGGACATGACGCTGTATTGCTGGCGGTCATAGATCCAGGTGGCGTTGTTCAGATAATTGATCTGAACCCCGCCCGGGCCGCTGTAATTGTAAAGGCCGGGATGGTTCAGGCCGAATTCATGCCCGAATTCATGGATAAAGCTGTCGAACACATAGCCGCCGATATCGGTCAGGTTGGGTTCGGTGTCGTGGAACCGCTGGCCGATGCTGACATAGCGGTTGCTGGAAAAAGCGCTGCCGTCGCTGGGTTCGCCCAGTTCCGGGCTGACGACGCGCATCCATTGCGTCGTGGCGTCCCAGGGCTGGTCATCGACGATCTGGAATTCCAGCGGCGTGACCGAGGACCACATGGTCAGCGCGCCGATGGCCGCGGCCTTATAGTCGGGATGGTCGTTCAGTTCGGTGACATTGATGACCAGCGGCTGCTGGGCGATCGCGGGTGTCAGGCTGCGACCCAGCGAGCCGACATAATTCAGAAAAGCTTCGTAATCGTCGCTTTTCCCAAAGGGATTGTCCGGGGTCTGATCATTGACCCACCATTCTTCGCTGGTCTGTGCGGGAGTCGGCATGTCTTGGGGCTCCTTCTGAACAACCTTGGGTGGCTAGGACCGCACAGGACGGGCGCCGGCAATGGCCGGAAAACAATATGAACAGGACCCGGAACTGTACGGTTCGTAGCAATAATTCAGCAATCATGGTTGAGCAGTTTTGACCTGTCCACGTTTTTCCCCAAGGGCGGGGCGGGCGTTTTATGTATAATGTTCAATGCGTTGAGTTTTCGCATTTCCCGGCAGGCGGATTTTGGCCGATCATGCTGCAACCCTTGGATGCGGGGCGTGGCGGGTTGGAAAGCCTGTCCCAGGCGGCTTTTCCGCAGCCTTTGCTGCCCGAGTCGCGAAAAGCGTCCTCAACCCGGTGGCGAATGGCCGGGGCGGGGTCGGACAGGGCGGATAATTAGGCGATAATTTGAATTATGTAAAATACGAGGCGATGCCATCAGCACCGCCCCGGACCGTCATTGAAATCCTGTGCCGCGATTCAGTTGCCTTGCTGCATCGCGGTTTGCGTATCCCCGGCCTCGGATGTCAGCGGCACGGTGAAAAACATCGTCTCGCCGGTGCTGTCATCGGTGCCGTCATTGTCGGTCACGATATAGGCGGTGCCCTCGGGCGTGATGGCCAGCCCCTCGACCTTGTCCAGCACAAAGCCACCGGTCGCGGTCATGTCCGGGATCAGGTCGCGCACGGTTTCCTTGTCGATCAGCGGCAGTTCACCCCCCAGAGGCGCGGGCTTCAGATCGGCCAGCGCGACCCGGGTCACGGCCTTGAGCGCGGCGGCATCACCGATCAGGTTGTCGCGTTCGATCAGATACAGGTGTTCGCCATGCACGGCCAGATCCGACAGCCCGACCCAGCCCTTGCCGGTCCCGATCGGATAGCGCAGGCCCGCCCAGGCGCCGGTTGCCGGGTCCAGTTGCAGCAGCTTTACCTGATCCTTGGGGTCGTCCTTCCATTCGCGCTGAACCGCCAGCCACAGCTTGCCGTCGATCAGCTCGACCCCTTCGAACCCGAAACGCGTGGCCTGATCGGCCAGTTCTTTGGGCAGATCGAATTCGCGGGTGATCGCGCCCTTGGCATCGACATGCAGGACCGCACCCGGAAGATCCTTTTCGGGATTGCCCTCGGATGCCAGCCAGAACCCGCCGGCGGGATCGGCCGCGATCCCTTCCAGATCCAGCTTTTCGGCCGGCTTGCCATCGCGCGTCACCACGGTTTTCGCGGTGATGCGGGCCGGCTTTGCGCTGGCGTCGATGGTAAAGATGGCCGGCGCCGCGTCATAAAAGCTGTCCGAGACCGCATAAAGCCGCCCCGGCGCGGCCGGATCCAGCGTCAGGCCCGACAGCGCACCCCAGCCGATGCCGGGATCGGCGACGATCTGCGGCCAGTTGGCGGGACCGTTGCCCTGTTCGAAAATGGTCACATGCGCCCGCGCGCCGCCATCCGCGCCAAGATCGGTTTCATTGGCGGTGGCGAACAAACCGCGTTGCGGGATCGCGATCAGCCCCTCGGGCCCGACGCCCGACGGCAGCATCTGCACAAGCTTTGGCGACGCCGGGTCGGCCATGTCGAAAACGCCGACGATGCTGGCGCGCTCGGCAGCCAGAAACATTAGCTTTTGCCCGTTGTAATCGGCGACGATCACCGCCTCGGGCTCGACGCCCTTCTTGGCCGAGCGTTTCTCGGGGTAATGCCCGGTCGGCACGATGGCCTGTTCGAAACCGGCCCCCGATTCATGGACGATCTTGCCGGTTTTCGACCAGATGGTGAAGCCACGCGCCCCCCCTTTCCAATCGCCCTCATTGGCGGTGACGAAATGGTCGTCATCCAGCCAGGCAACGGCATCGGGTTCACGCGGCACCGCCGCAAGCGCGCCCGAGAAATCCAGCTTGCCGTCCTTTGCCGTGTCGATCCCGGCCAGATCGACGGTCCCGGCCGGGAAATGCGCCGCGACCTTGTTATCGGCGCCGATCACCACGAGATGGTTGTTTTCCTGAAGCGTGACGGCAAGTTCGTTCGCGTCGTTATAGGCCAGATATTCCGGTTCGGGGTCATCGCCGCCGATATCGGCCAGCCCGGTCAGATCGACCACCTGCATGCCGGCGCAATCGACCGTGCCATCCCGGACCGGAAACACGACGACAAAGCCCGCCGGCGCCTGCGGCAGGGCGCCGTCATTGGCGTCCTCGTCACGCTCATTCTCGATGGCGACGGCGATGCGGCTGCCATCGGCATTGCGCGCCACCGAATCCGGCTGTCCGCCCAGATCGCAATTGGCCATCACCCTGCGGCTGGCCAGATCGACACTGCGAAGCGCGCCCGAGGGCCGGGCATGGCTGGCCGAGGTATTCACGCCCACAAAGCCGGTGCCGCCGATGATGACGGTGGTCGTCGGCTCGCCGTCCATGGCGACCTGGCCCATGGGTTCGGGCGCGCGGGGATCGGTGATGTCGATCAGCCCAAGCGCCCTGTTCGGGCTGTCGGAATAGATCAGCGTATTGCCATCCTCGGTCACGGCCATGATCTCGGCCGAGGTTTCCGTGGCGGGATCGGCCCCCTTGGGCAGGTTCCGCGCCACCGGGAACGAGGCGATGCGGTTAAAGACCGGCTCGGCCGCGGCCGGCAGCGCCGCGCAGATGGCGATCACCGAAATGGCGGTCAGGCGAAAACTCATGGGAAGCCTCGGAATCTTTGTGGTTTCGCAAGGCTTTTCCCCGCCGGGCGTGACAATCCCGCAAAGCTAAGACGACAGAAAGATGAATTCCGCCCGCCCCTAGGGCGTGATGCGCCGCCCGCTTTCCGGGTCAAAGAGATGCAGCTGGCGGGTGTCGGGGACGACCGCGACGGTCTGGCCGCGTTCGGCCGTGCTGGTGCCCGGCAGGCGCAGCGTCATCGCCACATCCGTGCCCTCGATCGTGCCATAGCCAAAGGCATCGGCGCCCAGCCTTTCGACCGAACGCAGCTGAACCGGGATCGCCGCCTCGCCCGGTTCGGCCGGGATCAGGTGTTCGGGACGCAGGCCAAGCCGCAGATGGCCCGATCGCGGCATGTCGGGCAAATCCAGCACATGCCCGCCGGGCAATGTGACTCGGTCGCCATCGGCCGTCACGCTAAAGATGTTCATGGCCGGCGAGCCGATAAAGCCCGCGACGAATTCGGTCGCCGGGCGCTGATAAACCTCAAGCGGGGTCGCGATCTGTTCGGCCACGCCCTTGTTCATCACGATCAGCCGGTCGGCCAGCGTCATCGCCTCGACCTGGTCATGGGTGACGTAAAGCGTGGTCTGGCCGGTCGACAGATGCATATCCTTGATTTGCAGGCGCATCTGAACGCGCAGCTTCGCATCGAGGTTCGACAGCGGTTCGTCCAAAAGGAAAGCGGCCGGTTCGCGCACCAGCGCCCGGCCCATGGCGACACGCTGGCGCTGGCCCCCGGACAGCGCGCGGGGCTTGCGGTCCAGATAGGGTTCCAGTTCCAGCATCCTTGCGGCGCGCAGGACGCGGGCCTCGATCTCGGATCGCTGCATGCGCGCGATTTTCAGCCCGTAAGCCATGTTTTCGCGCACCGACATATGCGGATAAAGGGCATAGTTCTGAAACACCATGGCGATGTCGCGTTCGCGCGGCTCAAGCGTGTTGACGACCTTGCCGCCGATTTCGACGGTGCCGCCGGTGATCGCCTCAAGCCCCGCGACCATGCGCAAAAGCGTCGACTTGCCACAGCCGGACGGCCCGACGATCACCACGAATTCGCCATCGGCGATGTCCATGGTGATGCCGTGAATGACCTGATTGCCCGAATAGCTTTTGCGGACATCGTTCAGCAGGATACGGGCCATTTACTTCTCCGTCTCGACCAGACCCTTGACGAACCAGCGCTGCATCAGCACGACCACAAGGATCGGCGGCAGGATGGCCAGCACGGATGTGACCATCACAAGGTTCCAGGGCGTCGCGGCATCGGCGAAAGAGATCATCTTTTTCAGCGCGATCACGATGGTGTTCATTTCGTTGGAATTGGTAACCAGAAGCGGCCACAGATATTGCGTCCAGCCATAGATGAACTGGATCACAAAGATCGCCGCCACATTGGTCAGCGACAAAGGCCACAGGATATCCTTGAAGAACCGCCACGGCCCGGCGCCATCGACGCGCGCCGCCTCAAGCAATTCGTCGGGGATGGTCATGAAGAACTGCCGGAACAAGAGCGTCGCGGTCGCCGATGCGATCAGCGGCAGGATCAGCCCTGGATAGGTGTCGATCAGGCCAAGATCGACCATGACCTTATAGGTGGGCTGGATGCGCACCTCGACCGGCAGCATAAGGGTGATGAAAATCAACCAGAAACACGCCATGCGCAGCGGAAAGCGAAAGAACACGATCGCATAGGCCGAGGCCATGGAAATCCCGATCTTACCCAGCGCGATCCCCATGGCGATGATCGTGGAATTGGCCAGAAGCCGCCACAGGCTGACGCCGCCGATCTGGCTGATGCCGCCGGTAAAGGCGTCGTGGTAATTCGCCACCGCCTCGGATCCGGGCAAAAGGGGCAAGGGCGGGCGCAGGATCGTCACCGTCGAATGGGTCGAGGCGATGGCGACGTAATAGACCGGGAACGCCACCACGATCACGCCCAGGATCATCCAGAAATGTGCCAGCATCCGCGCGGGCGCGCGCGCGGCCAGCGGGCTGTCGGTCGCCTCAGCCATAATGCACCCTGCGTTCGATAAAGCGGAACTGGAACGCGGTCAGCGCGATCACGATCAGCATCAGGATCACCGATTGCGCGGCGCTGTCGCCCATGATCAGATTTACGAAACCGTCGTTATACACCTTATAGACCAGCGTTTCGGTGGATTTCCCGGGACCACCGCCGGTCACCGCATGAATGATGCCGAAGGTGTCGAAAAGCGCATAAACCGTGTTCACCACCAAAAGGAAAAAACTCGTCGGCGCCAAAAGCGGGAACGTGATGGTCCAGAAGCTGTGCCGGCGCGAGGCGCCGTCGATGGCCGCGGCCTCAAGCAGCGAACGCGGGATCGCCTGAAGCCCGGCGACAAAGAACAGGAAATTATAGCTGATCTGTTTCCAGGTCGCGGCGGCCACGATCAGCATCATCGCGTGATCGCCGTTCAAAAGCGGGTTCCAGTTGATGCCCATCGCGCGCAGCGGCTGGACCAGCGTGCCGAAACTGGGGTTGAACAGAAACAGCCACAGCATCCCCGCAATCGCCGGCGCCACCGCATAGGGCCAGATCATCAGCGTGCGGTAAAACCCCTTGCCGCGCACGATCTTTTCGGCCTGCACCGCCAGAAACAGCGCGATCCCCATGGCGAAAATCGCGACCAGCGACGAAAACACCGCCGTCACCTTGAGCGCGTTCAGATAGTTCGGATCGCCCAGAACCTTGCGGAAATTGGCAAGCCCGACAAAGGTCGAGCTCAGCCCAAAGGCGTCCTCTTTCAGCATGGACTGACGAAACGCCTGCGCGGCCGGCCAATAGAAAAAGATCAGCGTGATGGCAAGCTGCGGCGCCAGCAACAGCCAGGGCAGCAGCCGATGGGGAAAGACCGTTCGCCTCATTGCGTCCCTCGGGGAATTGGGGGGCACGCGCGGGCGCCCCCCTCTGGTTGGTTCAGCCGCCGGTCGCGTCCTTGATCGCGGCATTGCCGCGCTCGGCTGCGTTTTTCATCGTCGTGGCCGCATCCTGTTGACCGGCCAACATCTTTTCATATTCCTCGTTCTGGATGTCGCGCAACTGCGGCAGGTTCGGCGCGCGCACGCCCTTGGAATTGGCGGTCGGCGCCTTGCCCATCATTTGCAGGATCGGCGTTTCGCGGGCCGGGTTCTTTTCGTAAAAACCCGAGGCCTTGGTCGCCTCATAGGCGGCCATGGTCACCGGCAGATAGCCCGATTCCTCATGCAGATATTGCTGCACATCGGTCTGGGACAGATAGTGGAAAAAGGCGCCGACGCCCTTATAGACCTCGTCCGACTTGCCGCCCATCACCCAAAGCGAGGCGCCGCCCGGCACGGTATTTTGCGGCGCGCCCTCGGCGGTGTCGTCATAGGGCAGCTGGCCGATGCCGTAATTCATCCCCGATTTGACGATATCGCCCAACCCGCCCGAGCTTTCGGTCAGAATCCCGCATTCGCCCGAGATGAAATTCTGCTTGGCCTCGCTGGTGCGGCCGCCATAGACGAACACCCCCTCTTTCGCCAGATCGGCCAGTTCCTGGAAATGCTTGACGTAAAGCGCGCTGTCGATTTCCAGCTCCGGCGTGCCGGCCAGACCGTTTTCATTCGTGCCCCAAGCGGTGTTGTTCCATGCGGCGAAATTCTCGGTATGGATCCAGGTCAGCCAGGTCGAGGTATAGCCACAGCTCGCCGCGCCCGATTCCTTGATCTTGCGGGCGGCGGCCCAGACCTCGGCCCAGGTCTTGGGCGGATTGTTCACGTCCAGCCCCGCCTTTTCGAAGATGTCCTTGTTGTAATAGAGGACCGGCGAGGACGAGTTATAGGGGAATGACAGCATCTCGCCCTCGGGGGTCGAGTAATAGCCGACGATCCCGGGCAGATACTGGCTTTTGTCAAAGTCATAGCCGGCATCCTTCAGGACGGCGGCGACCGGCTTGATGGCGCCTTGCGCGCCCATCATCACCCCGGTGCCGACGTCGAAAACCTGCATGATGTCGGGGGCCTGTCCGGCGCGAAAGGCGGCGATGCCGGCATTCAGCGTTTCGGGATAGGTGCCCTTGAAGACGGGCTTCAATTCATAGTCGGACTGGCTGGCGTTGAAATCGCCGGCGATCTTGTCGACGACCTCGGCATTGGCGCCGGTCATGGCGTGCCACCACGAAATTTCAGTCTTGGCCTGGGCCATGGCGGGCAACAGGGTCAGCCCCGCCAGCAGGAACAGGGAACGTTTCATGTGGTCTTCCTCCAAGTCGTGCCTTGCGGCGTCTTTGTTTCCCGGCGGCGCCATTTGGGCGGCTCCCCTGCCCGCATGCCGCCGACCTCCCTTTGGGATTTGTCGCCCGCTGTCAGCCGGGGTGTCAATTCGCAACTTTTCCGCAGGCATGGCGGCACGGGGGCCGGCAACGCGCCGGACACCACGGCCGGCTCGCATGTCTGTGTAAAGATATTGCGGCAATTCCATGAATGAATTGTTATTTTCGGCGGCGGACGCGCCCGCCACGGGACGGCCGCGCAGCCAAAGCTTCCCTTACGTTATTCGGTTGTTGCGCAAGGGCACGGACGATCCGGCTTGCCGGGGCGGGATGGGCGCGCTTAATTCGCATCCCGGGATCCCTGCGGTTCCGGTCGGGCGATCATGCGGGCAAGGGACATGAAACAGACCGCCAATCTTGTCACCGCGCCGATTGCTCCGACGCTGTTGCTGTTCGCGCTGCCGACGCTGGGCGCGTCGATGCTGCAATCGGCCAATGGCTCGATCGATGCGGCATGGGTGGGCCGCCTGCTGGGCGAGAATGCGCTGGCCGCGACGACCAACGGCAATCTGATCATGTTTCTTTTGACCTCGTTCGTGTTCGGCTTTGGCATGGCCTCGACCATCCTGATCGGTCAGGCGGTCGGGCGCGGCCGCATGGGGGCCGCGAAAGAGGTGCTAGGCACGGCCATCGGGACCTTTCTGCCGGTCGCGCTGGCTATTGCGGTGCTGGGATGGTGGCTTGCGCCCGATATGCTGGCGCTGCTCAATACCGGGCCCGAGATCGCGCCCCTGGCGCGCGCCTTTCTGCGGGTGACGTTCCTCGCCATGCCGGGGATCCTGATGCAGACCATGTTGATGATGGCACTGCGCGGGGCGGGCGATTCGATCACGCCCTTGCTCTTCATGGCATTGGCGGTGGTGCTGGACGTGGTGTTGAACCCGGTTTTCATCCTTGGGCTTGGCCCCGCGCCGGCCATGGGGATCGGCGGTTCGGCCTTTGCCATGGCGATTGCCAATTACACCAGTCTGGCGGCAATGCTGGCCTATCTCTATCTGCGCGGCCACCCGTTATGCCTGCGCGGGGCGGAACTGTGGCTGTTGATCCCGGCGCGGTCGGTGCTGGTGCTGATGCTGCGCAAGGGATTGCCGATGGGGATGCAGATGATCGTCGTCTCAAGCTCGATGCTGGCGATGATGCGGCTGGTCAACCGCGAGGGCGTCGACACGGCCGCGGCCTTTGGCGCGATCCAGCAGATCTGGACCTATGTGCAGATGCCCGCGATGGCGCTTGGCGCGGCGGTCAGCGCGATGGCGGCGCAGAATATCGGCGCCGGGCGCTGGGACCGGGTCGGCCGCATCGCCCGCATCGGCATTCTTTACAACCTGCTTTTGACCGGCGGGCTGGTGCTGATCCTGTTCGCGGTCGAGCATCAGGCGCTGGCGCTGTTTCTGGGCCATGACAGCGCGGCGGTGGCAATCGGCACGCATATCGGGCGGATCGCCACATGGGGCTTCATCGCCTTTGGCGTGACCATGGTGCTGTTCGGGGTGGTCCGGGCGAATGGTCAGGTGGTCTGGCCGCTGCTGATCCTGTTCATCTCGCTTTACCCGATCCGGCTGGGCGTGGCGGTGGGGCTGCGCGGCTGGTTGGGCGCAGACGCGCTATGGATCAGCTTTCCGGTGGCGATGATGGCCACGCTGACCATGGCCAGCCTGCTTTACCTGCAAGGCGGCTGGCGCCGGGAAACCGACATGAACATCAATCCCGACCCCGAGGGCATCGCCCCCGAAACCCAGACCGTCACCGCCGAGGCCGCGCCCATTCAGCCCAAGGCCTAATTCGCTAGGCCGCCCCGATCCGCAACCGGGGCAGCGACGCCGCCGCCGCCACCCAGGCCAGCACCGCGCAAAGCGCGATGGCCGGCACCATGGTCGCCGAGCTGTTGTCCAGAAACGGCCCGGTCGCGGCGATCATCGCACCGCCGGTCAGCATCTGGATCGTGCCGCCCAGCGATGAGGCCAGCCCCGCAATATCGGGATGCGGATCCAGCGACATCACCATGGCCGTGGGCATCACCAGCCCAAGACAGGCATTGGCCAGAAACAGCCCCGCCATGATCGTGACCAGGCTGTCAAAGCCCAGCCAGACCAGCCCCGTCAGCATCAGCGCCACCCCCGCAAATCCGGTGATGGCCAGCGAAATCACCCGCTCCATCCCGAACCGCTGGGCCAGCCGCCCGGCGAATTGCGAGGCCGAGAAAAATCCCAGCGCATTCACCGCGAAAGCCAGCGAAAATCCGGTCGGACCCAGCCCGTATTGGCGCGTATAGACAAAGCTGGCCGAGGCAAGGAACACGAAAAAGCTGGCCATGCCAAAGCCGCCGATCATGGTCAGCCCCATGAAGCGGCGATCCGTCAAAAGCCGGCGCGCGCCACGGATCATGGCGTCCAGCCGCACCGGCTGGCGATGCTCGCGCGCCAGCGTCTCGGGCAGGACAAAGATGATCAGCAACAGGCTGATCAGCCCCGCCCCCGCCAGCACGGCGAAAATCTCGCGCCAGCCGCCCATCGCCATCACCATCGAGCCGGTCAGCGGCGCCAGCATCGGCGAGACCGAGATCACGATCATGATCGCCGCCATCATCCGTGCCGCCTCGGGGCCGGTGGCCATGTCGCGGATGACCGCGCGCGGCACCGCCATCAAGGTCGCCGCGCCAAAGCCCTGAACCGCGCGGGCCGCGATCAGCCACTGGATCGAGGGCGCCATGCTGGCCGCCACCGTCGCCACCAGAAAGATCGACACCCCCAGAACCAGCGGGATCTTGCGCCCGACCGCATCGGCCATCGGCCCGTAAAGCATCTGCGCGATGCCAAAGGCGATGAAATACGAGGTCAGCGTCAGCGCGGCGCGCGCCTCGGTCGTGGCCAGATCCTGCGCCACCTCGGGCAGCGCCGGAAGATACATGTCGATGGCAAAAGGCCCGACAGCGGATAAAAGACCCAGCAAAAGGGCCATGCGGAACAAGGGGTCGCGCATCGGATTACCTGTTCGGATGATTGGATATCGGGAATGAGGCCGCGAAAAACGCGCCCAATGGGGGAAATGCCGCCACCGCCGAGGCCCCTTCATGCCAGATTTTCGGCCCCCGCGCAACCGCCCCGCCGTGACGCGCCCCCAAAGGCCGCGCCGCAGATGCAAAGACGGGCGCGACAAGGCGCGCCCGTCCATGACCCGGTGCGGGACGGGATCAATAGATGAAATCGTCCGAGCCGAGGCTTTGCAGGCGGGTATCCTCGATCACCAGCCGGTCGCCGCCATGGCTGATGATGACATCGTCGCCGACCTGCCGCGCGGCGCCGCGCACATCGGCAAAGCTGTCAAAGCGGGCATAGGCGGAAACGTTGATCTGATCGTCGCCACCGTCGAAATCGGTGATGCGGTCGATGCCGCCGTTAAAGACGAACACATCCGCGCCCGATCCGCCGGTCATGGTGTCATTGCCGGCGCCACCGTTCAGCGTGTCATTGCCTTCCTGTCCCCACAGCCGGTCATTGCCCGCCTCGCCGAACAGGCGGTCATCGCCTTCGCCACCGATCAGGGTGTCGCGGCCGGCACCGGCGCGCACGAAGTCGTTGCCCTCGCCGGCCGAGATCACGTCGATGCCGCTGCCGGTCACCACGCGGTCATTGCCTTCGCCGGCGGTGACGCGGTTGTTGCCATTGCCGGCCTGAATGACGTCATTGCCTTCGCCGGCATTGATGGTGTCATTGCCGCTGCCCGAGACGATGGTGTCGTTGCCGCCGCCATCGACGATGCGGTTATGCCCCTGACCGGCGTTGACCCAGTCATTGCCTTCGCCGCCATTGATATAATCGTTGCCGTCGCGGCCATAGATGCGGTCATCGCCGGAATGGCCCAGAATGGTATCGGCCAGGGCCGAACCGTTCAGAAAGTTGTCGCCGTCATTTCCACGAAAGATAGGCATGTCTGTTCTCCGTCACTTTGGTTTCCGGCATGGGTTCAGCGCCGGCCACGGGCATGCGGCCGCACTCGCGCCCGGCTGCCGGTTCGGCCGGGGCGGAAAGTCATGGTTCAGGGTTCGGTTTGGGTCGGATCAGGCCGCGCGGGCGCGCAGGACCATTCTTTCGCCGACCAGCAGCATGCGCATGGCATCCTCGGCCGCGCGGCACAGCAGCTTGTCGCCCTGGGCGATCGCCTCTTCCAGCGAACAGGGCCGCTTCACGATCGAGGCAAAGGCGCTGATGCCATGGGCGAAGGTTTCCTGTGCGCCCTTGCCGATGGTCCCGGCCAGCGCGATGGTCGGGATGCCAAGCGCCTCGGCCCGGCGCGACACCTCGCACGGGACCTTGCCATAGGGGCTTTGCCCGTCCAGCGAACCCTCGGCGGTGATGACCAGATTGGCGCGGGACAGCAGCCGGTCGAAATCCAGATATTCCAGCATGATCTGGAACCGTGGATGCAGGGTCGCGCCGGCAAATGCCACCAGCCCCGCGCCCAGCCCGCCCGAGGCCCCCGCCCCCGGCAAGGTGCCGAGATCGACCCCGATCACATGGCGGATCACGCGGGCATAGGTCTCAAGGCCGGTCTCAAGCGCCTCGACCTGGGCCGGGGTGGCGCCTTTTTGCGGGCCGAACACCCGCGCCACGCCCTTGGGACCCAAAAGCTGGTTGTGCCAGTTCACCGCCACATCGATGCGGGTATGGGCCAGACGCGGGTCAAGGCCCGACAGGTCGATCCGGTCCAGCAGGTGCAGCGCGCCGCCCCCTTCGGGCAGATCGCGCCCCTCTGCGTCCAGCAGGCGGGCGCCAAGCGCGCGCGCCATGCCGGCACCGCCATCGTTGATGCCGCTGTCGCCGCACCCGATCAGGATGCGCCGCGCGCCATGGTCCAGCGCCCGCAGGATCAGCTCGCCCACGCCCCGGCTGGTGGTCAGCGTCGGGTCGCGGCGGTCGCGCGGCACCAGGGACAGCCCGGCGGCGGCGGCCATTTCGATGACGGCGGTCGCCGGACCCGGGCCACCCATCATGCCCCAGAAGCTGGCGACAGGTTCGCCCACAGGGCCGGTCACGCGGGTGTCGAAAATCCGCCCCTTGGTCGCGGCGATGATGGCGCGGGTCGTGCCCTCGCCGCCATCGACCATGGGCGCGGCAAGGATGGTGGCGCCGGGCATGGCGCGGCGGACGCCGCGCGCGATGGCGCCGGTCACATCCTCGACCGAAAGCGATTCCTTGAACCCCGAAGGGGCGATCAGGACGGTATGGGGCAAAACGGTATGGGACATATCCATATCCTTTCTTGTGTTCTGTCCTGATTACGCGCCGCCATCGGGCTTATTCCCCGAAACCGGAAATTTTTTGTGCGAAAAATAAAAAAGAGGCGGAATTTCCGCCTCTTGCAGGGGTTTGCCGGATCGGGATCAGCGGATGGTGATGCGGATGCCGGCCGGGCGCAGGGCGCGGTTGACGCGATGCTGCAACCCGCGCAGGTCCGGGGGCACGGTTTGCGGGGCGGCCCGTTTCGCCACCGGGGCGGCGGCGCGCAGGCCCAGCCCCTTGGGGCGCGGCACGGGACGCGAGGCGCCGACCGCCGGCTCGGCCGGGATCACCGGGACCGGGATCATGACCGGCACCACGGCCGGCTGTTCCGCCGCCGGCATCGCGGCGGGCCGGGCGGGTTCTGCGGGCGCGGCCATGGGCGGATCGGCGGGCATCGCGACCATCTCCGGGACCGCCTGCGCCGGCCGCAGCCCGGCCAGCTGCGCGGGCCAGACGGCAAGCGCAAACAGCATCAGCAGCGCGGTCACCATCGGCGCCAGCGGCAGCGCCAGCCGCAACAGATCGCCCTGGGTGAACCCGCCGCCCTCGGCCCCGGCAAAGATCGCCACCGGCTTCGCGGAAGCCATCAGCGTCTGGCAAAACCCCGTGCCCATGACCGCAACCAGAATCATCAGCGCCGCGTCATGGCCCAGCCCCGCCAAGGGCAGCGCCACCGCCGGAATCAGCACCGCCGCCCGCGCCGAACGCGATGTCACGAACAAATGCGCCGCGACCGAAATCACCGCCATAAGCGCCACCACCGCCACAAGACTGTCGTGCAGATCGGCGGGCAGCCGCCCCAGCGCCTGCCCCGCCAACCAGCGATCGGCCCCGGTCGCGGTCATCGCCTGCGCCATCAGCACGGTCGCGGTCATATAGAGCAACAGCTCGACATCGACGGCGCGAAAGATCTCTTTGCTCTTGCGCCGGGTAAAGGGCGGCGTCAGCAGCACCAGCGCCCCGATCAAGGCCACCGTGGCCATGCCGATCCCGTGCAGCCCGGCCCCCAGCCAAAGCCCCACCACAACCGCCAGCACCAGCGCGATCCGGCCCTGGCGGCGGCGCTGATCGGCATCGGGCGCGGGCATGTCGGCCGGCTTCAGCGGCTGGCGCAACAGCGCGCGCGGCACGAACAGCCACAGGATCAGCCCGGTGCCCGCAAGGCTTGCCAAAAGCGCAAAGGGCAGGCCCAGCATCGCCCAATCGACATAGCCCAGCCGCAGCCCGGTCGCCGCCCGGATGCTTTCGACCGCCAGAAGATGCGCCCCCGCCCCGATCAGCGAGGCCCCCGCCGACAACAGGATCGCCGTCGGAAAGATCAGCGCCAGCGGCCGGCGCAGCCGCGCATCCGGCAAAGCATCGGCCAGCGCCGCAAAGACCGGCAGCAACAGCGCCGCCCGCCCCGAGGTCGACGGCAGCACAAAGGCCGTCGCCGCAATCATCAGCGTCAGCAGCATCGCGAACACCCCGAACCCCAGCCGCAACCGCACCAACGGCAGGATCAGCCGCGCGGTCAGGCCGGATTCGCGGATCACGGCGGCGATGACAAAGGCCGCCAGAAGCAACCAGACCAGTTCGCTGCCAAGCGCGGCGAAAAGCTGTGCCTCGGACAGAACCCCGCCCAGCACCAGAACCAGCACGGCCCCCAGCGCGACCAGCGATTCCGGGATGCGGGTCCCGACCCAGCCCAGCACCGCCAGCGCCAGCGCCAAGAGCGCGGCGCGCCCGTCCATGGCCAGCGTCCGCGGCAGGGTCATGATCGCCCAGCCCAGCCCCAGCGCGACCAGAGGCAGCGCGATCAGGCGCGGGGCGGGCAATGTCATTTGGCGGAACATGGGAATGGAAAGGGCCTGCATGGTCGTATTCTCCTGGTACTGATCCCAGGAATACGGGTGGGGGGCGGTTCTATTCCGGCCCGCCGCGACAGGCCGGATCAACCCGGCGGATTGATGCCAAGCGCCGCCGCCTCATCGGCGGGCGACAGGGGCGCGCCGGCCCCGATGCGTTCCAGCGCCGCGTCGATCGAACCCTCGCCCGAGGCGGGCTGATAACCCTCGGCCGTCTCAGAGCTGGCGGCAAAGCGTTCCTGCCAGCCGTCACCCTCACGACAGGCCAGAACCGTGCGGATCCGGCTGTCATGCGTGGTTTCATATTCGCGGCAAAGCCCGGCCTCGCCCGCCTGAAACGATGCGATCATGGTCAGCGCGCCGCCATCCTCCAGCGTCCGGCTTTCCCCCGAGGGCAGGCCGTCCAGCGCCGCAAGTTCGGGCGCGGACAGGCCGCGCGGCGCATTCATCGACCAGCCCCACCAGCCCAGCCCGATCGCCGCGATGGCCAGCGACGCCGCCGCCGCCAAAATAGGCCTGCGGTTCAGGTTGGCGGCCACGGGCGCGGGCCGGGCCGTGGTGATGCCGGCGCGGATCATCGCGGCCAGCGGATCGGTGCCGGAACCGGTCGCCCCGGCAGGGGCCGACTTTGTGTCCGCCAGCGCCTGCCGGGTCAACACAAAGCGGCGGTGACGCGCCGCCAGTTCCGGGTCGGCGGCAATCGCATTGCGCAACTGCCGCGCGGTCTGGGGATCCAGCTCGTCATCGGCAAGCGCCATGAGGGTTTCGTCACTGATCTGCATGAGACTTGTCCATTCGGGATTCTGAACCGCAAAGGATATACGCGCCGTTCATCATTTTATTCCCAGCCGGTCGGCAAGCGCCAGCCGCGCCCGCGACAGCCGGCTCATGACCGTGCCCTTGGGGATCGCCAGAATTTCGGCCGCTTCGGCATAGGACATGTCCTCGACACAGACGAGATGCAGCACCTCGCGCTGTTCCTCGGGCAGGTCCTGCATCGCCTCTTGCACCGATTGCAGCATCAGCCGCGCCTCGATCCCGGGGCCGGGATCGGTGGGCAGGGCCTCGGGCATGTCAAAGACATCGACCTGGGTGCCGGCGGTGCGATTGCGCCGCGTCATGTCGATCCAGGCGTTGCGCATGATGCGAAAGAGCCACGGTTCCAACCGCGCCGAGGCATCGAAACTGCCATGATTGGCGATGGCCCGTTCGACCGTGATCTGCACCAGATCCTCGGCCACGTCGCCCTTGCGCGACAGCGACAGGGCGAAACGGCGCAGATTCGGCAGCAATGCGATCAAGGTTTCGCCGAATGCCGCATCCATCAATACACCGTGTTATGAAATAATTTCTGCTTCCGATGGAATAATATGAAGCTGGTTTCGTAAATGTCCAGAAACACGCGTCGAAACGGAGATGACGATGATCCGATTCCTGCTGGCCGCGATGGCCCTGATCGCCATGGCGTTGGCCGACATGGCCCCGCAAAACAGCAGCCTGTCGCTGGTTTCCATGGCATGGGCGGACGATGACGACGATGATGATGACGACGATGACGATGTCGCGCCGCCCCGGCTGGTCCCGCGCCGCCCGGCCCCGGCGCGCGCGCGCCCGGCGCCGCCGCCCCCGCTTTATGCCCCCGACGAGGTGATCGCGCGCGGCCTGTCGCGCGCCGACCGCGACGAATTGCGCGCCCAGGGGTTTCGCGAATTGCGCAGCCGCAACCTTGCGAATGGCGAAAGCCTTGTACGGCTGCGCAAGCCGGCGCGGATGGGGTTGGGACCGGCGCGCGATCTGGTCGGGCAAAAGCCCTCGGCAGTGCTGGCCGAGCTGAACCATTATTACCGCCCCGCGAATGCCGAGGCATGCGAGGGCGCCGCCTGTCCGATGCGACAGATGATCGACTGGCCGGCCAATACCTCGGGTTGCGGCACACCGCCGCGCATTGGCATGGTCGATACCGGCCTTAACGCAGAGCACGCAGCGCTAAGCGCGGCGCGGCTGAAATTGCACCGGCTGGACCGCGATGGCCGGGTGGCGCCGTCGGACAAGCTGCATGGCACCTCGGTCGCGGCGCTTTTGGTGGGCGATCCGGGCAGCCGCACGCCGGGGCTGGTTCCGCAGGCCACGCTGATCGCGGTCGATGCCTTTCACAAGGCCGGAAATGACGAACGCGCCGATGCCTATGCGCTGATCGAGGCGCTGGATTATCTGGCGAAACAGGATGTTTCGGTGATCAACCTGTCGCTGGCCGGCCCCTATAGCAAGGCCGTCGCCGAACAGGTCGCGCGGCTGAACGATCAGGGCATCGTCATGGTGGCGGCGGCCGGCAATGGCGGGCCTGCGGCCAAGCCCGCATTCCCGGCGGCGCATTCGGTGGTGATCGCGGTGACGGCGGTGGACCGGCGTGGCCAGGTCTATCGCCGGGCGGCGCGGGGCACGCATATCGACCTTGCCGCGCCGGGGGTCGAGGTCTGGACCGCCGCCTCGGTCCGGGGGGCGCGGACGCGCACCGGCACATCCTATGCCGCGCCCTTTGTGACCGCCGCCATTGCGTTGATGTTGCAGGAAAACCCCGACCTGACCCCGGGCGAGGTGCGCGCGCGGCTGCACCGTTCGGCCCGCGATCTGGGCCGGGCCGGGCATGACGAGGTCTTCGGCCACGGCCTGCTTTTGCCGGTCAATCCCTGCGCGACCCTGCGCCCGGCGCATTAACGGGGGCGCATCGAAGGCGCGCGGGTCAAGGGTGGCTGGCATCCGCCCGTGCGGGTGCTAATCTGGGCGCCGGGCGCGCACGCGCGCCGATCCACCCCCTATCGGACAGGCCCCATCGTGACCGAAACTGACAATCCGCCGCGCCTTGCCGTGCTGGCCACCGGCGGCACCATCGCCAGCACACGGGACGCCGAGGGCGCCGCCCGTCCGGCGCTGAGCGGCGAGGATCTGCTGGCGGTGCTCCCGCCGATGCGGGTGACGCTTGAGCCGCGCGAAGTGCTGGCCAAGGATTCCTCGACCCTGACGCTGGCCGATATGCAGGCGATCAGCGATGCGGTCGGCGCGGCGCTGGCCGATCCGGGAATCGCCGGGATCGTGGTCACCCATGGCACCGACGCGATGGAGGAAACCGCGCTGCTGGTCCAGTTGCAGCACGCCCCCGCGAAACCGGTGATCTTTACCGGCGCGCAATTCGCCGCCGATCATCCGTCGCCCGACGGGCCCGGCAATCTGGCCGATGCGGTGACGCTGGCCCTGCGCGGGGCTGCGGGGGTCGCGCTTGCCTTTGGGGGCAAGGTGCTGCCGGCCTGGGGGCTTTACAAATCCGCGACCGACAGCGCCGATGCCTTTCGCCGCGCGGCGGAGGATGCGGCGTCGCCGCCCCTGCCCGTCCTGCCCGCCCCGGTCGCCGGGCTGCGGGTCGATATCGTGGCCGTCCATCCCGGCGGCGATGCGCTGCATCTGGACGCCAGCCTTGCGGCCGGGGCACAGGGCATCGTGCTGGCCGCGCTGGGATCGGGGAATGCCACGCCGGATCTGGTCGCGGGCGTCGCCCGGGCACGGGCGGCGGGCGTGCCGGTGGTGGTCACCAGCCGCGTCCCGACCGGGTTGCTGGCCCCCGCCTATGGCGGCGGTGGCGGTGGGCATGACCTGTGCCGCGCCGGCGCCATCCATGCGCGGCTGTTGCGCCCCGGTCAGGCACGGATCCTGTTGGCGGTCATGCTGGCCAATGGCTGCGACGCGGCCGGCATCGCCGGGGCGTTCGGCCCGGTCTAGAAATCAAACGCCTCGACCGTCCGGCGCCGGCCCAGCGTAAAGGCATCCGCGACCAGCACCATCGGCGACAGATCCACATCCGAGGCGCCATCCGCGACCAGCCGCGCCATCTGCGCGTAAAGCGCGGGATATTCGCCCATGATCGTGTCCTCGCCGCCTGCGGGCTGGCCGTCGATTTCCAGCAAATTGCCGCCCATGCGCAGCGCAAGCCGGCCGGCATCGGTCGCAAATTCCATGTCCCAGGTCTGCGGACCCTGCTGGCGGAAATCGAAATCGGCGCTGATCCCCTGGGTCATCGACAGGCGCGCGGCGATGGGGGCGTCGCGATTGGCCGGAAAGTCCAGCTCGGCCGATTTCAGATGCACCGGACGGGGCAGGATATGGGTCAGGATCGACAGCGCGTTGATGCCGGGATCGAACACCCCCATGCCGCCGGCCTCGAAAATCCAGTCCTGACCGGGATGCCATTTGCGCACATCCTCGCGCCAGGTGATGCGGCCTTCGTCGATGCGCCGGTCCGCCAGCCAGCGGCGGGCCGCGGCCACCGCATGGGCCGCGCGCGAATGCCATGTCGCATATAGCGTGACGCCCATGTCGCGGGCGATGGCCTGCAATTCATGCACCTCGGACAGGGATGCGCCGGGCGGCTTTTCCAGCATCACATGCCGCCCCGCCCGCAACGCGGCGGCGGCGGCGGCAAAGCGCGGCACCGGCGGCAGGCAAAGCGAGACGACCTGAACATCGGGCCGCGCCGCCAGCATGTCCTCGATCCCGGTAAAGGCCTCGACCCCCGCGACCGTGCCATGGCGCGAGACGGTCGCGGCCAGGTCCCAGTCCGGGCTCGCGGCAAGCGCCGGCACATGCTGGTCCAGCGCGATCTTTCCGATGCCGACAAGCGCGACTTTCATCAATGGCTGTCCTTTCCGACTTCGCGCCCACGGCAGCCTTTCAGAAAGTCGAAATCCGCCCCGGTATCGGCGCCCTCGACATGCTCATGAAAGAGCTGCGCATAGCCGCCATTCGGCACCGGCGCCGGGTTTTGCCATTCGGCCAGACGGCGGGCGATTTCCGCATCCGGCACGTCCAGATGCAGGCGCCGCGCCTCGACGTCCAGCTCGATCATGTCGCCCGTGCGCACGATGGCCAAAGGCCCGCCCCGCGCCGCCTCGGGCGAGGTATGCAGCACCACCGTGCCGTAAGCCGTCCCCGACATGCGCGCGTCCGAAATCCGCACCATGTCGGTGATGCCCTTTTTCAGCACCTTGGGCGGCAGGCCCATATTGCCGACCTCGGCCATGCCCGGATAGCCGCGCGGCCCGCACATCTTGAGCACCATCACGCTGTTTTCGTCGATCTCGAGCGCGTCGTCGTTGATGCGCGCCTTATAGTCGTCGATATCCTCGAAGACGACGGCGGGGCCGCGATGCTTCATCAGATGCGGGCTGGCGGCCGAGGGTTTCAGCACCGCGCCGCCCGGCGCAAGATTGCCGCGCAGGACCGCGATGCCGCCATGCTCGGTCAAAGGCTTGTCCGCCGGAAGGATCACGTCCTCGTTCCAGTTCCGCGCGTCCTTGACCTCGTCCCACATGCTCTGGCCGGAAACGGTCAGCGCGTCCTTGTTCAAAAGCCCCGCCTCGCCCAGCCGTTTCAGCACGACCGGCAACCCGCCGGCATAGAAGAATTCCTCCATCAGATATTTGCCCGACGGCATGAGGTTCACGATGGTCGAGACGTCGCGCCCCAGCCGGTCCCAATCGTCCAGCGTCAGGTCGATCCCCACCCGGCCCGCAATCGCCAGAAGATGGATCACCGCATTGGTCGAACCGCCGATGGCGCCATTGGTGCGGATCGCGTTTTCGAACGCCTCGCGGGTCATGATGTCGCTGGGCTTCAGATCGTCCTTGACCATCTGCACGATGCGCCGGCCTGTCATCTGCGCCATGACGCGGCGGCGGCTGTCCACCGCCGGAATCGCCGCATTGCCCGAAAGCGCCATCCCCAGCGCCTCGGCCATCGAGGCCATGGTCGAGGCGGTGCCCATGGTGTTGCAGGTCCCGGACGAGCGGCTCATCGACTGCTCGGCCTCAAGGAATTCTTCCTGCGTCATCTCGCCGGCCTTCACGGCCTCGCTGAATTTCCACAGATGCGTGCCCGAGCCGACCCGCTCACCCTGGAACCAGCCGTTCAGCATGGGGCCGCCGGTCACGACGATCGACGGAATGTCGGTCGAGGCCGCGCCCATCAACAGGCTGGGCGTGGTCTTGTCGCAGCCCACCATCAGCACGGCGCCATCGATGGGCTGGCCGCGCATCGCCTCTTCGACCGCCATGGCGGCGAGGTTGCGATACATCATCGCGGTCGGGCGATAGGTGTTTTCGCTGGCCGAGAAGACCGGCACCTCGACCGGGAAACCGCCCGCCTCCCAGACGCCGGCCTTGACCTTTTCCGCCAGCTCGCGCAGGTGCCCGTTGCACGGCGTCAGATCCGCCCAGGTGTTCATGATGCCGATGACCGGGCGGCCGTCGAACAAATCATGCGGATAACCCTGGTTCTTGAGCCAGCCGCGATGATAGATCGTGTCGCGGGAATTGCCGCCATACCAATGCTGGGAACGCAGCTTGCGGGGCCAGAGGGCGGGGGTGAATTTCTTGCTCATGGCTGAACCTTGTGGCGGTTGGCGCTGTTGTCGCGGGCGGCCCGCCGGTGCGGAAAAAACGCGCGACCCTGCCTTTTGGTGAGCGGCCCGAGAGTGATCTAGCCACAGCCCGACATGCTGGTAAAATGATATCTTGCGCTTTTCGTATACCGGAATTGATATGTCGTTACCTCCTGCCCGGCTGATGCTGAAACCGGCGCAATTGCGCCTGATCCAGCAGATCGCCGAACATGGCCAGCTGCAACTGGCGGCCGAAACGGTGGGCATGACCCAGCCCGCCGCCTCGCGCATGCTGGCCGAGGCCGAAAGCCTGATCGGCGCCCAGCTGTTCATCCGCCAGCCCAAGGGGATGGAGCCGACCGAAATCGGCCGTGCCGTGCTGCGCCGCGCCAATGCCATCCTGCGCGAGATGTTCAGCCTTGCCGCCGATGTCAGCGCGCTGCGCAGCGGCGCGGGCGGCGCGGTGCGCGTGGGCGCGGTGACCGGGCCGGCGGTCAGCTATCTCGTCAGCGCCATCCGCGAGATCAAGCGCGACACACCCGGCGCCGATATCACCGTCGACATCATGCCCTCGCGCGAGTTGCTGGGCTATCTGGCGGCCGGGGAAATGGATTTCGTGCTGGCCCGGATCCTGCCGGAATTCGACAGCCAGGATTTCAACATCCTGCCGATGCAGGATGAAAAGGTGCGCTTTCTGGTCCGCGCCGGCCACCCGCTGAGCGGGGCGGGCAAGGTCACCCTGCCAGAGCTGGCGGAACAGGAATGGGTCATGCAACAGCGCGGCGCCCCGATCCGCGAGGCGGCGCTGGCCGCATTCGCCGATGTCGGTCTGACCGAGCCGAAAAACATCGTCTCAAGCCCGTCGCTTTTGCTGACCATCGCCTATCTGGCGCAAAGCGACGCGGTGGCGCCGATGTCGAAAGAAGTGGCCGAGCTTTTGGTCGAACCGCCGGTCGCGGCGGGGTTCAGGGTCCTGCCCGTGGTCCAGGATATCCGCGTCTCGCCCTATTACCTGCTGGATCTGAAACGCCGGCCGCTGTCGCCTTTGGCCATGCGGCTGCGCGGCAGGTTGGCGGCGCTGTCGGGCAGTCGCGTGCCGCCGGCCCGGTTCTGACCGGCGGCGTGCGAGGGGGGCAAGGGCGGGGCTGGGCCCCGATCAGAACTTGCCGGGCTTGCCGCCCTTGGGGCCGCCCTTGCGCGCGGGGGCGCCGGTGGCGGGGCCGGATTTATGCGACTTGAACCCCTTGGAGCGGGTCGGACGCGCATCGCCGCCGGCATCGCGATCCCGCGCGGGGCCGCCATGGGATTTGAACCCGGCGGCACGCGGGCCGGGCTTGGCGCCCGCCCTGGGACCGGCTTTCGGCCCGGCCTTGGGGCCGCCGGGGGCGAAATCGGACCGGGCCGGTGCCTTGTCCTTTTGGGGCTGATCCTTGTGGGCCTGTTTCTTTTCGGTGCTCCAGCGGGCCTTGATCTTGCGCGGTGCCTCGGCATCGCCACCCTCATCGGGGTGGTATTTGGCCTTGGGCGCGGCTTTGGGCGGACGCGCCTCGGTGCTGCGGGGGGCGATGTCCGCCGGCTCCAGAAGCGCGGGACGGCGGGCCTTTGGGGCCGCCGGGCGTTCGACGGGTTCGGGGCGCGGCGCATATTGGCGCGGCTCGTCCTGATCCTGATCGGGGCGGCTCTGATCGGGGCGGGGTCCGCGCGGGGCCTGCCCGCGATGGGGCTTGCGCTCGGGGCGATCAAAGCGTTCGGGGCGCGGGCCACGGGGTCCGGGCGCGTCAAAGACCGGCTCGCTGTCCATCTTGCGCATGGTCAGGCCGGGTTCCAATTCGACCCCTTCGCCGAAATTCGCGGCAAGATTGGCGGCGATCTGGACAAAGGTCTGCTCGGTTTTCACCCGGATTGCGCCAATCGCGTCGCGGGTAATGTTCCCCGCCTCACAGATTTTCGGCAAAAGCCAGCGCGCCTCGGCGCGGCCGGAATGGCCGACCGACAGCAGGAACCAGACCGAAGGCCCGAATTCGCCGCGTTCGCGCGGCGCGGCCGGCGCCACGGGGGCCGTCCCCTCGGCCAGTTCCTCGGGGGCGGGGCGGCCTTCGCGCCACAGCCGGATAAAGGCCGAGGCGACCTGTTCGGCGCCGAACCGTTCGATCAGGGCGGCGGCCTGCGCGGCCTCATCGCCCGGCGCATCCATAAGCGCGGGGGATTCCAGCATGCGCTGATCGTCGCGGGCCTGCACATCGTCGGCCGAGGGGGCCTTGCCCCATTCCGCGACCAGTTTGGCGCGTTGCAACAGGCGCTGCGCCTTTTTGTAATCGGCCGAGGTCACGATCAGGACCGATGTCCCCTTGGCCCCCGCCCGGCCGGTGCGGCCCGAACGGTGCAAAAGCGTGTCGGGATTGGTCGGCAGATCGGCATGGATCACAAGTTCCAACCCCGGCAGGTCGATCCCGCGCGCGGCAACGTCGGTGGCGATACAGACCCGCGCCCGGCCGTCGCGCAGCGCCTGAAGCGCGTGGCTGCGTTCCTGTTGGCTCAGCTCGCCCGACAGCGCCACCACCTTGAAGCCGCGATTGCCCATCCGCGCCAGCAGATGGTTCACATTGGCCCGCGTCTTGCAAAAGATGATCGCGCGCTGCGCCTCATAGTAACGCAGGGTGTTGAAGATCGCATTCTCGCGGTCGCGAGTGGTGACCGAAAAGGCGCGATATTCGATATCGCCATGCTGGCGCGCCTCGCCAAGGGCGCTGATGCGCAGGGCGTCGCGTTGAAAATCCTGGGCCAGGGCCTCGATCGCCGGCGGCACGGTTGCGGAAAACAGCAGCGTGCGGCGATCCTCGGGGGCGGAACCAAGGATGAATTCCAGATCCTCGCGGAAGCCGAGGTCCAGCATCTCATCCGCCTCGTCCAGCACACAGGCGCGCAGCGCCGACAGGTCCAGCGAGCCGCGCTCGATATGGTCGCGCAACCGGCCCGGCGTGCCGACGACGATCTGCGCGCCGCGTTCCAGCGCGCGCCGTTCGGTGCGGTAATCCATGCCACCGACGCAGGTCGCGATCTGCGCCCCGGTTTCGCCGTAAAGCCAGCCCAGTTCGCGCGCCACCTGCAAGGCCAGCTCGCGCGTCGGCGCAATCGCCAGCGCCAGAGGCAGGCCCGATTGCGGCAAAAGCGTGCCGCCATCCAGAAGATCGGGCGCCATCGCCAGACCAAAGGCCACGGTCTTGCCCGATCCGGTCTGTGCCGAAACCAGCAGGTCGCGACCGGCGGCGCCGGGGTTCAGAACGGCCTCTTGCACAGAGGTCAGCTTGGCATAGCCCTTGGCAGCCAGGGCCGCGGCCAAAGGCGCGGCAATATCGTGTTCGGTCATTTTCTTCGCCAGGAAAGGGGATGCGAATGCATCCGGGTCAACGGCGCCCAGTCCCCCCTGCGGCCGGGCCCATTTCCCCGCCGGTCCCGGAAGTTTCGGAGCCAAAGACCGCCGCCTAACGCCCGCGCGCCCCAGAGTCAAAGCGAAACGTCACGACAAATCCGCGCATCCCGCGCATTGAGCCGCCCCGCCCCCGTCCCTAGATTGATCATGTCCCGCCGAGCCAAGGCCCAAACGATGCCGCAACCCCCCGCGCCCCAGCCCGCCGATCCGCGCCCCCTGACCCGGCGCGAGGCCGAGGTCGGCCGCTTTGTCCGCGCGCGTTACGGGCTGCGCGGGTCGCTTGCGCTGCACCGCCACGCGCTTGGGCTGGATCTGTTGCGGGCGCCGCTCAATGTGATGCTGTCGCCGCTGTTTTTGCTGACGCGGCTGATCGCGGCGCCGCTGCGCTGGGTCGGGCTCAGGCGCGCGGCGGATTGGCTGATCCAGCGCCGCATCTTTCTTAGATCCGACATGGCGCGCCAGATCGAAACCGACCTGACCGGGTTTCTGGACCGGCTCGCCGATCAGGGGCTGGCGCCGCGCGCGCCGGCGGATGTCACCCGCCGCGCCATCGCCGACTACGCCGAAACCCGCAATGCGGTGTCGGAAATCACCACCTCGCTGATGGTGCTGGCGGCGGGGCTGTTGCTGTTTCACCGCGCCACGCCGGGGGTGATCTCGCTTGCCGGGCCATTGGCGCAGCTGCGCGCCCAGACCCGCGCGATCGAGGATTTCGCCCTTGGCAACTGGATGGGCCGGATGTGGTATGGCGCCTTTCCGACCGAACTTTCGACGCTGGAACTGGTCTTGACCGGGGTGGTGCTGGCGGTTCTTGCCTCGGTTCTGACGACATTCGCGGGGCTGATCGCCGATCCGGTGCAGCTGTGGACCGGCATCCACCGCCGCCGCCTGATGCGGATGCTGGCGCGGCTGGATCAGGCAAGGGAAGGCCCGGCAATGGCGCGCGAACATGTGCTGGCGCGGCTGGGCGATCTGTCCGATACCGCGATCAGCCTCTGGCGCAGTTTCAAGGGTTAGGGGCGGGGCCGGAATCAAGCCCGGAATCAGGGTCGGCATCAAGGTCGGGGGTGGCGCGCGGCGCGCGACCGGGCTAACCTTGCCCCCATGCTGGTCGATCCCAATCATCCGTTCTTTCGCCCGCTTTGGGTGCGCGTGCTTTCGGTGCTGCTGCCGCTGCTTTGGGCGGGGGTCGAGGCCTCGACCGGGGCGATCTTCTGGGCGATTCTGTTCGGGGCGGCGGGGATCTATCTGTTCGTGGCGCTGTTTGTGAATCGCCGCGAGGGGGGCGGTTCCTGATTCCCGGCCGCAGGCGCCAAGCACAGATCGCGACCGCAACCCAGAGTTTCTTTGTGGTTAATGCGATCAATCTTTGATTGTGCCGCAAATTTGTCGCAAATCGCGGTTACTGTTGCATCTTTGAATCTGTCCACACCATATTTAGATGGCTGTGGATAAAATTCGACTAAATCTCGTTGACCGCCCCCGGGCATCATGGCTAACTAGACGCTGTCCTGATGCCGGTGCATCGCGGGAAAGGTTAACGGCACAGCCGGGCCGGGACCGCGCGCAGGCAAGACCATCAGGGCTTCAAAAACACGAAAACAAGGGACTCTGAGGCATGACCATCACCGTCTATTCCAAACCCGCCTGCGTTCAGTGCACCGCGACCACCCGCGCGCTGGAGGCCCGCGGGCTGGCCTATCAGATCATCGACCTGACCGAAGATGATGCGGCGATGGAACTGGTCACCTCGATGGGCTATCGGCAGGCCCCGGTCGTCGTCGCGGGCGAGGCGCATTGGGCCGGGTTCCGCCCCGACATGATCGGCGCGCTCGCCTGATACCGCGACAGGGTTCGGGAGACGGGGCCGTGGGCGGGCTGGTCTATTATTCGTCGGCATCGGGAAATACGGCGCGCTTCATGGCGCGGCTGGACCTGCCGGCGGACCGCATCCCGATCGCGCCCGACGCAGAGATGCCCCGGCCCGCGCGGCCCTATGTCCTGATCTGTCCGACCTATGCCGACGGGCAGGGTCGCGGCGCGGTCCCCAAACAGGTGATCCGCTTTCTGAACGATCCCGACCGCCGCGCGCTTTTGCGCGGCGTCATCGCCACCGGCAACCGCAATTTCGGGGTGACATTCGCCCTGTCCGGCAAGGTGATTTCTGATAAGTGCAACGTCCCCGTCCTGTATCGATTCGAGCTGGCGGGGAATGATCTGGATATTTCCCGCATCACGGCGGGGCTGCAAAAATTCTGGGGGACGGAATGCTTGACGATGGCGTAAAGGCCGAGCTGGACTATCACGCGCTGAACGCGATGCTGAACCTTTACGATGGCGAAGGCCGCATCCGTTTCGACGCGGATCGCAAGGCCGCGCGTCAGTATTTCCTGCAACATGTGAACCAGAACACGGTTTTCTTCCACAATCTGGACGAAAAGCTGCGTTATCTGGTCGATGAAGGCTATTACGAGCCCGAGGTTCTGGACCAGTATTCCATGAACTTTCAGCGCGCGATCTGGGACGCGGCCTATGCCCGCAAGTTCCGCTTTCCGACCTTCCTTGGCGCGTTCAAATATTACACCAGCTATACGCTGAAGACCCGCGACGGTCAGCGTTACCTTGAACGCTATGAGGACCGCGTGGTCATGGTGTCGCTGGCCTTGGCGCGCGGGGACGAGGCGCTGGCCATGCGCTTCATGGAGGAAATCCTGTCGGGCCGGTTCCAGCCCGCGACGCCGACCTTCCTGAATGCCGGGAAAAAGTCGCGGGGCGAGCTGATTTCGTGTTTCCTGCTGCGGCTGGAAGACAATATGGAATCCATCGGCCGCTCGATCAACTCGGCCTTGCAGCTGTCGAAACGCGGCGGGGGCGTCGCGTTGATGCTGACCAACCTGCGCGAGGCCGGCGCCCCGATCAAGGGCATCGAAAACCAGTCCTCGGGCGTCATTCCGGTGATGAAACTGCTGGAGGATTCGTTCAGCTATGCCAACCAGCTGGGCGCACGTCAGGGCGCGGGCGCGGTTTACCTGAACGCGCATCACCCCGACATCCTGCGGTTCCTGGACACCAAGCGCGAGAATGCGGACGAGAAGATCCGCATCAAGACGCTGTCGCTTGGCGTGGTCATTCCCGATGTGACCTTTGAATTGGCTAAGAAAAACGCCGATATGTACCTGTTTTCGCCCCATGACGTCGAAAAGGTCTATGGCGTGCCGTTTTCGGAGATTTCGGTCACCGAGAAATATGCCGAGATGGTCGACGACAAGCGCATCAAGAAGCGCAAGATCAATGCGCGCGAATTCTTCCAGACCATCGCCGAAATTCAGTTCGAGAGCGGCTATCCCTATATCATGTATGAGGACACGGTGAACCGTGCCAACCCCGTGCATGGCCGCATCACCATGTCGAACCTGTGTTCCGAGATCCTTCAGGTCAACGAGGCCAGCGAGTTCAACGAGGACCTGTCCTATTCGCATCTGGGCACGGATATTTCCTGCAATCTGGGTTCGCTGAACATCGCCGCGACCATGGACGGCCCGGATTTCGGCGCCACCGTCGAGGCGGCGATCCGGGCGCTGACGGCGGTGTCGGAAATGTCCTCGATCGACGCCGTGCCGTCGATCCGGCGCGGCAATGAGGAAGCCCATGCCGTGGGGCTGGGCCAGATGAACCTGCACGGGTTCCTGGCGCGCGAGCATATCCATTACGGATCCCCCGAAGGCGTCGAATTCACCAGCGTCTATTTCGCCGCCGTGGCCTATCACGCGATCCGGGCGTCGAACCTTTTGGCGCGGGAAAAAGGGCATAGTTTCAAGGATTTCAACAAATCGAAATATGCCGATGGGTCGTTCTTTGACAAATATACCGAACGCGACTGGCTGCCGGTTTCCGCCGATGTGGTGCGGGTGTTCGAGGGGATGACGCTTCCGACCCGCGCGGATTGGGCGGCGCTCAGGGCCGAGGTCATGGAACACGGGCTTTATAACCGTAACTTGCAAGCGGTGCCGCCGACCGGCTCGATCAGCTATATCAACAACTCGACCAGCTCGATCCACCCGATCGTTTCCAAGATCGAGATCCGCAAGGAAGGCAAGATCGGCCGCGTCTATTACCCCGCCGCCTTCATGACCAACGACAATCTGGAATATTACCGCGACGCCTATGAGATCGGGCCCGATGCCATCATCGACACCTATGCGGCGGCGACCGAGCATGTCGATCAGGGGCTTTCGCTGACGCTGTTCTTCCCGGCCGAGGCGACGACGCGCGACATCAACCGCGCCCAGATCCACGCCTGGAAAAAAGGCATCAAGACGATCTATTACATCCGCCTGCGCCAGACCGCGCTGGAAGGGACCGAGGTTCAGGGCTGCGTGTCCTGTACCTTGTGAGACGCGCCGCGACGCCGGGGGTTTTACACCCCCGGACCCCCGTAGGATATTTGGACATGAAAGAGAGGTTCTTCGGATGAAGGATCATGTGATGAAGACGCCGCTGCGCGCGATCAACTGGAACCGGCTGGAGGACGAGAAGGATCTGGAGGTCTGGAACCGCCTGACGGTGAATTTCTGGCTGCCCGAAAAGGTGCCGCTGTCCAATGACGTGCAAAGCTGGGCCACGCTGCGCCCCGAAGAGCGCGAGCTGACCATTCGTGTTTTCACCGGGCTGACGCTGTTGGATACGGTGCAGAATACCGTGGGGGCGCCCTCGATGATGCCGGATGCGCAGACGCCGCATGAAGAGGCGGTGCTGTCGAATATCAGCTTCATGGAGGCCGTGCATGCGCGCAGCTATTCCTCGATCTTTTCGACCTTGTGCCTGACCAAGGAGGTCGACGAGGCCTTTCGCTGGTCCGAGGAGAACCCGCATCTGCAAGCCAAGGCGCGACTGATCCTTGAGGAATATAAGGCCGGATCGGATCCGTTGAAGCGCAAGATCGCCTCGGTGTTTCTGGAAAGCTTTCTGTTCTATTCGGGCTTTTATCTGCCGATGTACTGGTCGAGCCGTGCAAAGCTGACCAATACCGCCGATCTGATCCGTCTGATCATCCGCGACGAGGCGGTGCATGGCTATTATATCGGTTATAAATACCAGCGCGCGCTGGAAAAGCTGCCCGAGGCGCGGCGGACCGAGCTGAAGGATTTTGCCTTCGCGCTGATCTTTGATCTTTACGACATCGAGCAGAAATACACCGCCGAGCTATATGACGGCATCGGGCTGACCGAGGATGTAAAGGCGTTTCTGCATTACAACGCCAACAAGGCGTTGCAGAATCTGGGTTATGAGGCGCTGTTCCCGCCCGCCGCCTGCGAGGTCAATCCGGCGATCATGGCGGCGCTGTCGCCCGACAGCGAAAACCACGACTTTTTCAGCGGCTCTGGGTCGTCCTATGTCATCGGCAAGGCGGTCGCGACCGAGGATGAGGACTGGGACTTCTAGGCGGTGGTCCGCGCCATCCGCTGAGCGATGGCCGAACAGACCAGCAATTGGGTCATGTGATAGATCATCAGGGGCAGCACCGTCGCCCCCACCATCGCCGCCGGAAAGATCGCGGTGGCGATGGGCAGCCCGCTGGCCAGGCTTTTGGTCGAGCCGCAAAAGAACAGCACCGCCTGATCGGGGCGCGGCAGCTGCGTCAGCCGGCCGGCCGCCACCATGATCCCCATGGCCAGCGCCAGCAGCAGGGCGACCACGCCGAAACAGAGCACCAGCCCCGAGGCCGGGATCGCCCGCCAGATCCCCGCCACCGTCCCCGCGCCAAAGGCCGAATAGACGATCAGGAGGATCGAGCCGCGATCCACCACCATGGTCAGCAGCTTGTGGCGATTGACAAAGCCCCCGATCCAGCGCCGCAGCAATTGCCCGACCAGAAACGGCAGCAGGATCTGCAATGCGATCTTTTCCACCGCCTCAAGGCTGACGCCGACGCCGTCCTGATGCAGAAGCCGCGTCACCAGAAACGGCGTCAGCACCACCCCCACCAGATTGGAGAGCGAGGCCGCGCAGATCGCCGCCGGCACATTGCCGCCCGCAATCGAGGTGAACGCGATCGAGCTTTGCACGGTCGAGGGCAGGACGCATAGAAACAGCAGCCCCAGCGTCAGCTGCGGCCCCAGCACGCCGCCAAACACCGCCGCAAGCCCCAGCCCCAGCACCGGAAACAGCGCATAAGTCGCGCCAAAGGTCAGCCCTTGCAGCCGCCAGTTCAAGAGGCCCGCCCGGACCGAGGACGGATCCAGCTTGGCCCCATAGAGGAAAAACAACAGCGTCACCGCCCAGAAGGTCACGCCGCGCAACCCCTCGGCGGCGACGCCGCGCGCGGGCAGGATCAGCCCCAGGATCACCATGCCGATCAGCATCAGCATATATGCATCGATGCCGATCCGTTTCAGCGCCTTCATCGCCTGTCCCCTTTGCGAATCGCGGTCTTGTCATACAGATCGGCGCCGGGCACAAGCAGGGCCGCGTCCGCCCGGCCGATCATGGCCGGGACAGCCGGGCGATATGCGGATATTCTGAATGGCAAGAAGGAGCCCGCCATGACCAGCCAGCCCCAGCCTGTCGACACAGCGCCGGCGCGCCGCCCGCTTTTTGCCGATTGGCTGGCGCATAGCAATGACGTCACGTCGGTGTTTCTGGCGGCGGGGCAGAACCCCGATCTGGTCAATCTGGCCGGCGGCCTGCCCGAGCCGGCGCTATGGCCGGTCGAGGAACTGGCCGAGCTGGCGGCCGAGGCGGTGCGCAACCATCCGACCGAGACGCTGGCCTATGGCCCGATCCCCGGCCTGCCGGCGCTGCGCGACCTGATCGCGCAGCGGTTTTCGGCCCCCGGGCTTGAGCTGTCGCGCGACAACGTCCTGATCACCACCGCCGGCATGCAGGCGCTGGAACTGGTGGGCAAGGTGCTGTTGGAGCCGGGCGCGACGATTGCTGCGCAAAGCCCGGCCTATCTGGGCGCGCTGGATGCCTGGATGCCGCGCGCGCCGCGTTACCGTCCGATGCGGATCGGCGCCGACGGGTTCGACCCGCATCGGGCGCTGGCGGGGGCGCAATTCGCCTATACGGTGCCGAATTTCTCGAACCCTTCGGGGCGGCTGGTGACGCTGGCGGAACGCCATGCGCTGGTCGAGGCCGCGCATGACACCGGCACATGGCTGGTCGAGGACGATCCTTACGGCGTGCTTTATTACGACGGCAACCCCCTGCCCCGCATGCTGACGCTGTCGGCGGCGCGCGCGCCGGGCCGCTATGACGGGCCGGTGGTCTATATGGGATCGCTGTCCAAGGAGCTGACGCCGGGGCTGCGGCTGGGCTGGGTCATCGCCGCGCCCGAGATGATCGCCGCGCTCGCCACAGCCAAACAAGGCAGCGACATGTGCAGCAGCGGCCTGTCGCAGATGCTGGCGCTTGGCGCGTTCCGGCGCCGCATTCCCGAACGCATCCTGCCGCAGATGCTGGCCACCTATCGCGAACGGCGCGACGCGCTGTGCGATGCGCTGCAAACCCATCTGGCCGGGCATCTGGACTGGCAACGGCCGGCGGGGGGGATGTTCGTCTGGGCGCGGGCGCGCGATCCGCGGCTGGACAGCGACCGGCTGTTGCATCGCGCGCTGGCGCAAGGGGTCTGTATCTCGCCCAGCAGCGTCTTTGACCCCGAGGGGCTGGATCGCGGCGCCATGCGGCTGAATTTCACGCTGAACCCGCCCGACCGGCTGGAAGAGGGGGTCCGCCGCCTTGCCGCCGCCATCCACGCCACGCTTGAGGAAGGATAACCGAGATGAGCCTGACCCTGCATCCCCACGACCCCGCCCCGATCGAGGCCGGGCTTCTGGACCGCTGGCGCCGGATTCCGGTGGCGGTGGCGGTCGATCTGACGCCGTCGCACCAGATCGACCCGGGCGTGCGGGCGCTGTTGCCACCGGGGCGGCAGCCGGCGCTGTTCGGGCGCGCATTGACGGTGCGCTGTGCGCCGCCCGATTTCGGGCCCGTCCTGCATGCGGTGGGCATGATCCGGGCGGGCGAGGTGTTGATGATCGACGCGGGCGGGGTGTGCAGCCATGCCATGATCGGCGATATTCTGGGCGGGCATCTGCACCGGCAGGGCGCGGCCGGGCTGGTCTGTGATGGCGCGGTACGCGATGTGGCCGGGCTGGGGGCGATGAGCGGGCTTGCGGTCTATGCCCGCGCCGTCAACCCGTTGGGCCCGACCGCCGCCCGGACGGGTACGGTGAACGGCCCCGTCACCATCGGCGGCTGCAAGGTCGCGCCCGGCGACCTGATCATCGGCGACGATGACGGTCTGGTGGCGCTGCCGCCCGCGCTTTTGCCGGCGCTGATCGAACAGGCCGAGGCCAAGCTGCGGCTGGAGGCCGAATGGACCGCGCGGCTGAGCGCCGGCGAGGCCGTCGCCGATATCTTCAAGCTGGGCTAGCTCAAGGCCGGGCCGGGGTCGGCCTAGCCGACCACCAGCCGCACCCCCAGAAAGATCACCGCCGACAGCGCCGCCGCGGCGGGCACGGTCACGACCCAGGCGGTGGCGATGGTCATCACATGCGCGCGGCGCACCAGCTTGCGGCGGCGACGCTCATCGGGCGGCAAAAGCGGACGGTCGGCCTCGGCCTGCGCCAGGCGCAGGCGGCGTTCGGCATCCCATTCGCGGAAAAAGCCGACGCCAAAGATCGCGCCCACCGCGATATGGGTCGAGCTGACCGGAAGGCCAAGCCAGCTGGCCACGATCACCGTCAGCGCCGCCGCAAGCGCCACGCAATAGGCGCGCATCGGGTTCAGCTTGGTGATCTGGCTGCCGACCATGCGGATCAGCTTGGGGCCGAACAGGAACAGGCCGAAGCTGATGCCAAAGGCCCCGATCAGCATCACCCAAAGCGGGATATTGACGTCATGGGTGAAATCGCCGGTCTGGCTGGCCTGCACGATGGCCGCCAGCGGGCCGACCGCATTGGCGACGTCATTGGCGCCATGGGCGAAACTCAACAGCGCCGCCGACACGACCAGCGGAATCCCGAACAGCACTTTCAGCGACTTGTTGCGGTTATCCAGCCCCTGCGATTGCCGGCGAATGACCGGGATCATCGCAAGCCAGGTCACGACCCCGATGACCAGACCCAGCACAACCGCCGTCCCCATCGAGATCTTGACCAGATTCTTGAGCCCCTTGAGCGCCAGATAGGCGGCAAAGGCCCCGGCCATGATGCCGACCAGCACCGGCACCCATTTGCGCGCCGCCGCGATCTTGTCGTCCTGATAGATGATGCGGGCCTTGATGAACCACAAAAATCCCGCCGCGCAGAATCCCCCCAACAGGGGCGAGATCACCCAGCTTGCGGCGATGGCGCCCATCATGCCCCAGTTGACGGCGCCGAAACCGGCGGCCGCGATCCCCGCGCCCATGACACCGCCCACGACCGAATGCGTGGTCGAGACCGGCGCCCCGATCCAGGTCGCCAGATTGACCCACAGCGCCGAGGCCAGCAAAGCCGCCATCATCGCCTGAATGAAGACATCGGCATTGCCGATCCGGTCGGGCGCGATGATCCCCTTTGAGATGGTCGAAACCACATCGCCGCCCGCCACCAGCGCGCCCACGCTTTCAAAGATGGCCGCGATGACAATCGCACCCCCCATGGTCAGCGCGTTCGCCCCCACCGCCGGGCCCATATTGTTGGCAACGTCATTGGCGCCGATATTCAGCGCCATATAGGCGCCAAAGGCCGCCGCGATCATGATGATCAGCGTATTGCCGCTTTGGCCCAGCGACATCGCGGCCACCAGCCCGGCCAGCATGATGAACACAAAGGCGATGCCCGGTCCGACAAGCGGCCGCGAGACATAGCTTGCCGCATTCTCAAGATACGAAAACCGTCCGAGATCGCGGTCCAGCGTCTCAAGATGGCGGGTTTCAAGGTCGTTTTGCGCCATGTTTCCCTCATTGCGGCCGCGCGGCGTGGGTAGGCGGCTTTGGCGCACAAATCAACCGCTGCTTAACCAAAGCGTCATATATTATTTGCAATCCGCGGCCATTCGGACGCGGCGGCGCATCGACAATAATTTTGCACCGGATTATCTATAATACATGAGCACAAGCCCCGCCGAAACTGTCGCCGCACGCATCAGCCGCATTCTCGCCGAACGCATCGTCGCCGGCCAGCTGGCCCCCGGCACGCGCCTGCGCCAGGATCATATCGCCGGGGAATTCGGCGCAAGCCATGTGCCCGTGCGCGAAGCCTTTCGCCGGCTCGAGGCCCAGGGCCTTGCCGTAAGCGAGCCGCGCAAGGGTGTGCGCGTGGCCGGATTCGACCTGTCCGAGGTCAAAGAGGTCGCCGCCATGCGCGCCGCGCTCGAAGAGCTGGCCCTGCGCCATGCCGCGCCGCATATGACCCCCGCCATCCTTGCCGCCGCCGAAGAGGCGACAAAGGCCGGCGACAATTCCCGCGACGTCCATGAATGGGAGGCGGCGAACAGCCGCTTTCACCGGCTGATTCTGGAACCCTGCGCGATGCCGCGTCTTTTGGCCACCATCGACGACCTGCATGCCGCCAGCGCCCGTTTCCTGTTCGTCGCCTGGCAATCCACATGGGAGGCGCGGACCGATCACGATCACCGCGCCATTCTGGCGGCGCTGCGCAAGGGCGATACCGAAACCGCCTGCGCCACGCTGGCGCGGCATGTGCAATGGATCGGGCGGCGCTCGGTCTCGGTTCCGGGGCAGTCCCAGCGCGAGGCGTTCAGCATCATCGGCTGAATTATCTATAACCCACCGGACAGGCCGCGCCGCACCGGGCATCCGCCACGGATGCACATCCGCGAAAGGCCCGCCGTGATCGCGGAATCCGGTCGGTGGGGCGCCGGCGATGAGCACCCAAACTATTGCAAATTCTATCTTTTTGTCGTCCGGCCGTTAACGACTGCATATTCGGAACATGATAGGAATGGCGCAGCTTATGGCCCGGCGGGCACGCGGCTGGCGCGGGGATCCGCGACAGGGCCGCCCCGGCCGATATGTTGGCCACAAAATAGGGCGCATATATGACACATGCCATTGTCAAGCGTGCCGTCGTCGTCACCGGGACCGATACCGGGGTCGGCAAGACGGTCTTTGCCGCCGGCCTGGCCCGCGCGCTGGACGGATGCTACTGGAAACCCGTGCAGGCGGGGATTCAGGGCGGCACCGACAGCCAGGCCATCGCGCGGCTGTCCGGCCTGCCGACGGAACGCATTCTGGCGGAAAAATGGGTGCTGCGCCGGCCGCTTTCGCCCCATCACGCCGCCGCGCTGGAGGGGGTCGAAATCAATGCCGAAACGCTGAACCCGCCAGTGGTGCCCCGTCCCCTTGTGATCGAGGGTGCAGGCGGGGTCATGGTGCCGCTGAACCGGCGGCGAACCTATCTGGACCTGTTCGCGCGTTGGCATCTGCCGGTGATCCTGTGCGCGCGCACGGGGCTTGGCACGATCAACCACACGCTTCTGTCGCTGGCCGCGCTGCGCGACCGGGGGGTGCCGGTGCTGGGGGTCGCGCTGATCGGGGATGAGGCCGCCGAAACCCAAAGCATCATCGCCGAAATGGGCCGGGTGCGCATTCTGGGCCGCCTGCCCCGGCTTGAACGGCTGAATTCCGTCACCCTGCCCGCCGCGTTTCATCAGGGCTTTCCGATGGATGGCTTTCGCTTTTAGGTCGGGTCAATCCGCAGCGGGCGGCGCGCCTTCATCCGCGGCCAGCATCGCCGCCAGTTCGACCGCGTTCCTGACCCCCATCTTGGACAGCACCCGACCGCGATGCACCTCGACCGTGCGGATCGAAATGGCCATCGCCGCCGCGATCTGTTTGTTCATCGCACCGGTCAACATCAGGGCCATCACCTCATCCTCGCGCGCCGACAGGGTGGCGCGGCGCGCGGCCAGATCGCGCCGGCTGGCGGCCTCGGCCTCGGCGGCGTGATGGGTCTGGATCGCCGACAGCGCCAGATCGACGATCTGGTTGTCGTTGAAGGGTTTTTCCAGAAAGTCATAGGCCCCGGCCTTGAGCGCCTGGACCGCGACCGGCACATCGGCGTGACCGGTCAGAAAGATCACCGGCGCGGTATTGCCAAGCGCGCGCAGGCGCTGGAACGTTTCGGGACCGGACAGGTCCGGCATGCGCACATCCAGAATGATGCAGGCGCAATCGGCCAGCGGCTGCGCCGCCAGAAACGCCGCCCCCGAAGGCCAGCCCCGCGAATCCACCCCGCGCGAGGTGAACAGGAAACACAGCGCGTCACGGATCGCCTCTTCGTCATCGACGATATGGATCATGCCGCCCGCGATATTGCCCTCTATGCCGCCCATGTCCGCCCCTTTTCGTCGCTGTCATCCAGCGGCAGCTGGATACGGAACACCGTGCCGCCCCCCGGACGCGGCGCATGGGTCAGATGGCCGCCATGCAATTCGACCAGCGAGCGACAGATTTTCAACCCCATGCCCATGCCCTGCGGCTTGGTGGTGGCGAATGCATCAAAGAGCCGCCCGTCAAGTTCCGGCGCGATGCCCGCGCCACTATCGGCCACCACGATCACCGCATGGCCGTCGGCGGCGCTCAGCCGCACCTCAAGCCGGTCGCCGCTGCGGCTTTCGGCCATCGCCTCCATGCCATTGCGGATCAGGTTGATCAGCACCTGTTCCAACAGGATGCGGTCGGCCTGAACCGGGGGCACGCGGGTCGTGCGCACGATCAGCCGCACCCGATGTTCACGGGCATCGGCCTGAAGGAAATCGACGGTCTCGGCGATCACCTCATCCAGCGCGGTCGGCGAAAAGCGCGGCTCGCGCTTTTTCACCAGATCCTGAATGCGGCGGATGATCTGGCCCGCGCGCCCGGCCTGACGCGCCAGTTTCTGGTTCGCCGCCCCCAACAGCGCCGGATCGGGATTGCCGCGTTCGATCAGGTTCTGCATCCCCGCCGCGTATGAGGCGATGGCCGCAAGCGGCTGGTTCAGCTCATGCGCAAGGGTCGAGGCCATTTCGCCCAGCGTCACCAGCCGGCCGGTCCGCGCCATGGTTTCATCCTGCGCCCGCGCCAGCCGGGCGGCGCGTTTCTGTTCGGTGATGTCGATCACCGACCCCATCCAGCCGCGATGCGTGCCGGTCGCGTCGATCAGCGGCGCGTCATAGACCTGAACGTCGATTTCACGCCCGTCGCGGTGGCGAAACCGGGTTTCAAAGCTGCGCACGGTCGGCCCGCTTTCCGCCAGCGCGCGGTGGCGGGCCTCGGTTTCATCCAGCCGGGCGGGATCCCAATAGGGCATGGGCGGCATCTTTCCGACCAGCTCGGCCGCGCCCCAGCCGACCAGATTGCAAAAGGCGGAATTGACGTAAAGGATGCGGCCCGAATGATCGCGCGCGCGCAGACCCACGGTCAGGCTTTCCTCCATCGCGCGGCGAAAGGCGGTCTCGCTGAGCAGCCGCAGCTCGGCCATGCGCCGCCGCCGGGCGCTGCGAAACAGGATCAGCAGCGACAGGATCCCGAACACCGCCAGCCCCGCGATCACCGCCAAAAGCAGGTTCGACCGGAACGAGGTCCGCGCCTGATAGGATTTGATCTGCACCGCCACCCCGCGCAGCGGCGGATCGAAGCTGATGGCATGGGACGGGCTGCCGGCGGCGGGTTCAAGCCGCTGGCGGGCGGCGATCTCATGGCCGCCGCTTTCCAGAATGCGGACGCCATATTGCTCGGCGATCCACCAGGGCAAATGCCGGTTCAAAAGCAGCGGCAAGGACAGCGAAGCGGTGACGAAACCGCGCCCGCCCGGCAACATCAACCCCATGGCCACGGTCCCGTCCGGGCCGATATCGCCGTAACTGGGCCGAGCCGTGCGCGCCCCGCTTTGCGCCAGCCGCGCCACCAGCACGTCGTCGCCCGGCGCATCGGCCACCGGCACCGCGCGGGCACGGCGCCCCTCAGCATCGTACCAGACCACCGACAGAAATTCCGGGCTGGCGGCGATATGGGCGCGGGCGCGGGCATCGATCACCGATTCGGGAATGCCGCTTGCCGTGTCCAGCGACATCCGCACCAGCATGTCCTCATCGACCGACATCTGAAAGCGCAGCGTCTGTTCGACCCAAAGCGCATCGGTCGCAAGCTTGGTCCGGGCCTGTTCGCTTTCGCTGCGATTGGCGATCCAGATCACCAGCGCCACCAGCACCACCAGCGCCAGAATGGAAAACAGCGGCACCAGCGACAACAGATCCAGCCCGCCACGCCGCGGCAGGCCGGTCGCATCGGCCAGCCAGGGTTCGCCCCCGGGCCCCGCCCTGTCGGGCCGGGCGATCCTTTGACCCGGCTTGCCGCCTTTTCTCACCTGCTTTTCCCTTTGTGCACCGTTGCCTGTCCGCGCAACCGGTCGATGGGGCTATTGCGGACATCCACAATAGCCACGCTCACGGATCGGTGACAAGAAACGATGGACCGCCTGGAGGGGCGGGCAGAAAATACATAATTATGGGAGAGGAAGCCATGCTGACCCGTCGCACATTCGCATCCATGGCCGGTGCCGCCATCATCGCCATCACCAGCGCGTTGCCCGCATTGGCACAGGACGTCATCACCATCAAGTTCAGCCACGTCGTCGCCCCCGATACCCCAAAGGGCAAGGGCGCCGCAAAGTTCAAGGAACTGGCCGAGCAATATACCGAGGGCAAGGTCAAGGTCGAGATCTATCCCAACAGCCAGCTCTACAAGGACAAGGAAGAGCTTGAGGCGCTGCAACTGGGCGCCGTGCAGATGCTGGCGCCGTCGCTGGCCAAATTCGGCCCGCTGGGCGTGCAGCAGTTCGAGCTGTTCGACCTGCCGATGCTGTTCAAGGACCGGACCGAGCTGCGCAAGGTCACCGAGGGCGAGCTGGGCAAAAAGCTGTTGGGCATGTTGCAGGAAAAGGGCATCACCGGCCTTGCCTATTGGGATAACGGCTTCAAGATCATGTCGGCCAACAGCCCGGTCGTGCATCCCGACGATTTCCTGGGCCTGAAAATGCGCATCCAGTCCTCAAAGATCCTTGAGGCGCAGATGGAGGCGCTTGGCGCCGTGCCGCAGGTCATGGCCTTCTCCGAGGTGTATCAGGCGCTGCAAACCGGCGTCGTCGACGGCACCGAAAACCCGCCCTCGAACATGTATACCCAAAAGATGAACGAGGTGCAGAAGCACGCGACCATCTCGCGCCACGGCTATCTGGGCTATGCGGTGATCGTGAACAAGCAGTTCTGGGACGGCCTGCCCGACGACGTGCGCGCCAATCTGGAAAAGGCGATGGCCGAGTCGACCGAATATGCCAACGGCATCGCCGAGGAAGAAAACGACAAGTCGCTTCAGGCGATGAAGGATGCCGGCACGACCGAATTCCACGAAATGACCGAAGAAGAGCGCGCCGAATGGCTGGAAGTCCTCAAGCCCGTGCATGAGGAAATGGCGGATCGCATCGGCGCCGATCTGATCCAGGAAGCCTATCAGGCGATCGGAACCAACTGATCCCGGGGCAGGTCACATCGAGGGACGCGGTCGCCGCGTCCCTCATCCCCCCCTTTCCCCATTTTCGAGGTTTGCCATGCTGTTGCGCATCCTCGACCGCTTCGAAGAAATCCTGATCTCATTGCTCATGGCCGCGGCCGTGACCCTGATCTTCGTTGCGGTCGTTCACCGCTTTTCTCTGGGCGCTGCCGCCGATCTTGTCGGATACGGCCGCAGCCATGACATCGCCTGGCTGCAATCGGGCGCGCGTTCGCTGTTCAAGGCGATCAATTCGATCAAGCTGACCTGGGCGCAAGAGGTCTGTATCTATCTGTTCGTCTGGATGGCCAAGTTCGGCGCCGCTTACGGCGTGCGCATCGGCATCCATGTCGGCGTCGATGTGCTGGTCGAACGTCTCAAGGATCCGGCCAAGCGCATCGTCACCGCCATCGCCATGTCGGGCGGCATCATATTCACCGCCATTCTGGTCTGGATCGGCACCGATTTCGTCTATCACGTCTGGCTGGGCGGACAGACCTCGCCCGACCTCGAAATCAAGATGTGGATCGTCTATCTGGCCGTGCCTTTGGGTTCGGCGCTGATGTGCTTTCGCTTTATCCAGGCGCTCTATTGGTACCTGACCACCGGCTATATCGCCCATCATGACCTCAGTTCCGTCGAGGGTGTCGAGGAAGAGGCAGAAGACCTGTCCAAGGGGGCCCACGGATGACCGCGCTTATCATCTTTCTGATCCTGGCGGTGCTGTTGCTGACCGGGATGCCGGTGTCCATCGCGCTGGGTCTGACGGTGTTCACCTTTCTGTTCGGGTTCACCGAAATCCCGATGGACAGCATCGCGCTCAAGCTGTTCACCGGCATCGAGAAATTCGAGATCATGGCGATCCCGTTCTTTATCCTTGCCGGCAACTTTCTGACCCATGGCGGCGTGGCGCGACGGATGATCCGCTTCGCGACGGCGATGGTGGGGCATTGGTATGGCGGCATGGGCATGGCCGCGGTCATGGCCTGTGCGCTGTTCGCCGCGATCTCGGGCAGCTCGCCCGCGACCGTGATGGCGGTGGGCTCGATCCTGATCCCGGCCATGGTCAAACAGGGCTATCCGCCGCAATTCGGCGTGGGCTCCATCGCCACGGCCGGCGGCCTTGGCATCCTGATCCCGCCCTCGATCGTGATGGTGATGTATTCGGTCGCGACCTCGGGCATGGTGGTGACCGGCCCCGATGGCGAGCCGGTGCTGTCGGCATCCATCGGCACCATGTTCATGGCGGGCGTGATCCCCGGCCTGATGCTGGCGACCATGCTGGGCGCCACCACCTATTGGCGCGCGCGCAAGAACAACTATCCGCGCATGGAACGTGCCGGATGGGCCGAACGCTGGACGGCGTTCCGGGAATCGATCTGGGGCCTGATGCTGATCGTCATCATCATGGGCGGCATCTATGGCGGCATCTTCACGCCCACCGAGGCCGCCGCCGTCAGCGCCGTCTATGCCTTTGTCATCGCCGTCTGGGTCTATAAGGACATCAAGCTGCGCGATGTGCCCAAGGTGCTGCTGTCATCCGCGGCCATGTCGGCGATGCTGCTTTACATCATCACCAACGCGGTCATGTTCGCCTTTATCCTGACCAGCGAACAGATCCCGCAGACGCTGTCGGACTGGATCGTGGGCCTTGGGCTGGGCAAGATCGGCTTCCTGCTGGTCGTGAACGTGATGCTGCTGTTCATCGGCATGGTGATGGAGCCGTCGGCCATCGTGCTGATCATGGCGCCGATCCTGTATCCGGTCGCGGTCAAGCTGGGCGTCGATCCGGTGCATTTCGGGATCATGATGGTGGTGAACATGGAAATCGGGCTATGTACGCCGCCCGTCGGGCTAAACCTCTATGTGGGTTCGGCGATATCCAAGCTGGGTCTGACCGATGTGACCAAGGCGGCGACGCCCTGGATCCTGACGGCGCTGACCTTCCTGATGCTGATCACCTATATCCCTGAAATCACGATGTTCCTGCCCAATCTGCTGGGTATGAAATAGCGATGCGAAAAGGGGCCGAAAGGCCCCTTTTTCATGCGGCGCCGGGGGCGGTCGCTATTCCTCTTCCTCAAAACTGAAAATCGCCAGGCTGCGTTCGCGCTCGTTCACCTTGAGCCGGCGGTTCATCGGCGCATGTGCCCGGGCCGAACAGTCCGGGCGTTCGCACAGATAACAGTTCAGCCCGATATCCACCGGACGGGTGCGGTTCAGGTCGATCCCGTCGGCATAGATCAGGCGCGGCGCATAAGACACGTCACAGCCCAGCCCGATGGCCAGCCGCTGCGCCGGTGCGCCATGCATGCCGCCCGCCCGCGTGGTGGTGCGCACGATGGAAAAATAGCTTGCGCCCTCGGGCATGCGGATGACCTGGGTCTGGACCCGTTCGGGCGTCTCGAACGCGGCGTGGATATTCCATAGCGGACATGTGCCGCCAAAGCGCGAAAACGGGAACCGCCCGGCCGAAAAGCGTTTCGAGATATTGCCGGCCTGATCGACGCGCACGAAATAGAACGGGATGCCCTTGGCATCGGGGCGTTGCAGCGTCGACATGCGATGCGCGGTCTGTTCGAAGCTGGCGCCGAAGCGGTGGCCCAACAGCTCGACATCGTAACGCGCCGATTCGCAGGCGGCCAGAAACCGGCCATAGGGCATCAGCACCGCCGCCCCGAAATAATTCGCCAGACTGACCCGCAGCAGCGACACCGCCGGCGGATCGCTCAGGCCCGAATCCTGCACCAGCTGGGCGATCGTCGCCTCTTGTTCCAGCCGCGCCAGAAGGACGCCAATCTGAAACCGGCGGCTGGCCTGACCCAAGAGTTCCGACAGCATCAGCTCTTTGCGGTGAAAATCGAACCGGCGCAGCTGGTCGCCCATCACCTCGGCCGGCAGGATGCGCACGATAATCCCGTGCGAGGCCAGGCGGTTCGACAGCGCGACATGGGGTTCATGGCGATGCAGCGCCAGTTCCTCGGCCAGCGCCTCGGCCGGGCGGTCCAGCGCGTCGACGTAATTGCGCTGTGCGTAAAACCAGTTGCGCACCAGATCGACGGGGCGGGAATTTTCGGCCAGCACCTCGGCCTTGTCGCGATCGGTCAGGGGGTTGTCATCGGCCTGTGGGCGCAGGATCGCCTCGCGATACTGTTCATGCAGGCGCACGAAGGCCGCCGCGATCCGGGGCGAAGCCTGCATCACCGCCTCGATCTCGGCGCGCGACAGGCTGCCGGCCCCCAGCGCCGGTTCCTTGAGCGCGGCGTGGAAATCCGCCGCCAGCTGCGCATCGGTCGAGGGCGCAAGTTCCGACACGTTCAGGTCATAGACTTCGGCCAGTTTCATCAGGAACCGGGCCGAGGCCGGGCGCTGGTCGGATTCGATCAACGTGACATAGCTCGCTGAAACCCCAAGCTCGGCCGCCATCTGTGCCTGGGTCAGGCCCAGCGATTGCCGCAGCACCCGAAGGCGTTGGCCGATGATCAGCTTTTCGTTGCGCGGTGTCATATTACAAACCTTACAATCCTGTCATGTGGCCGGTGACAATCCTTACCACAACACCCGATCATTACAGCCTGAGCCTATGCAAAGTCCATTACATTACTAACATGACATTATGAGCTGAATCACCGGAGGAACCCATGGCACTTGATCGCCCACCCCCCGCCCTGCCACCGATCGTCCTGCGCGCCGTTCCCGGCGCCGATCACGTCCTGACCCCCGAGGCGCTGGCCTTTATCGCCGATCTGCAAGGCCGGTTCGGCCTGCGGCTGCACGCGCTGATGGTTGCGCGTGGCCGGCGTCAGGAACGCATCGACCGCGGCGAATTGCCCGATTACCTGCCCCAGACCAAGGAAATCCGTCAGGGCATCTGGCGCGCCGCCGACATTCCCGACGCGCTTGAGGATCGCCGCGTCGAAATCACCGGCCCCGTCGACCGCAAGATGATGATCAACGCGCTGAATTCCGGCGCCAAGGTCTTTATGGCCGATTTCGAGGACGCGACCGCGCCCAGCTTTGCCAATCTGATCGCCGGGCAAAAGAACCTGATCGATTATCGCGACGGCACGCTGGATTATGACGACCCCAACAGCGGCAAATCCTATCGTGTCGGCGCCAATCCGGCCCTGTTGATCGTGCGCCCGCGCGGGCTGCACATGCAGGAATCCAACGTGCTGATCGGCGCACAGCCGGTTTCGGCGGCGCTTTTCGACTTTGGTCTGTCGCTGTTTCACAACGGCCGCGCGCTGGCCGCCACGGGCCGGGGTCCGTTCTATTACCTGCCCAAGATCGAGGCCCATGGCGAGGCGCGGTTCTGGAACGAGGTCTTTGTCTATGCCCAGGAACGCATGGGGCTTGCGCAAGGCACGATCAAGGCGACCGTGCTGATCGAAACCCTGCCCGCCGCGTTCGAGATGGACGAAATCGTCTGGGAACTGCGCGACCATATCGCCGGGCTGAACTGCGGCCGCTGGGATTATATCTTCAGCTATATCAAAACCTTGCGCAACCATGACGCCTATGTCCTGCCCGACCGTTCGCAGGTCGTGATGGAGGACGCCTTCCTTGCGACCTATGCCGCGCGCGTGGTCAAGGTCTGTCACCGCCGGGGCATCCACGCCATGGGCGGCATGTCGGCCGCGATCCCGGTCAAGGATGATCCGGCCGCCAATGAGGAAGCCTTTGCCAAGGTCCGCGCCGATAAAAAGCGCGAAGTCGGCATGGGGTTCGACGGCTGCTGGGTCGCGCATCCCGATCTGGTCCCGGTCGCGCAGGAAGTCTTTGACGCCGAAATGCCCGGCCCGAACCAGATCCGCAAACCGCGTCAGGAATGGCGCATCGTGCCCGCCATGCTGTTGAAACCGCATCAGGGTTCGGTCACCGAGGCCGGTCTGCGCACCAATGTCGAGGTGGCGATCGAATATCTGGCCAACTGGCTGCAAGGCCGCGGCGCGGTTCCCATCCACAACATGATGGAGGATGCCGCCACCGCCGAAATCAGCCGCGCGCAACTGTGGCAATGGCTGCGCCACGGCGCAACGGTCACCATGGATGACGGCAGCGAGCGGCTGTTCACGGCCGAATGGCTGGGCGAGCTGATCCAGAACGAGATCGTGGCGATCCTGACGCGGCTTGGCCCGAACGGTTTCCATCGCGGGCATTACGCATCCGCCGCGCGCATCGTCCAGGAGGCGGTCACCGCGCCGACCCTGCCCGATTTCATCACCACGCCGGCCCAGGACGTGCTGAACGCGCTGGACTGATCCTTATCCCATGCGGCGGGCCGCGCGCCCGCCCCCCATATATGAATGCGACGAAAGGAATTCCCATGGCCAACCGCAAAACCTATGCCCAGCACCGCGCCGAGGTCGAAAAGCGTTACCCCTCGGGGCAGGCGCCCGGCGGCGTCGGCATCGACGACATCGTTCAGCTGCGCATGCAGAACACCTATGACACGCATCTCGACATCGCCCGCGACATGGCGACGGTGATGCGCGCCGACATGGCCGCCTATGACGCCGATCCCAGCAAGTTCACCCAGTCGCTGGGCTGCTGGTCGGGCTTTCATGCCCAACAGATGATCAAGGCCGTCAAGCGCATGCGCGGCACCGCCAAGGGCACCTATGTGTACCTGTCGGGCTGGATGGTCGCCGGCCTGCGCAACCGCTGGGGCCACCTGCCCGACCAGTCGATGCATGAAAAGACCGCCGTCGCCGACCTGATCCACGAAATCTATGTCTCGCTGCGTCAGGCCGACGAGGTCGCGATCAACGACCTGTTCAAGGAACTGAAAGCCGCCAAGACCGACGCCGACCGCGCGAAGATCATCGAAAAGATCGACAATTTCGAAACCCATGTCGTGCCGATCATCGCCGATATCGATGCCGGTTTCGGCAACGAGCACGCGACCTATCTGTTGGCCAAGGAGTTGATCAAGGCCGGCGCCTGCGCTCTGCAAATCGAAAACCAGGTCTCGGACGCCAAGCAATGCGGCCATCAGGACGGCAAGGTCACCGTGCCGCGCGAAGACTTCATCGAAAAGCTGCGCGCCTGCCGCCTCGCGCTTGAGGAACTGGGCGTGGACGATGGCGTCATCGTCGCCCGCACCGACAGCCTTGGCGCCGGCCTGACCCAAAAGATCCCGGTCAGCCAGCGTCCCGGCGATCTTGCCTCGGGCTATATCAAATGGCTCAAGACCGAAGCGATCAGCGACGCCAACCCGATCCGTGACGGCGAAGTCGCGCTTTACCAGAACGGCCAGTTCGTCAAGCCGGCGCGCCTGCCCAACGGCCTGTTCCCGTTCAAGGAAAACACCGGCCGCGAGCGCGTGATCGAGGATTGCATCACCAACCTGACCGAAGGCGGCGCCGATATGGTCTGGATCGAAACCGACACCCCGAATGTCGACGAGATCGCCAGCATGGTGAACGAGGTCCGCAAGGTCGTCCCCAACGCCAAGCTGACCTATAACAACTCGCCCAGCTTCAACTGGACGCTGAACCTGCGCAAACAGGTCCGCGACCAGTGGATCGCCGAAGGCAAGATCGCGGCCTCGGATTACCCGGAAGGCAACGAGCTGATGAAGCCCGATTTTGACGATACCGATCTGGGCCGCGAGGCGGATGCCCGTCTGCAAAACTTCCAGACCGACATCTCGGCGCGGGCCGGTGTGTTCCACAACCTGATCACGCTGCCCACCTTCCACCTGACCGCCAAGTCGATGGACGAACTGTCGCGCGGCTATTTTGGCGAACAGAAGATGCTGGCCTATGTCAAAACCGTCCAGCGCGAGGAAATCCGGCGCGGCGTCGCGGCGGTCAAGCACCAGCACGAGGTCGGTTCGGATCTGGGCGACACGTTCAAGGAAATGGTCGGCGGCGAACGCGCGCTGAAAGCGGGCGGCCATGCCAACACCATGAACCAGTTCGCGGCCGAATAACGGGGTCGGGCCTCGGGCCACACCAGCCTTCGGTGGATCAGCTCATAACAGGTCCGAGGCCTGTCACGCCGCCCCCGGTCCCCCGGGGGCGGTGTTCCATTTGCATGGGCTGTCTGCTGCGCAGGATCAGGCCGGAACGCCGCCCGCGTAAAGCGCGTTCAGGCGGGCCTTGTCATCCTCGATCACCAGGGCATGCATGGCGCGGGCATGGGCCAGACGCAGCTGTCGATGGGCGGCCTGACGCGCCTCGTCGGGGCCGGTCCGGGTCAGCGCGATCAGCGCCTTCATCAGCCGAAGCATGACATCCACCTGTCCGGCGCCGTCGCGGCCGATCTGGTTGAAGGCGTCGTCATACATATCGGCAAAGGACAGCGGCGCCACGGTGACGCGCGGATATTCGGGGGCTGCGGCGCAGGCCTTGTCCCAGCCCCGCGCCCAAAAGCTCAGCAGCCGGGTCTGACGTCCGATCACGTCGATGGCGGTCCCGGGATCGTTGACGGCGGGCGACAGCGCCCGCAGCGCCACCTCGGACATGGTAACCAGACCGAAACGCGGATCCTGATCATAGGTGCGTTCCGCATCCAGCGCGATTTCGGCACGAATTTCGTCAACCAGCTCTTGCGGCAACGCAGCCGGCGCACCGGACCCCCGCAATTGCGCAAGCGGCGTGTCCTCATAGACAAAGCTGCCCGGCAGCACCAAAAGATCGATCTCGACCCCCTGCTTGCGGGCAATTCCGTCAAGCGCGGCGACATCGACATGCTGGATATAGCCGACCCGACCTGCCGGAACCGGCTGGCCCGGCGGTGGTGCATCCGGGCGCGGACGCCCGTCCATCGAGGGATGGTCGAGCCAGACGGTCATCGCCTCATGCGTGGCCTCTTCGATACGTTCCAGCGTGTCGCCGACACGGCCCAGCCGCGTCAGCTGGTCGATCCAGCGCAAAAGCGCCTGAACCACCAGCCCGATCACCGCCAGCGTCACCAGAAACAACAGCGCCCGCCCCTCGGGGCCATAGGCGCTGATGCGCAATGCGACCATGCCCACGATGCTGAACAGGAACGAGCCGACAAATGTCGCCAGCGCCGATTGCACCACCGCATCCTCGGCCAGAAGGGTCGTCGCGCGCGGCGTCCCGTTCGAGGTCGCCGACCCGTAAGCCGTCATCAGCGAGCCGATGGAAAAGGTCGTCACCGCCAGCATGCTGGAGGACAGCACCGACAGCAGGCTGTCGATCGCATCGACCGAAATATCCAGCGGCAACCCCATCGGCAAATAGCCCGCAAGCGAGGCCGCGCCCGCCGCCAGCACCCCAAGAACCGCATAAAGCACGACCCGGACCCAAAGCGTGCGCCCGATCCGCGACATCATCCAACGCAACCTCGACATGGTTCCCGCCCCGATATTGCCCATCCAATGCGGATTTGAACCACAGCCCCGGCCGGGATTGAAGCCATGGGAATGCGCGCGGGGCCGGTTCGCGGACCCGGCGGCATGCAAAGCGATTGCCTTCCCGCGAAGCCGCCAATACTGTCGCCGGCGGAAGAGAAACATCCCCGGTGGGGTGCCCGGACTTCAAATCCGGAGGGGGGCGCCTTGCGTCTTCGGTGGGTTCGACTCCCGCCTCTTCCGCCGGTTTTCGTTTCGGATCAGCTTGTTGCGCGGGGGCCGCCCTTGGCCGTGCGCAATTCCCATTCGACCTGGGTTTCGATTTGATCCAGTTGGAGGATGCCGCGATCGCGCATCCGGCAGACGCAATCGAACACCAATGCCTCGCGTTCGGCGGGGCCAAGATCGGCGTGATGGGCGGGCAGCCGGCGCTCGATCTGTTTGGCATGGCCGCGCAGGACACCGCGATAAAGCGCCCGTTCCTCGTCCGGGTGCAGGCGCAGCCGGCCACGCGACGGCTCTATCCCGGAAAGCGCCTCGGGATCCGGGCGGACCAGATAGTTGCGCGACATCATGTCGGAATGCCCCAGGATCAGATCGACCAGCTCGCCCGAGCGCAGGCAGAACAGATCCCTCGCGCGTTCGGGCAGCATCGCGACGGCGCTGAAATAATCGTAAAGCGTGTTGGTTTCCCAAAAGCGGAAAAACATCGACCGCCCCGCCGCCCCCTCGATCAGGGTGAATTTGCGGAAATGCGACCAGATCGCGTCCATGGGCGCGGTGCTGCGCAGCACGATCCCGGTGCCCTTTTCCCAATCTTCGGCGAAGAAACGCTTGTGAAAGGATGTCGGCCCCGTCTCGGGCAGGGTCAGATCGACCAGATAGGGCGCGCTGGCGGCGAAATTCTGTTGCGCCTCGCCCTGAAACAGACAGCGCACCGGCAGCGGCAGCACATCCAGATCGAACAACCCGGTGGCGCGGGTGCGCAGCGTGGCGTCCACGATCAGATAGGTCCGCGACGGGGATCCGTCCTGCGACCCGGCCTTTGGCGCGAACAACAGCTCATGCAGTTTCGGCGCGATCCAGGTCGCGTCCCAGAATGGCCGGTCGGGACCACGCCGGACCGGCGCGACCTCGAATGACTGGACCGTCAGGCAGGGTTTCGGATCCATGGCTATTGCCTGCGCAATGCTTCCTGAAGAACCGGGCGCATCACGCGATAGAAATCGCTGTCCAGCGCCAGACGTTCCTGCAACGCGGCCTTGGGCATCGAGGCCAGCGTCGTCACCCCGCCATTGCGCAGGGCGGTGTTCCTTTCCATGTGGATATAGATCAAAAGCGGCTCGATGGAATCGGCATCGGGAAAACCGCGCAGGATTTCCTGGCTGTTTTGCAGTTTCCATTCCGGTTTCTCATCGGCGAATTTCAGAATATCCTCCCAGGCATAGGCCAGCCCGTCGCGGCGCCATGTCTTGGCCGAAAGAAAGCGCGTCTCGTTCCAGAGCGGGGAAAATCCCGCAGCACTTCGGCCCATGAAGCGGGCATTCACCGCATCGACCCTTTTGCCGATCTCGCCAAGCAGGGCGGCGTTGCGTTGCCATCCTTGCAGGATCAGATATTGCGCGCGATATTCCGGTCCCCGCGCCATCAGGTCATGGGGATAATCGGGCAGCGGCGGCGCCTGATCCAGAAAGGCGTTGCGCCGCGCGGCATAATCCGGCCCGGTCAGCAAGGACAGTTCCTGAATTTGCTTTTCGATCATCGGATCAACGCTCCTTTTGGTGTCGGCGCAGGCGGTGGCGGATATCAGAACCGCCCCGATCAGACAGATCAGCCGCGCCAGAGATCGAAAATTCATGGTCGCGCCCCTTCTGTTCCATATCTATGCGGAATGGTGCCACCAGCTTTTCTTTGGCGGCTTGCGCTTGCTGTTTGTTCCACAGTGAATTTCACCCTGCAACACATGGTATGTCAGGAAGCAATCGACGAAATGCGGCGTGACCGCCCTGTTGGGGGCAAAGGCCGCCTTGATCGCCTTTTCATACATGCAGATGCCGCCGATGGTCGGGCCAAAGGGTTTCGGGATCACCAGATCGATATCGCCGGGCGCATGCGTCACCACCAGCATGTTCACCGACCCCGGCGTCAGCGCGATGCAGCCCGAAAGGCTTTCGGGAGCATGGCAGTAAAACAGGATCGGAAGATCGATGAAATCGCTGTCTTTCAACGAAAGCCCCGATTTCAGGGCATTTTTCTGGCTGTTCAGAATGCCCTGAATTTCATTCTGCAAGGTCAGAAAGCCTTCATTGCCAAGAATGACCGCGGCCGAGCCATATTCGTCATAGGGGACATCGCCGCCCAGAATGCGGGTATATTCCGCGATCGGACTGGTGGATCCATCATTCGCAAGGATGCCCTGAAACAATAGCCCGCGCGGATTTTCCCGCAGGATGCTGACCGCGAGCCTTGGGCTCGCAAAGGCGATCTTGAAGCCATGCGTCCCCGAAGGATCGGGAATAAAGCTCATGAATTCATCGACATGCCCAACCATCAGCCAGCCGGTATCAAGCTTGATCGGGGATTGCAGTTCCTGTCCCTCAAGCAGAGCGCGCATACCGCTTTTCATCGGCGAATGGCCGTAGCGAACGGCCTCGCGCATGCCGGGCGTGCCATAGACGACGCGTCCAAAGGGATAGCCGGGGATCGGCGGGGAACATTCCAGATTGCCAAAGGAATTGAGGCTCGACCCCTGTTCCAGCGCGTTCGATTCGTAATAGCCGAAATCCAGACCCAGCAGCACCCGGCCGGGATATTTGCCGAACTGGTCGCTGCCGCCCCGCGTTCTGGGCGTGCGAATCACGGTCGTCAGGTCCCGATCCCCCGGCCAGTTGCTGAACCCCATTTCCATGACGTCCTGCGCCCAGCGGTCACCGTCGGCCTCGCCCGCCGGAATGACCCGCAGCTTGCCGCCGACCACCTTGCGCAATTCGCCGATAAAGCGCGAATTGTCATCGAGATATCCCTCGTTGATTTCCGCAACATAGACCGTTTCGGTGATGTCGGTGTGGTTGAAGACGATCCAGGGCGCCACGCGCACCGGCACGGTTTCGCGGTGGATCACGGTGCCGTCGGCCCCCTCGACCCGCAGGATCAGCTGGATCCGGCCGTCGAAATCCACGGTGCCGTCGCCCACCGCACGCGTCGGATAGCGCAGCGCCTCCATCCCCAGCTCGATCCGGCCGGCCTTGAAATCCGCCTCGGTGAATGCCTTTTCAGAGCCGGTCGCACTGCCGATGATTTCGGTCGAGCCGGCGCTGCGGCCATCGAAAATGCGGATATAGCCGCGATAATCCAGCGGCGTGGTCGGGACCGAAAGAATGACCCGCGCCCCCTCAAGCGGCAGGTCCGACATCTTGCGCAGGTCCAGCGGTGCGATATCGCGCAGATCGGCGCTGCTGTTGATTTTGGTGTCGCTGTTATCGGTATTGTCGCGCGCCACGGCCCCGGCCTTGCCGTCATCATTGTCATTATTGACGCTGATGATCGCGCCGCGCCCGGTCTTGCCGCCGGTCCAGATATCGCCGGCCGGGCGGTCGTCGATCACCCCGTCACGGTCGGCATCGACATGAATGTGGACAATATTGCACGCCATGCATGCGGAAGAAGGAAGCGATGCCGCCGCAGACGAACCCGTCAAATCATTACCCAGCCGAAAACCCATCAACCATTCGGCCATATAAGAAGATGAATATATTATTGTATAGACGATGTGATGAGCCGCCGATGCAATCCGCGATTGCAGAACACAAAGACCACACAAAGCCGCACTGTTCCCCGCCCGGCCCAGCGGATATAGGGGGATCATGACCCAGACCCTGCCGCCCTGCCCCGAATGCCGCTCTGCCTATGTTTATCAGGTGGATTCCCTGCTGATCTGTCCGGAATGCGGGCATGAATGGGCGCCCGGCGCCGCGTCCGATTCCGGGACCGGCATTCGCGACAGCGTCGGCAACTTTCTGGCCGATGGCGACACGGTCACGGTGATCAAGGATCTCAAGCTGAAGGGCTCGTCCTCGGTCATCAAGGTCGGCACCAAGGTTCGCGGCATCCGTCTGGTCGAGGGCGATCACGACATCGACTGCAAGATCCCGGGCATTGGCCAGATCGGCCTGAAATCGCAATTCGTCAAAAAGGTCGCCGACTAGGCCGCGCCCCACCCCGCGCATGGCGCGGCGGGTGTTTCGCGGCCCGGCACAGAGGTCGGGACCGGAGGGCAAGGGGGCGCCGCCCCCCTGCCCCGGACCGATCAGCGCTTAGGCGTGATCCGCCAGATGCGATCGCCCGCCTCGTCGTTTTCGCCGCGCGATTTGTTCACCGCCCAGACATTGCCCTTGCCATCGGCCCGCAGCTGGTTGGGAAAGCTGCCGGCATCCAGATTGGCGACCAGCTGGCCTTTGGTATCGACCACGGCGATGGTCCCCGAGACGCGGTTGGCGACATAGGCGAGCCGCCCGACCGGATCGAACGCCACATTGAGCGGCCCGGCGCCAACCGGGACATCATGCAGCACCTCGCCGGTTTCCGCCTTGACGATCAACAGGTTGTCCGTGGCCTGCGAGGCGACGAAGATCAGCCCCTCTTGCGGGTCATAGGCCACGCCCGAGGCCGCCTTGGCACCCGAAAGCGGGATGATGCGGACCTTGCCGCTGGTCAGTTCGATCAGCGCCGCCTCGGGGGTGGTCAGGCTGACCGTGACCAGCTTGCCGCCCGCCTCGTCCAGATCCAGCGCCATCGAGGAAAAATCCTCGTTGCGGACCTGTGACGCGATCTTGATCGTGTCCAGCTGTTCCAGCGTGTCGGTGTCAAAGACCATGATCCCCGAGGTCCCGGTCGCGCTGGCATAGGCGCGGCCATTTGTCTCATCGATGACGATGTCACGGGCATGGGGCACGGTGCCGGGTTCGAACTGTTTGATCAGCTTGAGGTCGGACTGATCATAGACCGCGACCGTGTCCTGACGGGTGTTCGACACCCAGACCCGGCCATGGGCATTGTCCACGGCGACGCCATAGAACGCATAGACGCCGCCATCGCCGCCCTTGGGCGTCGCCGGGGCGGGCGCGGGCGCGACCTCGGCCAGCACTTTCAGCGTGGCGGGATCGATCCTCAACAACCGGGATTCGCGAACCGGGGGCCAGCCGACCGCGCTGGTGACAAAGACGGCATCCCCGGCCGCATTGGCGACGATCTGGTAAAGCCCCGGTGCGGCCGGGGCGCTGGTCAGATCGAATTTCTCGGCCCCCTGCAAGGGCAGATCGGGCGAAATCCGCAGCTCGACCACCTTGGCGGCGGCGGGATTTTCGGCAATCACCACAATGGGTTGCAAGCCAAGGCTCGCCTCGGCATCGATGGGCAAGGTAAAGCTGAAGCTGCCCTTGTCATCCACGGTGATCGGCGCGGGGTTCAACACGGTGGTGCCGCGCATCAAGGTCACGGTCTGGCCGGGGATCATGTCCTCGGCGGTGATGACGGCGGTGCCGCCCTGATGGATCGCGCTGCGCTCCGGTCCGCTGATGCCGACATCGCCGGCAAAGTCGATCAGCGGCCGGGTAAAGATCGTCTCGGCCATGGCGGGCACGCCAAGGGCCATAAGCGCGGCCGCCGCACATGAAGCCAGCCGGACCCGCGAAAAGGGGATCATGCTCATGAATCGTTCCTTGTTCAGGACCGCCTGGGATCATTTCAGCCGTGCCTGCCCGCACCCAAGAGAGAGAGGGACAGACCGGTGCGCGACAAGGCACGGCACTGCGGTCGTTTTCGGAATCGGCGGGCTTTGGGCTGGCTGGACCGACTAAAAGCACCGCGCGCCGGGGGGCGCAAGCCCCCAAACATGGCCCGATCGCCGCAGCCCGGGCTTGGCCTGCGGCGGGTGCGGGGTTAGACATGCGGCAATGCCGGTGCGCCCGCGCCCGGCCCCCCTTTGCACAAGGTCCCACAGATGCTGCGTATGCTGAAATTTCTGATCGGGATCGCCATCGTGCTGGCGGCGGCAATCGTGGCCGGGCGATTCATGTTCCCACTGCCCGATATCGCCAACCGCCCGGCCGAGACCGCCCGACCCCTTGCGACCGATACCCGGTTGGGTCAGCTGGCGACCGAGGGGATCACCGCCCATCCGGGCCTGTCGGGGGTGTCGGCGCTGGCCTCGGGCAAGGACGCGCTGGCCAGCCGCCTTTCGCTGATCGAAACGGCGCAGCATTCCATCGACGCGCAATATTACATCTGGCACGACGACCTGTCGGGGATCATCCTTCTGGACGCGCTGGACCGGGCGGCAAAGCGGGGCGTGCGGGTGCGGCTACTTCTGGACGATAACGGCGTGCCGGGGCTCGACGGCTATATGGCGGCGCTGAACGCACAGCCGAATTTCCAGATCCGGCTGTTCAACCCCTCGACCGTGCGCAGCCCCAAAATGGCGGGCTATGCGATCGATTTCATGCGCATGAACCGGCGCATGCACAATAAATCCATGATCGCCGACAGCGCCGTGGCGATCATCGGCGGGCGCAATATCGGCGACGAATATTTCGCGATCGGCGATGCGTTCTATGTCGATATGGATGCGCTGGCCGTGGGTCAGATCGTGCCCCAGACCGCCGCCACCTTTGACGCCTATTGGAACAGCGCCTCGGTCTATGAGGTGGAAAACATCATCCCCGGCACGGGTGACCGCGCCGGTTTCGACCGCCGCGTGGCCGAGATTCAGGCCAGCCCCGAGGCGCAAGAGCTTATGGCCGGGCTGGAAAACGGGCTTGCGCGCTATGCCTCGGGTCAGGTGCCGCTGGAATGGACGCGGGTCCAGCTGGTCGCCGACGATCCGGTCAAGGGTCAGGGCATCGCCCGCAAGGACCAGCTCATGATCGCGCATCTGGCCGACATCCTGGGCGAGGTGGAACAGCGGCTGGATCTGGTTTCGGCCTATTTCGTGCCCGGCACGGCCGGTACGGAATATTTCACCGGGCTGGCGGCGCAGGGCAAAGAGGTCTCGATCCTGACCAATGCGCTGAACACGACCGATGTGCTGTTGGTGCATTCCGGCTATACGAAATACCGCCGCGAATTGCTGAAGGCGGGGATCAAGCTCTATGAGCTGAAGCTGCGCGGCGGTGTCACGCCGGAATCGGAAACCCAGCTCAAGCCGCTGGGCCTGTCGGGGGCCAGCCTGCATGCCAAGACCTTCGCGGTGGATGACAAGCGGATCTTTATCGGCTCGTTCAACTTTGACCCGCGCTCGGCGATGCTGAATTGCGAAATGGGGTTTCTGATCGACAGCCCCGAGATGGCAAGCCGCGTCGGCCATACGTTCCGGGGACCGCTGGATCAGGTGAGCTATCGCCCCGAACTGACCGCAGACGACCGCATGATCTGGCGCGAGACCGAGGCCTCGGGCGAGGTCGTGACCTGGCAACAGGAACCCGGTGCGACACTGTTTCAGCAGTTCGCGCTGGCGGTGATCGGGATCCTGCCCATCGAATGGATGCTTTAGCCGGTCGCGGCCTCGCCGTCGCCCGCACGGATGCGGCGCAGAAAGGCGCAATAGCGCGCCTGACTGTCGATCAGATGGGCGCGCATGGCGGCGCGGGCGGCCTCGGGGTCGCCGGACAGGATGGCGGTGACGATGGCGGTGTGTTCGCTGTCCAGAAGCCTCAGGAATTCGGCCGGAAGCGGCGCGCCGTCATCGGGTGAAAACACCCGGCGCGGGATGATCGTCGGCCCGATCAGCCGCAAAAATTCGCTGAATCGCGGATTGTTCGCCGCCTCGGCAATGGCAAGGTGAAAGCGGAAATCGGCCTCGGACGAGGGCGTGCCCGCCCGCGTCAGGGCGCGCAGTTCCTCATAGGTTTCGACGATGCGCTGTTCCTGCGCGGGGGACCGGCGGCTGGCGGCATAACCGGCCGCGTCGCCTTCGACCGCCGCGCGCAGTTCCAGCATCTCGATCAGCGACGACACCCGGGCCAGGTCCAGATTGCGAAAGGCCGGCGCATCGGGCGCGGGCGGTTCCAGCACGAACACCCCCGCCCCCTGACGCGGATCGACCAGCCCGTCGGCACGCAGGGCGGCGATCGCCTCGCGGATGACGGTGCGGCTGACCCCGAATTCCTGTGTCAGCCGCGCCTCGGAGGGCAGGCGGTCGCCAGGGCGGTAATCGCCCCGCCCGATCTGGGCGCGCATCGCCTCGCGGACCCGCACGACCAGCGTCCGACCCGGAAATCCGGGCTCGGCCGCCGCAAGCCGCGCGGGGCCTTGGGTCATTGCAGATCCGCGGGCAACAGCGCCTGCGGAAAGTTCTGATAGCTGACGGGACGCAGGAAGCGCCGGATCGCCATGGTGCCGACCGAGGTGGCGCCGAAATTGGTGCTGGCCGGATAGGGGCCGCCATGGACCATGGCGTCGCAGACCTCGACCCCGGTCGGGAAGCCGTTGACGAGCACGCGCCCCGCCTTGCGTTCCAGAACCGGCAACAGGCGCTGTGCCTGCGGCAGATCGCCCTCGTCCAGATGGATGGTCGCGGTCAGCTGTCCCTCGAACCCCAAGGCCAGCCGCTGCATGTCATCGGCGCCATCGACGCGGATCACCAGACCCAGCGGGCCGAACACCTCTTCGCCCAAGGCGTGGTCTTGCAGATAGGTGGCGGCGTCGGTTTCATAAAGGTTCGGACTGGCCTCGCGCCCGGTGCTTTCGGTCGAAAGCAGCGGCTCGACACTGTTGCGGCCCTCGAACCGGGCCTGACCGTCGCGATAGGCCTTGGCGATCCCGTCGGTCAGCATGACCTGCGGGCCGACCTGTGCCAGCGCATGCTGGGCGGCGGCGACAAAGGCATCGCCCTCGGCGCCCTTGGCCACGACGGCGATGCCGGGATTGGTGCAGAACTGGCCCGCGCCCATGGTCAGCGAGCCGGCCCAGCCCTTGCCGATTTCGGCGCCGCGCGCGGCCACAGCATGGGGCAACAGGAACATCGGGTTGACGCTGCCCAATTCGCCGAAGAAGGGGATCGGTTCGGGGCGGGCGGCGCAGAGGTCAAAAAGCGCCCTGCCCCCGGCCAGACTGCCGGTAAAGCCGACCGCCTTGATCAGCGGATGTTGGACCAGCGCGGTGCCGACATCGCGCCGCCCGCCCTGGATCAGGCTGAAGACACCGGGATGAATGCCCTGTTTCGCGATTGCGGCATGGACCGCCTCGGCCACGATTTCGCCGGTGCCGGGATGGGCGGAATGGCCCTTGACCACCACCGGGCAACCGGCGGCCAGCGCGGCGGCGGTGTCGCCCCCGGCGGTCGAGAATGCCAGCGGAAAATTCGACGCCCCGAAGACCGCGACCGGCCCGATGGGCCGTTCGATCAGCCGGATATCGGGGCGCGGCAGCGGCTGGCGGTCGGGCAGTGCCGCGTCATGGCGGCGGTCCAGATAATCGCCGGCGCGGATATGGCTGGCAAAGAGCCGCAGCTGGCCGACGGTGCGACCGCGCTCACCCTGAAGCCGGGCGGGCGGCAGGCCGGTTTCCTGACTGCCAATTTCGGTGATCGCCTCGGCCCGGGCCTCGATCTCATCGGCGATGGCGTCAAGGAAGGCGGCGCGTTCCTGGCGCGTGGCATAGCCATAGGTCCAGAACGCCTGTTCGGCGGCCTGCGCCGCACGGTCCACAAGATCGACGGTGCCGATGCTGAAATCATGGGCCGGGCCATGCGCCGGCTCGGAGGTGAAGGTCGCGCCGCCGCCGACCCATTCACCGGCGATCAGATGCTTGCCATGCGGGGTGAAACTCATCCGGTATCCTTTCAGATTTGCACAAAGCGCGCGCGGGCGCGGACGGCATGCCGCCGGGCCATGGTTCACGGAGGGCAGTCAACATATCATATGAATGCTGTCAACCCGCAGGACCGGCCGCATTTTGGCGGTGGAACCGGGCCGGCCATCTGTATGATGACTTATTGACACGGCCCGGGGCGCGGCGCAGGTTCGGCGGCAATCCGGGGCGAACCCGGAACACCCCAAAGCAAAGAACGCCATGACCCAGCCCAGCTATCCGATTGCCCATCCCGATCCCGGCGTCGAACGCCAGGTGCTGTCCCAGTCGCCCGAAATCATGGTGGTGTCGTTCCGGTTCCAGACCGGCGCGCGCGGCGCGCTGCACAGCCATCCGCATATCCAGTCGACCTATGTCGCGCGCGGGCGGTTCCGGTTCTTTCTGGGCGATGACAGTGTCGAGCTTGCGCCCGGCGACAGCCTGGTCATCCCCTCGGGGATGCGGCATGGCTGCGAATGCCTTGAGGCGGGCGAGCTGATCGACAATTTCACCCCGCGCCGCGACGATTTCCTTTAGCCCTCAGGCGCCCCAGCGCACCATGCGCAGCGCCCGGATCCCAAGCGCCGGGCCAAGCGCCATCACCGCAAGCGTCACCGGCCAGCCCACCGCCGCCGCCAGAACCGGCGTCAACTGCACCGTCGCGATGGTCAGCGTGAATCCCAGCGCGGTCTGCATGGCCATCAGGCTACCCACGACCTGCGGCGGCGCGTGATCGGCGATCAGCGCCGAAAACTGGGCGCTGTCGGGAATGATCGTCGCGCCCCAGATCAACAACAGCGCCATCACCAACCAGACCGGGCCGCCAAAAGCCAGCGCCGTGGCCAGCCCCGCCGCACCCGAAAGCCACATCGCCCCGGCCGCGATGCGCGCCTTGCCAAAGCGGTCCGCCAGCCGCCCGGCGGGCAGGCACAGCCCCGCCCCGATGGCGACCGCGCCGAACGCGGTCAGCGCGGCCAGACTTTCGGCCCGCGCGGGCGCGAGGTTGGCGGCGCCATAGCTGGTTGCGGCAATGACCCCGATCCATGACCAAAGCGCATAAAGTTCCCACATATGGCCCAGATAGCCGCCGGTGGCGGCACGGATGTGGCGGTTGGTCCACATCAGCCGGATGGCATGGAAATCAAAGCTTTGCGCCCGCACATGATAGGGACCGACCCGCAGCATCAAGGCCAGCCCCGCCCCCGCCAGCGAGGCGAGCGCCGCCACCACCACCACCGTCCGCCACGAGGCCGCGCCGAAATAGGCCGCCAGATGCGGCAGAGCCGAACCAAAGGTCAGCGCGCCGACCAGCATGCCGACCAGAAAGCCCCGATCCCGCTGTCCCCAGCCGACCATGACCTTCATGCCGACCGGATAGATGCCCGCAAACCCCGCCCCGGTGATCAGCCGCAACAGCACCGAACCGGGCGTGCCCGGCGGCACCACCAGCAAAAGCGCGGTGGTCACCGCATTCGCCAGCGCCGCCAGCGCCATCACCCGGCGCGGATCAAAGCGGTCGGCGATGCCCGCGACGGCAAAGCCAAAGGCCCCGATCACGAACCCCGCCTGCACCGCCGACGCCAACAGCGCCTGCATCCCCGGCCCGATGCCGCGTTCGCGCGCGATATCCATGACCGCAGCCCCGGTGGCGAACCACGGCGACATGCCAAAGATCACGGCAAGACATAAAAGGATGATGGCGCGGCGTTTTGTCATTCGCCCTAAGCCGCACGGATCGGCGCGCTTGTCCAGAGCCAGCCATCGCCGAATTTCTGACAAATCCGTGCCTTGCAAAGGCCGGGGCCAAGAAACGGAATTGTTTCGGCACGGCATATGCGGCTAGGTTTTTTACAACGTTTGTCATGAATCTATGCAGCACGGGCCCGCAATGACCCCGCAACATCCACAGATTCCCCAGCACACGATCGAGAACTGGCAGCGGATCGTCAATCTGATCGCGCGACTGGCGGATGTGCCGGCCAGTCTGGTGATGCGGACGAATGCACAGGATCACGCCGTCTTTGTCGCCAGCCGGACCGAGGCCCATCCCTATGATCCCGGCCTGCGATTCGCGCTCAACGACCGGCTTTATTGTTCCAGCGTGCTGAGCGATGGCGCATTGGCGGTCGAGGACGCGGCGCGGGATCCGCGATGGGCCGATAACGACGATCTGAAATATGGGATGAGCTTTTATCTGGGCTATGCGCTGCATTGGCCCGATGGCTCGGTCTTTGGGACGATCTGCGTGCTCGACACGCATCGCAACCCCAAGGCGTTGCTGTTTCGCGAAGGGTTGCAGGAATTTTCCCGCGTCATCGAAAGCGATCTGCGCCTGTTGGTCGAGGTGGACCGGCGCGCCGCTCTTGAACGCGAATTGCAGACGACACTGGATCAGCTGGAAAGCCGGGTGAAGCGACGCACCACCGATCTGGAGGAAGCGAATGCCGCGCTGCGCGTGCTTTTGGCGAATATCGAGACCGCGCGCCGCGAATACGACGCCAATATCCTGCGCCAGATCAGGGGGCTTGCCATTCCGCTTATGGTAAAGCTGCGCGCGCGGCTGGGTCGGGACGCGGCATCGGCCATGTATCTGAACATGCTTGAGGACAACCTGAAATCGCTGACCGCCTCGATGTCGGGCGAACTGACCCGCGCGTTCGAGGCGCTGACCCCCGCCGAACAGGAAATTGCCCAGATGATCATGCGCGGCCAGACCACCAAGGACATCGCCCGCACGCTGTCGCGCGAAACCAGCACCATCGAATTTCACCGCAACAATATCCGCAAGAAGATGGGCCTGTGCAAAAGCGGCCGCAGCCTGCGCAGCGCCTTGCGGGCCGCGCGCTGAAAACATGGGGATTTCCCCCATGAAACCCCCAGATTCTTCCGATACCGCCGGGGTCCGGGCACGATGATACCCTTTTGGAACTGGCATCAGACCAGGCTGAATTTTCCAACGGGGATAAGCACATGGACAAAGACGATCTGCATCTGGAACCGGTGTTCAAGGACGGCCGGCGCGACGATCTGGCACCGGGGCTTTCGCGGCGGTCATTCTTCATGGCGGCCGGCGTCGGCGGCACGGCCGCATTGCTGGGCGCGACGGCGGCGCGGGCACAGTCGACCGACTGGACACAGCCGGGCAACAATAACGCCGTGATCGACCTGCAAAAGACCACCGGCAACATGGTCGAGGGCGATGTCGGGCTGGATTTCTATGGCCATTGCGCGCTGAAAATCCGGTCCCCCGGCGGCGCCACGGTGCTGTTCGATCCGTGGCGCAATGATCCCTCGGGGGCATGGGGATTGTGGTTTCGGAACGAGTTTCCCGAAACCCCGGTCGATATCTGCATGTCGACGCATACGCATTTCGACCATGACGCGATCCACCGCCCGATATCGACCATGGTGCTTGACCGGATGGTGGGGCATTTCGAATTCGCCGATCTTCGGATCACGGGCTTTGCCGACAAGCATGCCTGCGTGGCGCCGGGCTGGTACAAATGGACGGATGCGCTGGCCGAATTCGGGGTTGATGCCTGTCCGCCCAACAACCCCAATCACATGGACATGGTGGTTTATGTGGTCGAGACCGGCCAGATCCGGACCCTGATCTGGGGCGACAATCGGCACAATCCGCCACAGGAATTCTGGGACGCCATCGGCAGGATCGACGTGCTGACCCTGCCCATCGACGGATCGCAGCACATCCTGAGTTACGCACAGGCCGATGACATCATCGCCCGGCTGAAGCCGAAGGTGGTGATCCCGACCCATTACCTGAACCACACCACAAGCTATACGCTGACCACGCTTCAGGATGCCGATGAATGGGTCAAGGCGCAGAAAAGCCACAAGCTTCTGGACAGCGCCAGCCTGAGCCTGAATGCCGCCGATCTGGCGGGCAGGAATGGCGAGGTCCTGTATTTCGGCCATAACGCGGTCACCGCCTGACGATTCGGCCGGCAAGTCGGCCGGCAAGGGTCACGGGCCCCTGTCGGCCGGGGCCGCATCGGGCATAACCTCAAAGGCATGGCCAGGGCGCGGCGAACAACCTGCGGTCCATGTCGCGCCTTTTTTGTCCCGCCTTTGCCCGATATCCGGTGCCCGATTGTCCCGCGCGCGCCGTCAAAGCGCTGGTTCTTGGCCCGGCTTCACGTTAAGGTGCCCTAGCCGATTGTTGTGATTTGATGAATTTGAGGTTGCCGATGAATGCGCCTTTCAAGCAAGCCGAGCGGCTGGGCCGCCTGACCACCTCTCTTGGCCCGGACACGCTTGCGCTTTTGCGGTTTGATGGCAGCGACCATCTGAACGACCTGTTCGAATACCGGATCGAGGCCCTCGCGATCCGCGACGATCTGGATTTCGACGCCCTGATCGGCACCCATGCCAGCGTCGAGATCGACGGCCGCGAGGGGGTTCAGACCTTTGACGGCATCGTCACCAGCACCCGTTGGGCCGGGGTCGGTGAGAACGGCCACCGCTATGATCTTGTGCTGCGGCCCTGGTTCTGGCTGGCCTCGCGGCGGCGCAATCAGCGCATCTTTCACAACAAGACCGTGGTCCAGATTCTCAAGGAACTGTTGTCCGACTATGCCGGTCTTGGCGATCCCGCGCTGGAAATGAAGCTGTCGGCCGATTACCCGGTATTGGAATATACCGTGCAATACCGCGAATCCGATCTGGATTTCGCCCGCCGCCAGATGGAGCGGCACGGCATCAGCTTTCATTTCCGCCACGCGCCGGGCAGCCATACCCTGGTCCTGACCGATGACGTGCTGGCGCATGAGACCATCGGCGACCGTCCCTATAAATCCTATGACGGCCATCACCAGGCCGAGGGCGAGCATTTCTGGGACTGGGCGCCCGAACGCAACATGACCACCGGCGCGATCCGGTTGACGGATTACAACTTCAAATCCCCCGACGCAGCCATGGAGGCCGACCGGCTGGGCGATGCCGCCTATGCACAGGGCACCATCGAAAGCTTTGACTATCCGGGCGATTACCTGAACCAGGGCGTGGGCAAGATCGTCGCCGGTCTGCGCACCCGTCAGGAACGCGGCGCCGACCGCCGCAACCGCGCCGTGGGCGACTGTGTCAGCCTGCGTTCGGGCAAGCGGGTGACGCTGTCGGGCGACAAGGTGCCCGGCATCGGCGAAACCTATCTGTGCCTTTCGGCGCATCATCATTTCGTCAGCGAGGCTTATGGTTCCGGCGGTCAGGGCAGCGACGGCTATGCCTTTACCGGCAGCTATATCTTTACCCCCGACACCGCCCCCATGGTGCCGCCGCGCCGCACCTATGTGCCGGTGGTCCACGGTCCGCAAACCGCCGTCGTCGTGGGCGACGGCGAAATCGATTGCGACGAATACGGCCGCATCCTTGTCCGGTTCCACTGGGATCTGGAAAACGCCTTTTCCATGCGCTGCCGGGTCAGCCAGAACTGGGCCGGCAATGGCTGGGGCGGCATGGTCATCCCGCGCATCGGCATGGAGGTGGTGGTCGAATTCCTTGAGGGCGATCCCGACAAGCCGCTGGTCATCGGCTGCGTCTATAACGGCAAGAACGCGGTGCCCTATTCCCTGCCCGCGAACAAGACCGTCAGCACCTTCAAATCCGACACCCATCAGGGCAGCGGGTACAACGAATTCCGCTTTGAGGATGAAAAGGGCCGCGAAGAGGTCTTCATGCATGCGCAGAAAGACCACAACACCATCATCGAAAACGACGAGACCCATTCGATCGGGCATGACCGCTCAAAGACGGTGGGCAATGACCAGGCCGAATCCATCGGTCACAACAAGACCATCGCCGTCGGCAATGACCATTCCGAAACCATCGGCAATGACATGGTCTATAATGTCGGTCGCAACCAACAGGAAAATTACGGCAAGGATCACATCCACCGCGTCGGCAATATCCACAAGCAATCGATCTATGCAGACCACCTCTATGAGGCGGGCCGCAATTTCGAGGGCGAGGTGTTCGGCCGCTATACGCTGGACGTGGGCGAGTCGATCACCAACAACACCAAGCTGCACACGCTGATGGCGTGGCAAAAGATGCAGATCAAGGGCCCCGGCGGCAAGATCACCATCGACGCCAGCGGCATCACCCTTGAGGCGCCGACGATCTGGCTGAAAGGCAATGTGATCATGGGCGGCAGCGGCGGCGCACAGGTGCCGACCCTGCAAATGGCCGCGCGCGAGGGCCTGCCGCTTTGCGAGGAATGCGCCAAGTTCGACGAGGACAAGGCATGATCGTCGCCCGTGTCGGTGACAAGCACGCCTGCCCCCGCCACGGCGCGAACGTGATCGTCGAGGGCGGCAGCGGCACGGTGGACGGCCGCGCCGTCGCCCGCGTGGGCGACAAATGCGCCTGTGGCGGCGTCATTCTTGAGGGCAAGGCCGGCGCGACGATGGACGGGCGGCCGGTGGCCTATCTGGGTTCAAAGACCAGCTGTGGCGGCGTCATCGTCGGCTGTTCCGGCAGCGCCAGGTTTTCCTGATCCGGGGGCGGCGCGTATCGCCGCCCGCTGGCGCATCCGCGCCTAGTCCAGCACCCTGACCAGGCCCAGCGTGACCGCCGGAAACAGGACAAGCACGACGATGCGGATCATGTCGCTTATCAGAAACGGCAGCACGCCCCGAAAGCTTTCCAGCATTGGCACATCACGGGCCATGCCATTAATGACAAAGACATTCATACCCACGGGCGGGGTGATCAGCCCGACCTCGACCACGACCACGGCCAGGATGCCGAACCAGATCAGCGTGTCCTCGCGTGGCATGCCGAAATCCAGCCCGGCGATGATCGGGTAAAAGATCGGGATGGTCAAAAGCAGCATGGACATCGAATCCATCACGCAGCCCAGCACCAGATAAAGCGCCAGCATCGCCAACAGGACCAGCATTGGCGTTAGGCCCGATTGCTGGATCGCATTGGCCAACAGCATCGGTGTCTGGGTCTGGGCCAGAAATGCGTTGAACGTTTCCGCCCCAAGCAGGATCAGAAAGATCATCCCCGAGGTCACGGCCGTCCCGCGCAGGCATTCCATCAGCCCCGACAACCGCAGCCCGCCATGCAGCACCGCCAGCGCCCCGGTGCCAAAGGCACCGACAGCAGCGGCCTCGGTCGGCGTGAACCAACCGCGATACATGCCGACGATGACCAGCGTAAAGATCAGGATCAGCGACCATGTTTCGCGCAGCGCCGCGAAACGTTCCGCCCAGCCCGCGCGGGGGCCGGCGGGGCCGTCCTCGGGGTGGCGGGCGACAAAGACGGCGACCGCGATCATATAGCCCACCGCCGCCAGAACGCCCGGCACCATGGCAGCGACGAACATCTTGGCGATGCTTTGTTCCGCCATCAGCGCGTAAAGGACAAGGATGACCGAAGGCGGGATCAGGATCCCCAGCGTGCCCCCCGCGGCCAGCGATCCGGTGGCCAGCGCGCCGCTGTAATTATAGCGCCGCATTTCTGGCAGCGCGACCTGGCCCATGGTGGCGGCGGTGGCCAGGGACGATCCGCAGATCGCCCCGAATGCCGCGCAACCGCCAATGGATGCCATGGCCAACCCGCCCCTGCGATGCCCCAGAAAGGCGGCGGCGGTGCGATAAAGCGCCCGGCTCATCCTGGCCTTGGTGGCAAATTCGCCCATCAGCACAAAAAGCGGAATGACCGACAGCGAATAGGTCGAAAACTGGTAATAGGTCGATGTTTTCAGAAAGGCGAGCAAGGGCGCCGTCCCGGTATAAAGCCCGTAACCCCCGACCCCCACGGCCAGCATGGCGACCCCGATGGGGATACGGATGGCCATCAGCGCCAGAAGCACCGCAAATCCCGTCAGCCCGGCGGCGATGCCGCTCATGCCGAACGGGCCATTTTCAGATGCCCGATCATGGTCGCGGCACAGGTCGCAACCAAAAGCGCCATGGCCGGCAGAATGACCACAAAGCTGATCCAGATCGGCAGGCGCAGGACCATGGTCTGTTCGCCATAGCTGCGCATTTCCCCCGCGCCATGCCACATGCGCCACAACAGCAGCGCCGCGATCAGCAGGTAAAGCAGATCCCCCAGCGCCTCGAGCAGGTGGTTCGCGCGCGGGCCGGTCCTTTGGGTAAAGAAATCGACCAGCACATTGCCGCCGCGAAGCTGGCACCATGGCAGAAAGCAAAAGATGGCGATGGCGCTGCCCATCTCGACCAGCTCGAAATCGCCCGAGATCGGGCGCCCGTTGATGCCGCGCAAGGTGACGCTGGCCACCGTCATCAGCATCATCGCCAACAAGGCAAGCCCGCCGATCCCGGCAAAGGCACGGCAGAGCGCCGCAAGCCAGCCCGGAACCGGCACAGGATGCGCGTGTTCGGTCAGTTCTTCGGCCATGACGCCGCCCCCTTTTTCGCTCTGATCCCCCTGCGTGCCCCGGTTATTTATCCTGGGCGCGGGCCAGCATGGCGCGGGCATCCTCGACGATCGCCTGACCGTCATGGCCGGCATCGGTCGTGGCCTTGATCCAGGCGTCGATCACCGGCTGGGACGCGTCTTTCCATTCGGCCAGCCCGTCCTCGGGGATGACGGTGATGGTGTGGCCGGCATCGACCGCCTTTTGGCGTTCCGCATCCTCGGCGGCGTCAAAGGCCGCGCCCGCCAGCGCCGCCAGCGCCGCGCCGGAATTGTCGTCGATGATCTTTTTCAGATCGTCGGGCAGCGCGTCATATTTCGCCCGGTTCATCACCAGCGCCATGACCGAGGTCGAAAGACCGCCGTTTTCCATCCCGAATTCGGTATGGTCGCGGGTCACGCTTTCGATGCGCAAGGATCCGAACACCTCCCACGGGATGACGGCGCCGTCGATGACGCCGGTGGTCAGGGCCTGCGGCACCTCGGGGACCGGCATGCCGACGGCGGTGGCGCCAAGCGCGTTCAGCCCGTCGGTCATGGTCCGCGACGGCGCGCGGATTTTCAGCCCGGCCAGATCGGCCATCTTGCCGACCGGCTTGTCCTTGGTGTGGAATTTATAGGCGGCGGGCGCGTGGATCAGCAGCGGATGCACATCCTTCAGCTCATCGCCCAGGTATTTCGCCTGAAATTCCTGCAAGGCGGTGGTGGTCTGGGTCGCGGTGCCCGACATGAACGGCAGCTCGAACACCTCGGACAGCGGGAAGCGGCCGGGCGTATAGCCCAGCAAGGTCCAGCTGATATCGACCACGCCGTCGCGGGCCTGATCGTAAAGCTGTGGCGGCTTGCCGCCCAGCTGCATCGACGGAAACAGCTGCACATCGATGCGGCCGCCGGATTGCTCCTCGACCGTCTTTTCCCACGGCTCAAGCACGCCCTTTTGAATCGGGGCATCGGCGGACAGGAAATGATGCACGCGCAGGGTCACCTCTTGGGCGTGAACGGTGGTGCCGATGATGGCGCCCAATGCGGCAATGCCTGCGAAAATGGTGGTTTTCATCCGCGTTTCCTCCGTTGGCGGTGGTCTTGTCCTGTTGGCCAGCTCAGTATGGCAGGCCGACGTAATTTTCCGCAAACGCCTTTTGCTGGGCGTCGTTGTCGCGCAGAAAGGCGATATCGGCCTGTTGCATCTTGAGATCGAATTCCGATTGATCCGGGTAGCGGTGCAAAAGCGAGCTGAACCACCATGAAAACCGCTCGGCCTTCCAGATGCGGGCCAGCGCGCGCTGCGAATAGGCGTCCAAGCCCGCGTGGCTTGCATTGCCGTAATAATCGCAGAGCCCCTGATAGAGGTAATGCACGTCCGATGCGGCGGTGTTCAGCCCCTTGGCCCCGGTCGGCGGCACGATATGGGCCGCGTCCCCGCATAGAAACAGCCGGCCCCAGCGCATCGGCTCGGTCACGAAAGACCTGAGCGGCGCGATGGATTTTTCGATCGAGGGGCCGGTGACCAGCCGTTCGGCCATATCGGCCGGGATGCGGCGTTTCAGTTCAGCCCAGAAAGCGGCATCGGTCCAGTCTTCGGGGTGGTCCGAAAGCGAACACTGGATGTAATAGCGGCTAAGGTTTTCGTTGCGCATCGAGCACAGCGCAAAGCCCCGGTCCGAGCTGGCATAGATCAGCTCGTCATGCACCGGCGGCGTTTCCGACAGGATGCCCAGCCAGCCGAAGGGGTAGATTTTTTCGTACTCGCGACGGATGTCCTGGGGGATGGTCTTGCGGCTGACGCCGTGGAAGCCGTCGCAGCCTGCGATGAAATCACAGTCGATCCGCCGGCTTTCGCCATCCACGCTATAGGTCACATAGGGGGCGTCGCTGTCGGCATCGTGGATGGTGACGTGATCGACCTGAAATTCGGTGGGCGCACCGCAATCCGCGCGGGCGTCATAAAGGTCGCGCGTCAGCTCGGTCTGGCCATAGACCACGACCGGCGTGCCGGTCAGCGCGCGAAAGTCGATGTGAAAGCTGTCATCGCCATTGGCGATGCAGGTGCCGTCATGGATATAGCCTTCGGCATGCAGGCGGCGGGCGCAGCCGGCCTCTTCCATCAGTTGGACAAGGCCGGTTTCCAGAACGCCGGCGCGGATGCGGCCCAGCACATAGTCGCGCGTCTTGCGTTCCAGGACCACCGCGTCAATGCCGCGACGGTGCAGCAATTGCCCCAGCAGCAGCCCCGATGGCCCGCCCCCGATGATGACGACCTGCACGCGCATGGGCGCCCCCCCCTTACCTCTTCCCAGGGGCAGGATCACATATTGAAAATCAAATGAAAAATGATTTAAACGATAGCTTGATTGCCATTATTGGTAAGCAATGGACCGCCGCATCAAGATCCGCCATTTACAGGCCTTTGTCGAAATCACCCGCCGCAAAAGCCTGAAACGTGCGGCCGAGCGGCTGTTGCTGACCCAACCTGCCATGTCGCGCACACTTTCCGAATTGGAAGAGATTCTGGGCGCGACCTTGTTGGAACGGGGTCGCGGCGGGGTCGCGCTGACCGCGCAGGGGGAATTCTTTCTGGGCTTTGCGCAGGCCAGCCTGTCGGCGCTGGAACGCGGGCTGGACGGCATGCAGGGGTTCGGCCCCGAGGCACGCTTGCGGCTGCGCGTGGGGGCGCTGCCTTCGGTCGCGGCGCGGTTGATGCCCGAGGTGATGGAGGATCTGGCCCGCACCGCGCCCGAGATGCGGCTGACCATTGCCGACGGGTCGCATGCGCATCTGATCGGGCTTTTGAATCGCGGAGAGCTGGACGTGGTGTTGGGTCGGATGGGCGAGCCCGAGACCATGCGCGGGATCAGTTTCACCCAGCTTTATCTGGAAGAGGTGGCAATGGTGGTGCGGCCCGGCCATCCGATTCTGGCCGATCCCGATCTGCGCCGCATCGGCGAATGGCCGGTGATCTATCCGCCCGAAAAATCCGCGATCCGGCCTTTTGTCCGGCGTCTGCTGGTGGCCGAGGGGGTCGCCCTGCCCCCGGATCGGGTCGAGACGGTTTCGGGCGATTTTGGACGCGCACGCACGCGGGGCAGCGATTCCATCTGGATCATTTCGACCGGGGTGGTGGCGCGCGAGATCGCCGAGGGCACCCTGGTCCGTCTGCCCTTTGACATGGGGATCACGCGGGGTCCGGTCGGGTTGATGATGCGTGCGGCAGAAGATGACACCGCCGAGCGCCGGCTTTTCGCGCAGGCGCTGGAACGGACCATCGCGCGGTTGGGGCTTGCGATCTAGTTGTGGATTGCGTCCCGCGACGGCTGGGGGCGCTGCCCCCAGACCCCCGGGATATTTATGTGAAGAAGAAAGACGGGGTCAGACCAGTTCGACGGGACCGCCATAGGCCGCGACCTGGCGATCCGAGGTCAGGAGGATCATGCCTTCGGCAGCGGCCTGAACGATCAGCATGCGGTCGAAAGGGTCGCCGTGCAATGGCGGCAGGTGGGCGAGGCCCAGGCAATGGCGCCCCTCGACCGGGAGTTCCTGATAACCGTTTGAGAGCAGGCCGGCGCGCAAGACACCCGGATCAACGCGGAAATCGGGGCGGTCCAGCGCGCGTTTGATCGCCACCTCCCAGATCGAGGCGGCGCTGAACCAGAGTGCGTTGACCGGGTCCAGAAGTCGCCGGGCCGTAGCGGGGGCGATGCGGTCGGCCGCGAAGGCCGACCATAGCAGAAGATGCGTATCGAGAAGCAGGTTCACGCGTCCTGTCCGCCCTCGAACAGGGACTGAATGTCGGGGGCGGCCATCCGGTCGAAATCGTCGGGTACAGTGAATTGCCCCTGCATGAAGCCGAGGCGGCGCGGCGGGTCATCGGCCAGTCGCATGACCTTGACCAGCGGCTTGCCGGCACGGGCGATGACGAAGCTTTCGCCGGCGGCGGCGGCCTCGACCAGTCGGGAAAGATGGGTCTTGGCCTCGTGCATATTCACGGTTTTCATCGCGACCTCCTTAGTCCGCCTAAGTTAGTCGGGCTGGGGGTGTTGGTCAAGATGCGGGGGGTGGTCATGGTGTTGATCCGTGCCGTATTTGTCGGTGTTGCTGGTGGCGCGGTATGAAAATCGCCAAGCGCCCGGTGAGTTTTGCCCCTGCCCGTTCGGTGGTTTTGTTACTGATTTAAATGGATAGTTTTTGCATTTCGCCGCCAGCTTGGCGGCGATTCCGAAAAATTGCCAATTGGCAATTTCCTAGATCGGGTTCTTTTCGGCATAGCTGCGAAAGAACGCCAGAAAGGCGCGATCCGGGTCCTTGGCAGGATCTTTCCCGGCGGCCCAGGCGCGCCATTCGCCCTCGACGAAATAGATGTCGAACCCCGGATGGCGCAGGCGCGCGGTCTCATAGGTCGCGGTTTGCAGGGCGGGACCGCGGGCATCCAGCCATGCCGGGCGCGGGCGCAGATCGCCCCCCTGCCCGACCGCGACCTGTTCGGTCCGCCCCTCGGCGCGGACGCGGCGGCCGACCTTGGAGAATTGCAGCGCGCGGTCGGCGGCGCCGGTCGCGTCGCCGTCCTTGCGCCACCAACGCAGTTCGACATGGGTGACCGCCCTGCCCGTCTTGACCGGAACGATCTCGACCATGAAGTCGGAGAGGGCGTTGACCTCGGACACGGCGGGATCGATGGCGCGCAGCTTGAGGTTGGACCAGGACGAAAGCTTACCTTTCGGGACGCCCATGATGCCGCGCAGCGATTCAAGGGTGAATTTCTCGGATGCTTTCCAACGCAGGTTGCCGCGCTTTTGCACCATCTCATAGAGGGTCAGCGCGTATTTCGACGACAGGGCGAACATCACCTCGCGTTGCAGGCGGGCAAAGACCTGACTGTTGCGGATGATCTTGCGCAGGCGCGCGGGGATTTCGTATTCCAGCATCCCGTCGGCCCGGCCACTTTCAAGGTTGCCCCCCAACAGCTGCACCCGCTCGATGGCGGGTTCTCCGTCCCAGATCACCGCGACCTTGACGATGGCAGACATCAGCCGCTCAAGACTTTCGCCGACGCGGTCGTTTGAATTGTGGCTGCCGCGCAGTGCCGATTTCGCGATGACATGCGTCACCGGCTTGTCGATCGCATCCCATGCATTTTCAAGCAGCTGGTTATAGATGCGCCGATCGTTCAAAGTCAGCGGCGTGACCTCGACCAGATCAACCAGCTCGCCGGGCTTGATCAGGCTTTCGGCATTCGGCTTTGCCGCTATGGTGCGAATCGAGGCGTCCGCCATCTTCCCCTACTCCGATACGCTTACGTTTGTATCGGTTCCGCCGTAAGGTTTCAAGGATTCGGCCATGGTCTGCGCGCGTTGCACCCGAAATGTAAGCAACAGCCGCAACCACGTCGAATCAGCGATTCGCAGGCCATTGCTTTTGTTGGGGAATTTCGCCCGCTTAGCAACAGATGCACCGCGCACCCAATGTGTAAGTTTTGATCCCCGCCCGAAAGGTAAGGCGAACCCGCCCGATTCGTAAGCCTTGCCGCCCCGAGACGTAAGCGATGCCATCCCAAAATGTAACAAATAGGCGTATTTATCTTTCGCTACCAATGTCTTACCTTTGATGAACTGAGAATCCTATGAATCTGAACAAAAGGGTGGTTTCATTTTATCCACAGGGTTGGTGGGTTTCTGGCACCGTCGCCTTCAAGTCTTACGGATTGGGACGGGCGGACAGGCACCGGGTCCCAATATGGCACGGATGCACCCCGCAAAAACGATCCTTCACGGTATTGGCCCCAACTTATGGTTTTTTCGGCCCGATAGAAAAAAATCCGAACTTTACGCATTGCGCCGCTTGCGACATAATCCCGGAAAACGAGCAGCAGTCAGGCAACCATGACCCCCGTCCTTCCCCCCGTCACCCTAGATGAGCTGGGTGTTCTCAGCCGACGTGCCTCGACCGTGATCGAACGGTTGCGGGAACGCGTCTTTGCCCCAGGCAGCCAAAAGCGGCTCGACCTGATTTACAACGTCCGCACCGCCGCCGAAATGGTCGGTCGTTCGGAAAAGGCCATTCGCGATGCCGAGGCGGATGGCCGCTTGCCCGAACCGGAAAAGGATCCGGCGACGGGCCGCCGCAATGGTTATACGCTCGCGGAAATCAACCGGATGCGTGAGGTTTTCGGCACGTTGCCGCACCGCAAGCCCGAGGATCCGCCACTGATCATGGCGGTCCAGAACTTTAAGGGGGGCGTCGGCAAATCCACCGTTGTGGTGCATCTGGCGCAGTATTTCGCGCTGAAAGGCTATCGCGTCTGTGTCATCGACTGCGATTCCCAGGCCTCGACCACGGCGGTGTTCGGTCTGAATCCCGATGTCGATATCGACGAGGATGAAGATACGCTTTACCCGTTCCTGCAACATGGCGGGCCGAAATCGCTGCATTATGCGCTGCGCGCGACCTATTGGCCGGGGATCGCGATGATCCCGGCCAATCTGGGCCTGTATGACGCCGAATATGAATTCGCGGCGCGCATGGCGCGCGATCCGGCCTTTATTCTTGACCGGTTGCGCGAAGGCGTGGCCTCGATCGCGGATCAGTTCGACGTGGTCTTGCTGGACCCGCCGCCGGCGCTTGGCATGCTGTCCCTGTCGGTGCTGCGGGCGGCGAACGCCTTGCTGATCCCGGCGCCGCCGAACAATATCGACTTTGCCTCGACCGCGCATTTTCTGAAAATGATGGAGGCGACGCTGGCTGAGCTGGCCCGCCATGGCGGCGCCCGCGAATACAGTTTCGTGCGCATCCTGACCAGCAAGATGAACGATCAGAAATCCGCCCATCAGGCGATCAAGCGGATGATGGACGCGGTGTTCCCGCAGGACATGCTGGCCGCCGTACTCAAGGATTCGGCCGAAATCGACAACGCGACCGCGAACCTGATGACGGTTTACGAGTTGACGGGACCGGCCAGCCGCACCGAAACCCACCGCCGTTGCCGGGCCTATCTGGACGCTGTCGGCCGCGAGGTCGAGCTTTTGGCCCGCAAGACATGGCCCAGCCACCACCATAATCTGCGCAAGGAGGGCCTGCTGTGAGCAAGCGCCATGACGCCATTTTCAACGACGTGCTGAAGGATATCCCCGAGGCGGCGGCGCCGGAAAAATCGGGCACGCGGTTTTTGAAACGTTCCAATGCGCTGTCGGAAAGCGGCGAGCGCGAGGAAAAGCTGTTGCGTTGGGTCGAACCCGAACGCTGTGCTATGTGGTCGCGCCACAACCGCGCCTATGACCTGTTGACCGAGGATAATTGCCGCGACCTCATCGACAGCATCAAGGCCCAGGGCCAGCAGGAATTTCCCGCCATCGTGCGCCGCTTGCCGGCGGGGCAGGGCGCGGAATACGAGGTGGTCTGTGGTGCGCGGCGGCATTTCGCCATCACCTGGTTGCGCGCCAACAATTATCCGCAGTTTCGATATCTGATCGAGGTGCGCGATCTCAGCGACGAAGAGGCATTTCGTCTGGCCGATATCGAAAATCGCGACCGCGCCGATCTGTCCGATTACGAACGCGCCCGCGATTATCAACAGGCGCTGGAACTTTATTATGGCGGCAAGCAAAAGGCGATGGCCGCCCGGCTCGAAGTGTCCGAGGCGTGGCTGTCGCGCTATCTTTATCTGGCGCGGCTTCCGGCACCCGTGGTTCAGGCATGGCCGCAGATCACCGATCTTAAGGAATTGCACGCCCGCAGCCTGCGCCCGCTGTTGAACGACGCCGAAGACAAGGTTTTGGCCGAAGCGGACGCCATCGCCGCGGGTCAGGCAAGCGCGCGGTCGGGGCAGGGGGATTTCATCCCGGTTCCCAAGGTGCTGGCCCGGTTGAAAGCCGCCGCCTATGGTGTCCGGCCTGCGCCCGCGCGCACCCTGTTCGGGGGCGGCGCGAAACGCGCGGGTGTGGCCATGCAGCGCAAGGGCGACAAGATCCGGCTAGAATTCAGCAGCAATATCCCCGTTGCCGATCTGCGCAAGGCGTTGGATGCCTTCATCGCCCAGGAATTCGCCGAATAGCAGGAAATTGCCAATTGGCAATTTTCACCGTCCGGCCGTTGCCTTGCAGGATAAGGGACATCCTGATATCCCTTATATGCTCTGTCGATATGGGATCACACCATGCCCGCTGATCCAGCCAATGAGGTTCAGGATCGCATCTGCACCGCGGCCAAGGCCCGGCGGCTGGCCTTGAATATCCCGCAGGCCGATCTGGCGCGGCGCGCGGGCGTGCCATTGCCGACGCTGAAACGTTTCGAGCAAAGCGGAGAGGTCGCTTTGGCGACCCTTTTGCGCATCGCCGGCGCATTGGATGCATTGGACGGGTTTGGCGCGCTGTTCCCCCCGGCTGCGGGATCCGGCACACCCCCCGGACGCCAGCGCGCGCGCGGCCCGGCCGGGAAATGATATCCGCGTGGCATATTGGCAGCAATCAACGCAAATACGGATATTTCCTCAATTGCCGCGAAAGAAATCAGGTGCAATAGTCTCGCCGAGTTTTTTTGACGCCAGCAAATGGGTATGTGCAATCATGGGTTTTAAAGAAGCAGTTCGTGTCTGCCTAAAGGAAAAATATGTGACCTTTTCGGGCCGCGCCTCGCGCTCGGAATATTGGTGGTTTCTGCTTTCCACCATGTTGGTTCCGCTGGTCCTGGTCGGGATTGCCATGCTGGGTATGGATTTCGAAACCGGTCAGCCCTCGGTCCTGTCGATGATCGCCTTTGGTCTGGCGGGGCTTTATTATCTGGCGGTGATCTTGCCGCTGCTCAGCGTCACCATCCGCCGCTTTCATGATCGCAATCTGTCGGGCTGGTGGTATCTGGCCGGCGTCGTGGCGGGATTGATCCCCTATGTCGGTATTCTGGCCAGCATCGCGCTGTGTGTCGTGACCGTGCTGCGCGGGACCGATGGCGAAAATCGCTTTGGCCCCGATCCGCTTAAGCCGCAAAGCCACGCCGAAGTGTTTGGCTGATATGCTGCGCGCGGCATTTGCTGCGCTGGCCCTGACGCTTTTGACGGGCGCGGCCGCGCTGGCGCAGCAGGACGGCTATCGTGTGATCGAGGCCGCCGATCCGCCGCGCGGGGCCGATCTGGACCGGCTTATGACCGAGGCCAGGCTGCGCCGGATCGACACCGGGATGACCTATGTGACCCGGCTGCAAGGCGATCTGGCCGACGGGCCGGCGATCGAGCTGTCGCGTCCCGACGTGTCGCCCCGCCGTGATGGCATCGGTGTCGACGGTGGGTCGGTTTCGGCCATGGCAGTCATCGGCCTGTTTCTTCTGGGGCTGGTGTTGTGGATGCGTTTCGGCGGCAGCGGCAACCTGCTTGCGGCCGCGCCGAAACCCGACCGTTTGCGGCACGCCGCCCCCGAATCCTGGGCCCTGACCGAGGCCGAGCGGATGACCGATCCGCAAACCCTGCTGGATCAGATCGCGGCGATGCCCGACCGCAGCGCCGCGATGGTGCGGCTGCTGCATCACTGCCTGCTGTTTGCCGGCGATGACAGCGATACCCGCTTTGCCCGCGCCGATACCGAACGCGACGCCTTTCGCCGCCTGCCCGAAGGATGGCGCTTTCATCAGCCGCTGGCATTGCTGCTCAATGCCACCGAACTGGCCCATTATGGCGGCCGCGCCGTCGATGAGGCGGGCTTTGCCCGGGCGCTGGAAACGGGCCGCCAATTGCTGATCCCGAAAAAGCCCGCCCATGCGTAGCCGTTTGCCCCTGATCCTTGGCGGGATACTGATCCTTGCCGTGCTGGCGCTGCTTTTCGTACTCAACCGCGGGGGTGAGGAACGGCGCGTCAACCGCTCGACCATCGGCTTTTCGCTTTTGGCGCCATGGCTGAAATCACAGGGGATCGCGGCCGAGGAATCCAATCCGCTTTTGACCCCGCAAAGCGATTCGCTGTCGATCCGCATTCTGACGCTGCATGATGCCGACCTGTTGAACCCGATCCCCGCCGGGCTGGACAAGCACGCCCAATTCTATTCCCCGACGCTGCTGGACAGCGATTATGACCATGTGCTCGAGCGGCTCTATCAGATGCCAAACCTGATCGTGCCGCCGAAATGGGTGGCGGGCAGCTTTGCGCGTGGGGCGGTGCATCGCTCGACCCTGATCCCGCTGGACAACTACCCCGAGCTGTTTTCGCAGCTTTTGTCAGAGACGGATCTGCGGCTGATCCGCCCCGGATCGGGTTTCCTGCGCGAGGATACGCAATGGGGCTCGCTGGCACTGTTCGAGCCGCAGCTTTTCGATCCCGCCAGCCTGCCGGACGCATGCCGGCCGGTTCTGCCGCTCAAGGCCGGGGCGCTGGTGATCCGTTGTGAATATGACGATGTCTGGCCGATATTGCTGTTGTCGGATCCCGATCTGCTGAACAATCACGGGCTGACGCTGGCCGATAATGGCGCGGTCACCGTGGGAATGTTGCGCGACTATCTCGGCGATGACACGCGGCCGGTCTATGTGGACACCCATGACGCCATCTTCACGCAATATGCCAATGATGACGAAGCCGATAACCAGCGCCGCGATTATGAACGCGACGCCAGCGCCCTTGGCCGGTTGTTCAAGCCGCCGCTGACCGCGCTTTGGGTGATCATGCTGGCGGTGCTGGGCCTTTCGTTCTGGCGCGGGGCGGTGCGTTTCGGGCCATTGCTGACCGCCGATCATGCGCCGGCCCAGTCGTCAAAGACGGCGGCCATCGCGACCAAGGCGCGGCTTTTGCGGCTGTCGGGCCATGACGGCCAGATGGTCGCCGATTATGTCCGCGCCGATCTGGCGCATCTGGCGCGCCAGATCTTTGGCACGGCCGCCGCGCAGGCCGGGCAGGGGCGGCTTTTCACCCATCTTGCGCGGCGCGATGCCGCCGCGGCCCAGGCCCTGCAACAGACCGCCGAGGCACTGATGACCCGCGCCCCGCAAATGCCCCATGCCGAATTGACCCGACAGCTTCACACCTATCGCAGCCTTCTGGAGACCCTGACCCATGGCCATGACTCTGACCGAATTTCAAAGCCTCGCTGATGCCCTGCGCGGCGAAATCCGCAAGGTCATCGCCGGTCAGGCCGAACTGATCGATCACCTGCTGATCGCGCTTTTCGCGCGCGGCCATTGCCTGCTCGAGGGGCCGCCCGGCACCGCCAAGACGCTCTTGGCGCAATGCCTGTCGCAGGTCACGACGCTGGATTTCGGCCGCATCCAGTTCACCCCCGACCTGATGCCGGGCGATGTGCTGGGCGTCAGCCTGTTCAACTTTCAGACCAATGAATTCCGCCTGACGCGCGGGCCGATCTTTACCGATATCCTGCTGGCCGATGAAATCAACCGCGCGCCGCCCAAGACGCAATCGGCGCTGCTTCAGGCGATGAACGAACGTGCGGTGACCATCGACGACAAGACCCATTCGCTGGGCCACGAGTTTTTCGTCATTGCCACCCAGAACCCGATCGAACAGCACGGCACCTATCCTTTGCCCGAGGCGCAGCTGGACCGTTTCCTGTTCAAGCTGATCGTCGATTTCCCCGACCGTGACGCCGAAATCGCCATTCTATCGCGGGGCACCCTGCGCCCGGTGGGCGAGGATGCGACGCCCCTGACCTCGGTCATGACCCGCGAGGCCCTGCAACAGGGGCATGCGCTGGTCGACGCGATCCGGCTGGATGCGACCATCGTGCAATATATCGTCGATCTGACCCGCGCCACACGCAGCGATGGCGAGGTGCTGCATGGGGTATCCACCCGCGCGGCGGTGGCGCTGGCCGGTGCGGTGCGGGCGCGGGCGGCGCTGGACGGGCGCGATTATGCGCTGCCCGATGACGTGCAGGCGCTGTTCCTGCCCGCCATGCGCCACCGCATCGTGCTTGGCCCCACGGCCGAAATCGACGGGCGCAGCCCCGATGACGTGCTGACCGCGATCCTGAACCGCCAGGACGCGCCGCGCTGATGCGGCCCTCGGTCCGGCTGATCGCGCTGGCGCTGGTGCTGGCGGCGCTAAGCGTTCTGATCACGGTCAAGCTGCCGGATCGGGGCTTTGCGCTGGTGGTGCTTTGGGGCGGGCTGGCCGTGCTGGCGGCGGCGGATGCGCTGGCCTCGCCCGCCTCGCGGCGGATCGCCGCCCGGGCCGAGGCCCCGGCCACGGGCTTTGTCGGCGCCGATGTGCCGCTGAGCGTCGCGTTTGACGCGCCGCGCCTGCCGGCGCGCTATGATCTGGCGCTGACCCATGATGATGGGATCGAGACCGCGCCCCTGACCGGCATTCCGGGGCAGGGGATGCTGAGCGTGCCGATGCTGCTGACCCGGCGCGGCGCGCAGCGCATCACCCGGCTGTCGATGCGCTATGCCTCGCGCTTCGGGCTTTTCGAGGTGATTGCCAATTGGCCGCTCGACCTGACGATGACCGGGCTGCCCAATATCCGGCCGATCCTGTCGGGCGCCATTCAGGCGCAGATGCTGCCCTTGCTCGACGGGGCGCGGGTCACCCAGATCAAGGGCGACGGCTCGGAATTTCACCAGCTGCGCGATTTCGTCGCCGGGATGGATCCGCGCAGCATCGACTGGAAACGCTCGGCCCGGGCGCGGGCGATGATCGCGCGCGAAACACGGGCCGAGCGCAACCACCAGATCGTGCTGTGTCTGGATACCGGCCACCTGATGGGCGAAAGGCTGGGCGCGCTGAGCAAGCTGGACCATGCCATCAATGCCGGGCTGGCGCTGGTCTGGGCGGCGGGGCTGGGGGGCGACAATGTCGGCTTTTACAGCTTTGCCGCGCGGCCGCAGCCCTTCTTGCCGCCGCGTCCGGGGCGCAGCGCGTTCGGTCGGATTCAGGCCACCTGTGCCGATCTGGTCCAGGAGCCGGTCGAATCCAACCACACGCTGGGCCTGTCGACGCTGAACGGCAAGCTCAAGCGGCGCTCGCTGATCGTGGTGTTTTCCGATTTCGTCGACGCCACCACCGCCGAGCTGCTGGTCGAAAACCTTGCGGTGATGCAGCGCCAGCATCTGATCCTCTATGTCGCGCTGCGCGATCCGGCGATGCAGGACCTGACCCGCCCCGCGGATGAGGGGCTGGATGCCGTCGCCCGCGCCGTCGCCGCCAGCCAGATCGTGACCGAACGACAGGCGGTGCTGGACAAGCTGCACCGGCTGGGCATCCTGTGTCTGGATGTCAGCCCCGATGCGCTGACCCCGGCGCTGGTTTCGCGTTATATCGACATCAAGGCGAAGGAGCTGATATGACCGCCCCCATCGCGGCCCCGGCCAGTCCCGCGCCGCAACCCGCGCTGCCCGCCGATATCATCCGTTCCGCCCGCTTTCGCGCCGAACGCGAACCGGGCTGGCGGCGGCTTGAGGAGCTGCTGAAAACCGTCGAACGTCGCGGCGCCCGCGCGCTCAGCTATGATCAGGCGCTGGAACTGGCCAGCCTCTACCGGCAGGCGATCAACTCGCTGTCGGTGGCGCGGGCGATTTCCATGGACAGCGCGCTTCTGGCCTATCTGGATGCGCTTTGCGCGCGGGCCTATCTGGCCGTCTATGCGCCGCAGGAAAGCCTGCGCGGGCTTTTCGGCCGGCTGATCGTCTATGGCATTCCGCAGGCGGTGCGGCGCTCTGCGCCGGCGCTGATCATCGGCTTTCTTGCCATGCTTCTGGGCGGGCTTCTGGGCTGGGCGCTGGTCGCCCAGGATAACAGCTGGTTCTACAGCCTCGTGCCGCCGGGCCTGTCGGATGGCCGCACCCCGGACGCCTCGGCCGACTATCTGCGCTCGACGCTGTTCGATGGCGGGAATAGCGGGCATGACGAGCTTTCGGGCTTTGCCTCATATCTGTTTTCCAACAACACCCAGGTGGCGATGCTGACATTCGCGCTTGGCATCTTTTTCTGCGCGCCCAGCTTTGTGCTGACCTTTTACAACGGTCTGGTTCTGGGCGGGTTCGTCTGGATGTTCGCGGACAAGGGGCTGGGCTATGAGGTGGCGGGCTGGCTGTCGATCCATGGCGTGACCGAAATCGCCGCGATCTGTTTCGCCTGTGCGGGCGGTGCGCAGATGGGGCTGGCGATGCTGTTTCCCGGTCAACAGACCCGCCGCGCCGCCCTGCGCGACCGGGGCCGGGACGCGGTCAAGCTGTTCCTGCTGGCCGGGCTGATGCTGATCGTCGCCGCGCTGGTCGAGGGTTTTCTGCGCCAGCTGATCACCTCGACCCAGTGGCGGCTTGTCATCGGCTGGGGGCTGGGGCTGCTTTGGGTTTCGTGGCTGTCCCTGTCGGGCCGTGAGGTCCGCCAGCCATCCGCAAGCGGGGCCCGCGCATGAGCGACGCGGCCACCCCGACCTCCGCCACCCCGACCCCCGGCATGACGCCCGCCAAGGCATCCCGCCGCCGCGCCCGCAAGCCGCGCCCGCCCAAGGTCCATACCCGCCGCTGGTCGCAGATCCCGCCCGAGGGCGTGCCGATCGGCTTTAACATCGCCACGCTGGGCAGCCGCTTCGGCGCGCAGTTTCTGGATATTCTGTTCACCTATGGCGGGGCGCTTTTGCTGCTTCTGGCGGTGATCTATGCCGGCCACCTGACCTGGCTGGCGCTGGTGGCGTTTTATTCGCTGACCATCCTTTTTATCCGCGTGCCCTATTATGTGCTGTCCGAACTGATCTGGAACGGCCGGACGCTGGGCAAGCTCATCACCGGCATCCGCGTCATAAGTCTGGACGGCCGCCGCCTGACCGCGCATCAGATCGTCGCCCGCAATCTGATGAAAGAGGTCGAGCTTTTTCTGCCCATCGCCTTTATCTTTGGCGCCGCAAGATCGTCCTGGGTCGAAACCGTGATCACGCTGCTTTGGTGCGTCGCGGTGCTGCTGGTGCCGTGCCTGAACCAGCGCCGGCAACGCCTGGGCGACATGCTGGCCGATACCATTGTCGTCGACACGCCGCGCGCCGTGCTGTTGCCGGACCTGTCGCGGGTGGAAACCCGGCGCGGCTATGAGTTCGGCCCCGAGCATCTGGACATCTATGGCCGCTATGAATTGCAGGTGCTGGAACAGGTGCTGCGCGATCCCCCCAAATCCCCCGAGGCGCATGAGAAAATCAGCGCCGTCACCCAGACCATCCGCCGCCGCATCGGCTATGCCGAGGCGGTGCCGGCGGCCCGGGAATGGGACTTTCTGATGGATTTCTATCGCAGCCAGCGCGAATTTCTGGAAAGCCGTCACCTCTTTGGGGACAGCCGCGAAAACAAGTTCCATGCCGCCGGCAACGCGAATGGCAAGACCACCGAGGGGCGGCCGCCGCCAACCGCGCAGTAATCCGCAAAATCCGATTTTCACGCGGATATGGGGGGGGTGCGATTTGCGCCTGCGGGTTGGGCGCGGGACCGCGTGAAACCGTGCGGATACGCCCGTTCGGGCGAGGTTTCGGGATTTTCGGGCCATGGCGGATGAATCTGCTATCCTGAATGCCTAGCTTGAGGGTCCGGCCACCGCAGACCGGGCAAGATCGGAAACCCAAGGGGGGCGATGGCCATGACCAGGATCCATGACGACAATTCGCTGAGCATCGGGCACACGCCTTTGGTGCGGCTGAACCGTATCACCGACGGCGCCGCCGCGACCGTGCTTGCCAAGACCGAAGGCCGCAATCCCGCCTATTCGGTCAAGGACCGCATCGGTGCGGCGATGATCTGGGACGCCGAGGAACGCGGCCTTTTGGGTCCGGGCAAGGAAATCGTCGAGCCGACCTCGGGCAATACCGGCATCGCGCTGGCCTTTGTCGCCGCCGCGCGCGGCATTCCGATCACCCTGACCATGCCCGACACGATGAGCCTGGAACGCCGCAAGCTCTTGCTGGCCTATGGCGCGAAACTGGTCCTGACCGAGGGCGCCAAGGGCATGAAGGGCGCCATCGCCAGGGCCGAGGAAATCGCCGCCTCGGATCCCGGGCGCTATGTGCTGTTGCAGCAATTCGCGAACCCCGCCAATCCCGGCATCCATGAACGCACCACCGGCCCCGAGATTTTCGAGGATACCGGCGGTCAGGTCGATATCTTTGTCGCCGGCGTCGGCACCGGCGGCACCATCACCGGGGTCAGCCGCTATCTCAAGGGCAGGGGGCTGGACCTGCTGTCCGTCGCCGTCGAGCCCGAGGCCAGCCCGGTCCTGACCCAGACCCGCGCCGGCGATCCCGTCGCGCCCGGCCCGCACAAGATTCAGGGCATCGGCGCGGGCTTTGTGCCGCCGGTGCTGGATCTGTCGCTGGTCGACCGCATCGAACAGGTCGGCAATGACGAGGCGATGGCGACCGCGCTGCGGCTGATCCGCGAAGAGGGGATCCTTGCCGGGATTTCCGGCGGCGCGGCGGTGGCGGTCGCGCTGCGGCTGGCGCATCGGCCCGAGAATGCGGGCAAGACCATCGTCGTCGTGGTGCCGGATTCGGGCGAGCGCTATCTGTCCTCGGCGCTGTTCGAGGGGGTGTTCGACGGCACTGGCAACCCGGCCTGAGGCGCCGCAGCTTTCTCTGCCCTTGTCCCCGATCCGGCGGCGGCTAAGCTGGGCCGCGCCGTCCCTGCGCCTGCGCCCGAGGTCCGATGAACAGCCTTGCCTACAAGATCGACATCCTTGTCATTGGCGGCGGTCAGGCCGGGCTTTCGGCGGCCTATCATCTGGGGCGGCTCGGGCTTAAGGGGGGCAAGGGCTATCTGGTCCTGGACAAATCCCCCCAGCCCGGCGGCGCATGGCAATTCCGTTGGCCGACGCTGACCATGCGCACCATCAACCGGCTGCACGACCTGCCCGGCATGGGCTTTGCCGAGGTGCTGGATCCCGGCCAGACCGAGGTTCGCGCCGCCGAGGCCGTGCCCGCCTATTTCCGCGCCTATGAGGAACGGTTTCACCTGCCGGTCTATCGGCCGGTCACCGCGCGGCTGGTCTGTGACCGGGGCGAAAGGCTGCGGGTTGAGACGGATCGCGAAACCTTTTCCGCGCGCGGTATCATCAATGCCACCGGCACATGGGACGCGCCGCAGATCCCCTATTATCCGGGGCGCGAGCTGTTTCTGGGCCGACAGATGCACACCCATGATTATCACCGGCCCGAGGAATTCGCCGGGCGGCGGGTGGCGATCGTGGGGGCCGGCATCTCGGCCTTGCAGATGCTGGACGAAATTTCGCGGGTGACGGATACGATCTGGCTGACCCGGCGGCCACCGGAATTCCGCGATGCCGAATTCACCGCCGAGGATGGCCGTGCCGCCGTCGCCCGGGTCGAGGACCGCGTGCGCCAGGGGCTGATCCCCGGATCGGTCGTGTCGGTCACCGGCATCCCCTATAACCCCGCGATCCGCGCCATGCAGGCGCGCGGCGTGCTGAACCGCCAGCCGATGTTTTCCGAGATTACCCCCACCGGCCTGCGCTGGCCCGATGGCCGCGAGGAAGCGGTGGACATCATCTTGTGGGCGACCGGGTTTCGCAGCGCGCTCGATCACCTCGCGCCCTTGCAGCTGCGCGAAGAGAACGGCGGCATCCGCATGACCGGCCGGCTGGCCACGCAGGTCGCGCGCGATCCGCGGGTGCATCTGGTGGGCTACGGCCCCTCGGCCTCGACCATCGGGGCCAATCGCGCGGGGGGTGCGGCGGCGCGCGAACTGGTCGATCATCTGGGCCTTGCGACGCAAGAGGACCCGCAAACATGAAAGGGGAAGGAATGTCCCAGGGCGTGATTGAAAACCCGGCCGAACACCGGTTCGAACTGGCGCTGGATGGCGATGACATCGCCGCCGCCTATTACCGGATCGATGAAAACGGCAATGTCGCGTTGATCCATACCGAGGTGCCCTATGCCTATGGCGGGCGCGGCATCGGCACGCGGCTGGCCATCGGAACCTTTGACCTGATCCGCGCAAGCGGGCGCAAGGCGGTGCTGAAATGCAGCTTCATGGCCGCGTTCTATGCGCGCCATCCCGAATATCGCGACATCGTCGCGGGCTAGGTGATGCGGCCGGGCCGGGGATGTCACCCGGCCCGTCGGCGGCCTAGGCGGCGTGCAGCTTTGCCAGATCGCCCAGAAGCCCGGCGGCCACGGTGATCCGGGCAAGGCTGGGCTCGCCCTTTTCGACCAACAGTTCCAGCTGTTCGCCGGCGCTGGCGATGCGTGCATCGTTTTCCCCCAGCGCCGATGCCGAGGCGCGTCCCGCCTTTTGCGCAACCAGCAGCGCCGCCGTCAGGTCGCGCCGGGCGGCGGCGATCTGGGCCAGCGCGCGCGACAGCGCCATCGCCTCGAACTGTTCGGTGGCGTGGATGCGTTCAGCGGCCAGCAGCAGGCGGTTGATCCGCAGCGCCTCGGTCACCGCGAAATAGCCCTGTGCGGTGCGGTCCAGCCCGATCCCGGTCTCGGCCGCGATTTCCATGATTTCCGGCACCAGAGGCGTCAGCATCAGATCCGCAAGCTCGGCGGTCAGGGTGTCGGGGACGCCGCCCTCGACGAAATCGGCGATCTCGGCGCGGATTTCCTCGGCGATCTGGGGCGTCACGGCATCGCGCAGCCGGCCGCGCAGCTTGTGGATCCCGTCGCGCAGGCGGGCGACCGCCTCGGTGACCGGTGCGCGGCTTAGCCCGGTGCGCAGCACGCGTTCGGTCACATGGGCAAAGATGCGGCCGACATCCTGATACAGGCGGTTCTGCAAGCTGCCGGCGATCCTGTTGTCCAGCGCGTCGATTTCGGCATAGACGCGCGGCAGGCCCAGCCCCTCAAGGGCGACCACCGCCGCCTTGACCACATCGGCGGGCACATAGCCCGTCGCATCGGTCAGCGTCGAGACAAAGGCCGGGCCGCCGCGGTTGATCACCTCATTGGCCAAAACGGTCGCGATGATTTCGCGCCGCAGCCGGTGATCGCGGATGTCGCCGGCAAAGGGTTTGCGCATTTTCGCCGGGAAGTAATGTTCCAGCGTGGCGGCGAAATGGGGATCGTCGGGCAGGTCGCTGGCCACCACCTCGTCAAAGAGCACGATCTTGGCATAGGACAGCAGGACACCGATTTCCGCCCGCGTCAGCGGCTTGCCCGTCTGATAGCGTTCGCCCAGCACCTGATCGCTGGGCAGGGTTTCGACCTTGCGGTTCAGATGCCCCTGTTCCTCAAGCCGGGTCATCAGCCGGCCCAGCGATGTGCGATTGGCCGCCCCCCGCATTTCGGTCAGCGACAGGGCCAGCGTCTGTTGATAGTTGTTGCGCAGCACCAGATCCGCCACCTCGTCCGTCATCGAGGCCAGAAGCCGGTTGCGCTTCGGACGCGGCAGGCGGCCGTCATGCATCGCCGGCGCCAGCGCGATCTTGATGTTCACCTCAACGTCCGAGGAATTCACCCCGGCCGAGTTGTCGATGGCGTCCGAATTGCAGCGCCCGCCATTCAGGCCGAATTCGATCCGCCCCTTTTGCGTGACGCCAAGGTTCGCGCCCTCGCCGATGACGCGGGCGCGGGCCTCGTTTGCGGTGATGCGGATCGCGTCATTGGCGCGGTCGCCGACCTCGGCATCGGTCTCATTGCTGCCGCGCAGATAGGTGCCGATGCCGCCGAACCACAAAAGATCGACCTGCGCCCTGAGGATGGCGGTCATGATCTCGAACGGGGTCGCCTGCGCCTTGTCCAGCCCGATGGCCGCCTGTGCCTCGGGGGTCAGCGTCACCAGCTTTTCGGCGCGCGCAATGATCATGCCGCCCGGCGACATGGCCTTGCGGTCGTAATCCTGCCAGCTGGATCGCGGCAGGGCGAACATGCGCTTGCGTTCGGCGAATGATTTCGCGGTGTCGGGATCGGGGTCGATAAAGATGTCGCGGTGGTCAAAGGCGGCGATCAGCCGGATCTGTTCCGAAAGCAGCATGCCGTTGCCAAAGACGTCGCCCGACATGTCGCCCACGCCCGCGACGGTAAAGGGCGTGGTCTGGATATCGGTGTCCATCTCGCGGAAATGGCGCTTGACCGCCTCCCATGCGCCGCGGGCGGTGATGCCCATCTTTTTGTGGTCGTAACCGGCCGACCCGCCCGAGGCAAAGGCATCGTCCAGCCAGAACCCGGCCTCTTGCGCAAGGCCGTTGGCGGTGTCGGAAAACGTCGCCGTACCCTTGTCGGCGGCGACCACGAAATAGGGATCGTCGCCATCGATGCGCAGCGTATCGGGCGGCGGCACGATATCGGGCCCGACGATATTGTCGGTCACCGACAACAGCGTGCGGATGAATGTCTTATAGGCATCCTTGCCGGCGTTGAAGATTTCGTCCCGGCTGCCGCCCACAGGCAGCAGCTTGGGATAGAAACCGCCCTTGGCGCCGACCGGCACGATGACGGCGTTCTTGACCTGCTGGGCCTTGACCAGCCCCAGCACCTCGGTCCGGTAATCCTGTGCCCGGTCCGACCAGCGCAGGCCCCCCCGCGCGATGGGACCGAAACGCAGATGCACCCCCTCGACCTCGGTGCCATAGACAAAGATCTCGCGATAGGGGCGGGGTTCGGGCAGCCCCTCCAGCGCGTGGGGATCAAGCTTGAAGGCCAGCACGGCGGGCGGGTTGCCCACGGCGTCGTGTTGGAAAAAGTTGGTGCGCAGCGTCGACTGGATCGCGTTGACATAGCGGCGCAGGATGCGGTCATCGTCAAGGCTTGGCACCGATGTCAGCGCCTCTTCGATGGCGGCCAGCAGCGCCTTGCATTTGCGTTCGCGCGTGCGCTCGGCCAATGCCGGGTCGAGCCGCGCCTGAAACAGCCGGAACAGATCGGCGGCGATGGCCGGATATTTGTTCAGCGTGTCCGAGATGTAATCCTGGGAATAGGTGATCCCGGCCTGACGCAGATAGCGGGCATAGGCGCGCAGCACCGTCACCTCGCGCGCGGTCAGCCCGGCCAGCAGGATCAGCCGGTTGAAGGTGCCGTCCTCGATCACGCCGTTCCATGCGTCCAGAAACGCCTCTTCCAGCTTGGCGCCGATCTTGTCCAGCTCGATCGGGCGGCCGTCGCGGGTCACAAGTTCCATGTCATGCAGCACGACCAGACGCGGCGGCTGACCGGCCTCGCGCACGGTGATGTCATGGGTCTGTTCGCTGATGACGCGAAAGCCCAGGTTTTCCAGAACCGGCACCCGCCGCGACAGCGACACCGGCGCGCCGGCGTGAAAGATCTTCAGCTCGACCGAACCGGGGCGCGCCGTTTCGCGCGGCAGGTGATAAAAGGATATGCGGATCGGATCATCGGGCCGGACGGCGACGATGTCGGACAGGTCGGCATAGGCCTCGGCCGGGGGAAAAACCGATTGATAGGCGGGACTGGTGTCCAGCTCGACCCCGTCCTGCCGCGCCAGCAGGTTGAAGCGGTCGGTCCAGCGGGTGACGATGCCGCGCACGGCTTCCTCATGCTTGGTCTGCGGGATGCGCGGGGTCTTGCCGCCGGAACGCCCGATGATGAAATGCACCCGCGCCAGCCCGCCCTCGGGAAAGGCCGGGTAATAGGCCGAAACCCGGCCGTCATAGACGGTTTTCAGGTATTCGCCGATGCGTTCGCGCACGTCGGAATTATACTGTTCGCGCGGAACAAAGACGATCACCGACACGAAGCGGTCGAAATGATCGGCGCGCGCCAGCACCCGCACGCGCGGCCGGTCGGCCAGATCGTTGATCTGTTCGCAGAACCGCGCCAGCAATCCGGCATCGATCTGGAACAGATCGTCCCTCGGATAGGATTCCAGCGTATTGGCCAGCATCTTGCCGGAATGGCTTTGCGGGTCATAGCCGAAATGCTCGACCACCTTGGTCAGCTTGTCGCGCAAAAGCGGAATATCCGCCGCCTGCCGCGTGTAGGCCGTCGATGTGAACAGCCCGACGATGCGCAATTCGCCCGTCACATTGCCATCCGCGTCGAAGCGCTTGACCCCGATATAATCCATATAGGCGCGGCGGTGGACGACCGATTTCACATTGGCCTTGGTCACCAAAAGAAATTCCGGCCCGTCAAGGAAAGCAAGGATTTCGGGCGTGGTCAGAACGCTGTCCTTGCCCTGACGCAGGACGCGGACATCGGGATTGGCAAGAATGCCCAGCCCCTTGCCCTTGCCGCGTTCGACGCGGGCCTTGTCCCCTTTGCCGGAATAGGTGAATTCGCGCATGCCCAGAAAGGTGAAATTATTGTCGCGCAGCCAGCGCAGAAAGGCCAGCGCCTCGTCCTGATCGGCCTTGCGGCGGCCGGCATCATGTTCGGCCATTTCGCGCATGACCTGATCCAGCAGCGCGGTCATTTCCGGCCAGTCCTGCACCGCCTGATGCACCTGATCCAGAACCTCGCCGATCCGCGCCTCAAGCGCGCGGGCCTCGGCCGGGGCCAGTTCGCTCAGGTGGATCTGGATATGGCTGACGCGGTGGGCGGGATCGCTGTCCAGATCGGGATCGAACAGCGCCATCGCCTTGCCCGGATCGGCGACAAGGATCGGATGCACGGCCAGATGGATATCGCGATGGGTGCTTGTCACCTCGCCCATGATCGAATCGTAAAGAAACGGCATGTTGGTTTCGGTGATCGCGATGACCGAAACCTTGGTGCCGCCCGGCTCGACCCCCGGCAGGGTCTGGATGCTGACGCGGGGCTTGCCGCCGCCCCAGCCGGCGATCTCGCGCTGCGCGTGGGCGGCGGTCAGGGCCAGCATCTCGGGCGTGTATCGTTCCAGATCGTCCTTGCTGGCCCGCTTGAACAGGATTTCGGGGTCGAGCGTGGCCCCGCCCTCGGCCGCGATCTTGCGCGCGCTGTCGATCCGCTTGTCCCGTTTCCCGCTCATACTGGTTGGCATCGCAGCTATCCCCCTGGCTATGATCCGCGCCTGTTCGGGCATGATCCGGGGGATTGCCGGTTTTTTCAACACCAAACGGGCCGCGATCAAAGGTCGCGCAAGAGCTTTCGCGCGGCGTCGAGGGCCAGGGCCGCGGCGGCGCGGGGCCCCTTGGCCACGCTCAGCGCCGTCATCGGGATTTCCAGCGCGACGGGCATGTCGCCGGGCAGCGCGCGCAGAATCGGGACCAGCGGGATCTGACCGGCGCCGGGGGGCAGACGCTCGACCCGGCCGGCAAAGAACAGCTCGTCGGTGCTATAGGCCGTCTGAACCGGCGCATCGCACAGATGCAGGAACGGCATCCGGGGCAGGGCGCGGGCCAGATCCTCCATGCCGCTGCCCGAGCGGTTGAAATGCAGCGTATCGACCAGCACGCCCAGATCCGGGTCGCCGCTGGCCGCGATCACGTCGAGCGCGGTGGCCAGATCGGGCACCGATGTCCAAGGGAAAAATTCCAGCACCGCCTGCAAGCCATGCGCGCGACAGGCCGCCGCCATCCGGGCAAGATTGCCGGCCAGCCGCGACAGGTCGGGATCATAGGGCGCGCAAATCACCTGTCTTGCGCCAAGTTCCGCCCCGGCGGCCAGAAAACCTGCCAGCGGGCCGGGGTCGAAATCGGGATTGATGCGGACGAATTCGATATCCTGCACCCGCAATCCGGTATCCGCCAGCGCGGCGCGGGTTTCGCGCATCATCGGCGCGTTTTCCATCAGCGGATAGCCGGGGCTGTCGGGCGTGACGCGGATCAGCCGCAGCCCCACCGCATCATAGCCCAGATCGGCGGCCAGCCGGATCATCGCCGGCGGCGCAAGGTCGATGACGGTAAGATGCGCCAGCGAGATCGGGCGGGTCATGGCGTTCACGAAACTGGAATACCGATCCAATATCGGATGATGTTTCAGAAATCAAACTCTGGTCAGACGGCGCCGCTCTGCTAGCATCCCTGCATGAAGGAACTGACCCTGCGCCAGATCGAGGTGATCCGTGCCGTGATGATCACGGGCACGATTCAGGGCGCGGCCGAATTGCTGGGCGTCTCGGCGCCGGGGATCAGCCGGTTGCTCAAGCACACGGAATCGGGGCTGGGGTTGCGGCTTTTCGAACGCAAGGCCGGCGTCTTCGTGCCCGCGCATGAGGCCCGCGCGATCTTTGCCATGCTCAATCAGGTGCATCGCCAGATCGAAAACCTCAACAGCGCCGTCACGGCGCTGCGCAAGGGCGAAGAGGTGACGCTGGCCTTTGCCTCGGCGCCGTCCATCGCGCAATTCATCGCCGCGCGCGCGATCCGTGCGATCCGCCAGCGCTTTCCCGATCTGATGATCGATCTCAACATCCTCAAGATCGAGGAAACGCTGGACTATCTGTTGCTGGAACAGGGCGAGGTCGTGTTCATGAGCTCGGCCCTGGATAATCCGGCGGTCGAGAACCTGCCGCTGGTCACCGGCCGCATCGTCGCCATCGTCCCCGAGGGGCATCCGCTGGCCGCACAGCGCGACGTGTCGGTCCATGAGCTCGTGGGCTATCCCTTTATCGGCATGGATCCCAGCGACCCCTATGGCGCGATTCTGGCGCGGGCCTTTTCCGATCAGGGGTTGGTGCCGCGCCACACCATGCGCGGCCGATTCGCCCAGACCATGGTCAGCCTGGTGCGCCACGGGCTGGGCGTCGCCGTGATCGACGAGTTTTCCGTGGCCGAGGTCTATATGCCCGGTCTGGTCCGCCTGCCGCTGCGCGAAAGCGCCAGCATCACCGCCTATGCGGTGCTGAAAAAAGGCCGCCAGATCACAAGTTTCGCGGAATTTGCCATTGACCGGTTCCGCCGCGAACTGGCCGCCGCGACCGCCCGCCAGAATTGGGATGCTGATCGTTTGCTTCAGGGCAAGAATTAACATCATGTTAATTATCGGATCAGATCAGTATTTGCAGTTAAGACGTCATTCGACGATCTTGTCACCCACAGGCCCCGGCCGAGGAACCGGGCCACAGATATAACCGGGAGGGAGTTTCATGCTTAAATCCGTATTTGGCGCGGTGGTCGCGCTGGGTCTGGCAACCGTGCCGGCGCTGGCCGAATATCCTGAAAAGGACATTCAGGGCATTATCCAATGGGGCGCGGGCGGTTCGACCGACACCGTCGCGCGCTCGGTCACGCCCCATGCCGAGGAAGTGCTGGGCGGCAAGGTGATCTTGCAAAACGTCACCGGCGGCGTCGGCGCCATCGGTCTTGCCCAGGCGGAACGGGCCGATGCCGATGGCTATACGTTGCTTTACGGGGCGGAAAACCCGCTGCTTTACAAGGTGATGCAGCTTGGCAAAAAGGACTATTCCGATTTCGTGCCGGTGAACGTGCTGGCGCGCGGTATTCCGATCCTGGTCGCGCGTCCCGATGCGCCCTTCGACACCTTTCCCGAGATGATCGAATACATCAAGGCGAACCCGAAATCGGTCAAGTTCGGCTCGACCGGGCCGGGCGGCCTGCCTTCGGTCGTATCCACCATGATCCAGTCCAAAGCGCCGATCGAGGTGACCTTTGTACCCTATGACGGCGATGGCCCGGCGCTGACCGCGTTGCAGGGCGGCGCCATCGACGTGATGCCGGCGGTTCTGGGCGCGGCGCTGGAATCGATCAAGGGCGGCAAGATGAAGCCCATCGCGATTTTCGACACCGAGGCGGTGCCGCAATTGCCCGACACCAAGACCGTGATCGACACGAACCCGGAATTTGCCGATCTGCTGCCCTGGGGTCCGTTCTTTGGCGTCTTTGTCAAGAAAGGCACCCCCGACGACGTGGTGGCCAAGCTGACCGAGGCCTTTGCCGCCGGCGCCAAGAACGAGGATTTCGTCAAGCTGATGGACGGGCGCGGCTACAAGATGCTGTCGCTGTCGGGTGCCGATGCGCAGAAATTCCTGGACGAATGGCAGGCCAAGACCTCGTGGCTGATCTGGGAAGGCGGCATCGCCAAGAAATCCCCCGAGGAATTCGGCATCGCCAAGCCCTGATCCCCGGATGACGTGAACCGAAAAGGCGCCGCCCCCGTATCGTTCTGCATCAGGGGCGGCGCCGCCATTTTCGCACCATGACCAAGGGAGGTCCCGCGATGCAGACGACACCCACACGGCGCCCCGGCGAACTTGCGTTCAACCTGTTCCTGTTTCTGGCCAGCCTGTTCCTGTTCTGGTCGGCCTACGGCATTTCCGGTTTCGAGGCGCTGTCCTCGCCCGGCGTGGTGCCGATGGCGACGACCTTCGTGATGATCTATTCCTCGGGCACCATCCTGTGGGAGGTGCTGCGCAAGAAACCCGGCACCACCGAGACGCTGACCGGCAATATCATCCCGATGCCGATCATCGTGACCATCGTCATGGTGGCGCTTTACGCGGTCGCGTTGCAACCTTTGGGCTTTATCCCGACCTCGATCCTGTTTTTGCTGGTGATGGTCCGTTACCTGTCGGGGCGCGGCTGGGGCTTTTGCCTGGGCGTGTCGGTGGGCACGGTGGCGCTGATCTATCTGATTTTCCGGCTGATCTTTGCCGTGCTGATGCCGCAGGGCATCGTCCCCGAGGGCGAGATCATCGCCTGGCTGTCATCCCTGTTCTGAGCCGAGGCCATCATGAGCATTCTTGCAGATTTCCTGATGCCGGTGACCGATCTCAAGCTTTTGGGTCTGGTCGCGGTCGGCACATTTGCCGGCATCTATGTCGGCGCCATTCCGGGGCTTTCGGTCACCATGGCCGTTTCGATCCTGATTTCATTCACCTTTTCATGGGATGTCTATCCGGCGCTGGCCCTGATGATCGGCATCTATATGGGGGGTGTCTATGGCGGTTCGCGCACGGCGATCCTGTTGAACATCCCCGGCGCGCCCTCGGCCATCGCCACCGCCCTGGACGGCTTTCCATTGGCCCAGCAGGGGCGCGCGGGCGAGGCGATCGGCATCGTCACGGTCGTCTCGTTCATCGGCGGGTTCATCGGCATCCTTGCGCTGGCGCTGTTTGCGCCGTCGCTTTCGGATTTCGCCATCCGCTTTCAGCCGCGCGATTTCATGCTGCTTGCGATCATGGGGATCCTGCTGGTCGGGTCGCTTTCGGGCGAAAGCCTGATCAAGGGGGTGTTTTCCGGCGCGCTTGGCATCGCCATCGGCGCGGTGGGGATGGATCCGCTGACCGTGCAGGACCGCTTTGTCTTTGAAATCGACGCGCTGCGGGGCGGGGTTTCCTTTGTGGCGGTGATGATCGGCATGTTCGGCGTGGCCGAGGCGCTGGCCCAGTTGCACAGCGTCAACACGCCCGCCGTCAAGCAAAAGATCACCGGCATCATCCCGTCATGGTCGCGGGTCCGCAAGCATCTGCCGCTGGGCCTGCAAACCTCGACCATCGGCACGGTGGTCGGCGCGCTGCCCGGCACCGGCGGCGATATCGCGGCGCTGATGGCCTATGACTATGCCAAGCGCACCACCCGCAATCCCGAAACCCCCTTTGGCAAGGGCGCGGTCGAGGGGCTGGTTGCGCCCGAGACCGCCAACAATGCCGCCGTCGGCGGGGCCTTTATCCCGATGATGACGCTGGGCATTCCGGGGGATGCGGTGACCGCGATCATGATCGGGGCGCTGTTCATTCACGGGCTGAATCCCGGGCCGATGCTGATGGTCGAACAGCCGCATATGTTCTGGTTCATTGTCGGCTCGCTGATGCTGGCCAATATCTTCATGCTGATCTTTGGGCTGACCGGGATCCGGCTTTTCGTGAAAATCGTCGAGCTGCCGCGCACCGTGCTGTTGCCGGTCATTCTGGTCCTGTCTATCGTCGGCGCCTATGCGGTCAACAACAGCCTGACGGATGTCTATTGGATGCTGGGCTTTGGCGTCTTTGGCTATTTCATGAAGGAATACGGCTATCCCCTGGGTCCGGTCATTCTGGGTGTGATCCTCAGCCGGCTTCTGGATGACAACTGGCGCCGGGCGATCATCTCGGAACAGGAAAGCCTGGGCGGGCTGATGCGGGGCATCGTGACCAGCCCGCTGTCGCTGTGCCTGTTTCTGGCGGTCTGTCTGATCATCCTGTCGAATACGCCGGTCTGGCGGATGATCCGCCGCCGCAAGCCGGCCTGAGCCATGTCCCGGGCCCGTGGCGCCGGCGCTTTGGGCGCGGCGCTTCCGGGCCGGGGCGCAACCTCTTCGGAAAGGTAATCCGCATGACTGCCGATATTCGTCTTGGCCTGATCGGGGACAATATCCTTGCCTCGCAATCGCCGCGCCTGCACCGTCTGGCGGGATCGCAGAACGGTGTCCGCGTGACCTATGACCGGCTGATCCCGGCCCGGATGCAGATGCCATTCGACGCGCTGTTCGCCCATGTCGCCGAGGCGGGTTACCGCGCGGTGAATGTCACCTATCCCTATAAGGAACGCGCGGCGGCCAAGGTCACCGTGGACGATCCGCTGGTGCGGGCCATCGGGGCGGTCAATACCGTCATTTTCGATGCCGGTGGGCCGCACGGGTTCAATACCGATCATTCGGGGTTCATCCTGGCCTATCGCTGGGTGCGGGGCGAACAGCCGCCGGGGCCGGTGCTGATGATCGGCGCGGGCGGTGTCGGCAAGGCCATCGCCTTTGGTCTGATCGCGCTTGGCCTGCGCGAAATCCGCATCGCCGACCGCGACCTGCCCAAGGCACAGGCGCTGGCCGATGCGCTGCGCGCCGCGCGCCCGGATCTTGTCACCCGCACCGGCACCGATGCCGTGGGACTGGCGGCGGGGGCGGCGGGCATCGTGAACTGCACCCCTGTGGGCATGGTGGGCTATGAGGGCACGCCCCTGCCGCGCGACCGGATGCGCGGCGCGGCCTGGGCCTTTGACGCGGTCTATACGCCGGTCGATACGCAATTCCTGCAAGATGCGGCGGCCGAGGGGCTTCAGGTCATTTCCGGCTATGAGCTGTTCATCGGGCAGGGGCTGGATTCCTGGGCGCTGTTCACCGGCCTGCCGCTGGATGAGGCGCGGCTGCGCCGGGATCTTGCCGATGGAAAGGATACGGAATGAAAACCTCGATCGCGACCGTATCCCTGTCGGGCAATCTGACCGGCAAGCTTGCCGCCATCGCGGGGGCGGGCTTTGACGGGATCGAGATTTTCGAACAGGATTTCATCGCATCCGATCACAGCCCCGCCGAGGTCGGCCAGATGGTGCGCGATCACGGGCTGGAAATCACCCTGTTCCAGCCGTTTCGCGATTTCGAGGGCCTGCCCGAACCTTATCGTGCCCGCGCCTTTGCCCGCGCCGCCCGCAAATTCGAGCTGATGAATCAGCTGGGCACCGATCTGATGCTGGTCTGTTCCTCGACGCATCCGGCGGCGATGGGCGGCATCGACCGCATGGCCCAGGATTTCCGCGATCTGGGCGATCTGGCCGCGCGCTATGATGTCCGCGTCGGGTTCGAGGCGCTGTGCTGGGGCCGTTTCGTCAACGACCACCGCGATGCGTGGGAGGTGGTGCGCCGCGCCGATCATCCCCATGTCGGGCTGATCCTCGACAGCTTTCACACGCTGGCGCGGCGGATCGACCCTGACACGATCCGCGCCATTCCCGGCGACCGGATCTTTTTCGTCCAGCTGGCCGATGCGCCGGCCATCGACATGGACCTGCTCTATTGGTCGCGGCATTTCCGCAATATGCCGGGCGAGGGGGATCTGGACGTCACCCGCTTCATGCGCGCCATCCTTGCCACCGGCTATGCGGGGCCGCTGAGCCTGGAAATTTTCAACGATCAGTTCCGCTCGGGCCTGCCGCGTCTGGTGGCGCAGGACGGTCATCGCAGCCTGATCGGCGTTCTGGACCGGGCGCGGCGCGCCGAACCGGCGCTGTCGGTCGATCTGCCGCCCTTTCCGGCCCCGGCCCCGGTCGAACAGGTCGAATTCATCGAATTCGCCACCAGCCAGACCGATGCCGGCGATCTTGAGACGCTGTTGCGCAGCGCCGGGTTCGAACCGGCGGGGCGGCATGTGTCGAAACCGGTCAGCCTGTGGCGGCAGGGCGGCGCCAATCTGTTGGTCAATACCGACAGCACCGGATTTGCCCATACCTCTTATGTCGCGCATGGCACCACGGTGTCGGAAATCGGGCTGCGGGTCGCCGACGCGCAGGCCGGTCATGATCGCGGTGTCGCGCTTATGGCGCAGTCGCATCAACAGGACGCCGGCGCGGGCGAGCTGGCCATCCCCGCCATTCGCGGCATCGGCGGCAGCGTGATCCGGTTTCTCGACAGCGCATCCGATCTGGGCAATATCTGGGAGGTGGATTTCCGCCTGTCCGGTCCCGGTCCGTTCCCCGGCGCGGGCATCACCGGCATCGACCATATCGCCCAGACCATGGCCTATGACGAAATGCTTAGCGCGTCGCTGTTCTATACCGAAATCTTTGACGCCCAAAAGGCGCCGATGGTCGATGTGATCGACCCCGACGGGCTGGTGCGCAGTCAGGCGGTGCGGACCGGCCGGATGCGGGTCACGCTGAACGGGGCCGAAACCCGCCGCACGCTGGCCGGGCGTTTCATCGAAGAAAGCCTTGGCGCCTCGGTCCAGCATATCGCCTTCGCCAGCGACGACCTTTTTGTGACGGCGCGGGCGCTTGCGGCGCGGGGCTTTCCGATCCTGCGCATCGGGGCGAATTACTATGCCGATGTCGAGGCGCGCTTTGGCCTTGACCCGGCGCTGACCGAACGCATGCGCGCCGCCAATATCATGTATGACGAGGATGCCGGCGGGCAGTTCTTTCAGCTTTATTCCCTGGCCCGCCCGGACGGTTTCTTCTTTGAGGTCGTCCAGCGTCAGGGGAATTACGCCGGCTATGGCGCGCCGAACGCGCCGTTCCGCATCGCCGCGCAAAAGCGCACGGCGCGGCCGGCGGGGATGCCGCGCCACTGAAAAGGGGCGGCCCGATGCGGCCGCCCCCCATGTCTTGGCCCCGTACCTTAGCCCGGGTAATCGGCCAAAAGCGCCTCGGCCGCCAGCCGCCCCAGCGCGTTCGAGGCAAGCGGGCTGTCCCCGGTCAACAGCTTGCGGTCGCGATGGACCTGGCCGGTGATGCCGGTGTTGAGCACCCGCACCCCCAGCTTTTCCAGCGATTCCGCCAAAAGCCAGCGCAGGTGACCGGGGATATAGCCGATATCGACATTCGCCCCCTCGTCCAACGCATCGGGAAAGACCACGATTTCATAGCCGTTAAAGGGATAGCTGGCCCCGCCCGCCGCCGCCGGTGCCAGCAGGCAGGCAGGCCCGTGGCAGAGCGTGACGATATAGCGGTCGTTTTCCAGGGCCCAGTTCAGCGCCCGCGCCATATCCGCGCTTTCGGGGATATCGTTCAGCGCGCCGTGCCCGCCCGGCACCAGCACGGCGGCATAATCGTCCATCGGTCCGGCCAGCACATCGGCCAGCTTTTTCGGGTCGCGGAACCGGGGCAGATAGCGCTGATAGAATGCCGCGACGGCCTCATCCTCGGCGGGCATTGCCCAGAACTCGAACTTGACCGGATTGCCCGACAGGGTCGCGACCTCGATGTCAAAGCCGGCGGCGTCCAGATGCATCATCGGCAGCATGGTTTCGACCGGGTGATTGCCGCTGGAAAACAGCTTGCCGCCCCGGGTCGGGACATAGCGTTCGTCGGTGGCGACCATCAGGATCTTTTTGCCGCCCTTATGCGGGGCGGGGTAATGCGCGCCGTCGAAATCGGTCTTGGGCGGAATGTATTGCGACAGCGAATAGGGCGAGGGGAACCAGGCATCATATTCCGCCGGATCGCGGGTCGGTTCGCGGCTCAGCTCGTCGGCTTTGGTCATTTTGCGCATCCTTTCTGGACAATGAGCAAACGGTTCAGAACAGGGTAAGTATCGCCCCGCCGCAAAACAAGCGGCGGCGCGGATCGGCATGTCGGGCAGGGTCCCACATATGTGAAGACACACCACGAATGTGAAATCATCTTGCCGGAGAGCCGCAACCCGCGTATCACATCCGTGACATGCCGACACATTTTCAAATATTGGCGCGCCCCGATGGCTGAACCTGCCGAACGCGGCGCAAGCCGCCTGCCCATGGATGAAAGCCGCGAGCATCTGATGGTGCGGATCGCGCGCATGACCTATCAACAGGACCGGACCCTGACCCAGATCGCGGCGGAAACCGGGCTCAACCGCTGGCAGGTCAGCCGCCTTTTGGCCGAGGCGCGCGATCAGGGCATCGTCCGCATCGAAATCGTCCCCCGCACCCTGCGCCACCCGGATCTGGAATCGCGCCTGAGCCGCCGGTTCGGCCTGCGCGATGCGGTGGTGGTGCCGGGACCGGCGGGATCCGATGCGGCGGGACATGACGCCGCGGGGCAGGGCGGCGAAAGCGTGGCGCAGGCGGCGGCGCAATATCTGGCGGCGATGCGTCCCTTGCCGGCGCTGATCGGGGTGTCCTGGGGGCGGACCATGGCGGCGGTGGCGCATTGGCTTGCGCCGGACTGGGCCGAGGGCGTCACCGTGGTCCAGATCAACGGCACCGTCGCCCCCGCGCCGGGCGCCGCCCACCGCTATGACGTGGCCGAGACCTTTGCCCGCAAGGGGCCGGGCCGGATGATCCCGTTGCCGGTGCCCGCGATTGTCGGCGCAAGTCTCACGCGCGAGGTGCTGGAACAGGACCGCATCGTTGCCGATGTGCTGGCGCTGGCGCGTGCCGCGCCGGTGCTGGTCTTTTCGCTGGGCGCGGCGGGGCCGGATTCGGCGCTTTTGCATTCCGGCAATGTGACCGATGCCGAAATGGCCGCGCTGTTGCGGGCCGGGGCCGTGGGCGATGTGCTGGGCCGGTTCATCGACCGTGATGGCCGCGTCGCCGATCCGGCGCTGGACGCGCGCACCATCGGCCTGAGCCTGCCCGAGCTGCGGGGGCGCGACCGCGCGATCGCTGTCGCCTCGGGCGCGGCCAAGCATGACGTGACGCTTGGCGCGCTGCGCGCCGGGCTGGTAAATATCCTTGTCACCGACGAGGCGACCGCAACTTTCGCATTGGAGCATGCCGATGACCGCTGAAACCGCCGCCATGCAGGCCGGGACAAACGACCCCCGCAACCCCGGCATGGCGCTGGACGCGGCCATGTTCGAGGGCCATCCCGTGAACCGCAGCGCGGCCGAGCGCCGCGCCGCCTCGCTGATCCAGCGGCGCAGCGTGAAAAAGGACTGGCAGGCGGCATGGCTGATCAATGCGATCCGCTGTATCGATCTGACCACGCTTGCGGGCGACGACACCGCCGAGCGTGTGCGCCGTCTTTGCGCCAAGGCGCGCCAGCCGCTTGCGCCCCATATCGTCGCGGGTCTTGGCATTGCGGAAATGGGGCTGACCACCGGCGCGGTCTGCGTCTATCCGACCATGGTCACCCATGCCGTGCGCGCCTTGCAGGGGACGGGGATCCCGGTCGCCTCGGTTGCCACCGGCTTTCCCGCCGGACTGATGCCCCTGCACCTTCGGCTTGAGGAGATCCGCTATGCCGTCGATCAGGGCGCCGATGAGATTGACATCGTCATTACCCGCGAGCACGTCCTGACCGGCAACTGGCAGGCGCTGTATGATGAGGTCGCCGCCATGCGCGCGGCTTGCGGTTCCGCGCATCTCAAGGCGATCCTTGCCACGGGCGATTTGCAGACGCTGCGCAATGTCTATGCCGCATCCATGGTGGCGATGCAGGCGGGCGCCGATTTCATCAAGACCTCGACCGGGAAAGAGGGGGTGAACGCCACCCTGCCGGTCAGTCTGGTGATGGTGCGGGCGCTGCGCGACTATCGCGACGCGACCGGCCAACGCATCGGCTTCAAGCCGGCGGGGGGCATGAAATCGGCCAAGGACGCGCTGAACTGGCAGTTTCTGATGCGCGAGGAAATGGGCCGCGACTGGCTGGACCCGCATCTGTTCCGGCTGGGCGCGTCCTCGATGCTGGGCGATATCGAGCGGCAGTTGGAACATCACGTCACCGGGCGCTATTCGTCGGCGTCGCGGCTGGCGCTGGCATAGGGGGGAACGGGCATGAACAAGATCATGGAAATTATGGACAATATGGATTACGGCCCCGCCCCCGAGGACAGCAGCATCGCCCGCGACTGGCTGGCCAAGCATCAGGACGGGTTCGGCCATTTCATCGACGGCGCCTTCACCAAACCCGCGAACCTCTTTGAGGTGATGAACCCCGCGACCGGCAAGGTGATCGCCCGCGTCTCGCAAGGTGCGGCCTCGGACGTGGACGCGGCGGTTAAGGCCGCGCGCGCGGCGCAGGGCAAATGGGCGGCGCTGCCTGGTCACGACCGGGCGCGGCATCTTTATGCGCTGGCGCGTCACATCCAGCAGCATGCCCGCCTGCTGGCGGTGCTGGAGACGCTGGATAACGGCAAGCCGATCCGCGAAAGCCGCGACATCGACATTCCGCTGGTCATCCGCCATTTCTATCACCATGCCGGCTGGGCCGAGATCATGACCGACGAATTCCCCGGCGCGCGCCCCCATGGCGTCTGCGGACAGGTGATCCCGTGGAACTTCCCCCTGCTGATGCTGGCATGGAAGGTCGCGCCCGCGCTCGCCGCCGGCAATACCGTGGTGCTGAAGCCCGCCGAATACACCCCCCTGACCGCGCTGGCCTTGGCCGAAATCGCGCGCGAGGCCGGGCTGCCCAAGGGGGTGCTGAACATCGTGACCGGCGACGGCGATACCGGCGCCGCGATTGTCGGTCATGACGGCATCGACAAGGTGGCCTTTACCGGCTCGACCGAGGTCGGGCGCATCATCCGCCGCCAGATCGCCGGATCGGGCAAGGCGCTGACGCTGGAACTGGGCGGCAAGTCACCCTTCATCGTCTTTGCCGATGCCGATCTGGACGCGGCGGTCGAGGGGGTCGTCGACTCGATCTGGTTCAACCAGGGACAGGTCTGCTGTGCCGGTTCGCGCATTCTGGTCGCGGAATCGGTGGCGGCGCGGTTCACCGAATTGCTGGCCCGGCGGATGGAAACGCTGATCGTCGGCGACCCCTTGGAAAAATCCACCGATATCGGCGCCATCGTCCATCCCGTGCAGCTGGATCGCATCCGCAGCCTGGTCGAACAGGGCCGGGCCGAGGGCGCGCAGATCCATCAGGGCAGCGCCCCCGCCGGCTGTTTCTATCCCCCGACTTTTGTGACCGAGGTCGAGCCGGCCTCGATCCTTGCCAGCGCAGAAATCTTCGGCCCGGTCGTCACCCTGACCCCGTTCCGCACGCCCGAGGATGCGGTCGCGCTGGCCAATAACACCCGCTATGGGCTGGCCGGTTCGGTCTGGTCGGAAAACATCAATCTGGCGCTGGATGTGGCGGCAAAGATCAGGGCCGGGGTCATCTGGATCAACTCGGCGAACCTGTTCGATGCGGGTGCCGGTTTCGGCGGCTATCGCGAAAGCGGTTTCGGCCGCGAAGGCGGGCGCGAGGGGATGGCCGCCTATCTGCGCCACCCCGCGCCGCGCGCGAAAAAGCCCGAGGCCGCGCTGCCCGCGCCGGTTGCGACCCCCGCCGAACAGATGGCGGCGGGCACCATCGACCGCACGGCCAAACTTTATGTCGGCGGCAAACAGGCACGCCCCGACAGCGGCTATTCCTATGCCGTTCCGGGCACCAAAGAGGCAGTCGGTCTGGCGGGTCTGGGTAATCGCAAGGACATCCGCAATGCTGTCGAGGCCGCGCATAAGGCCGCCGGCTGGGGCGCGCAGACCGGGCATAACCGCGCGCAGGTGCTCTATTATCTGGCCGAGAACCTTTCGGCCCGCGCGGCCGAGTTCACCGAACGGCTGCGCAGCTTTGGTCAGGGCAAGTCCGCCGCCCAGACCGAGGTCGAGACCGCGATACGCCGCATTTTCTGGTATGCCGCGCAGGCCGACAAGTTCGACGGCGCCGTGCATCAGACGAAATCGGCGCATGTGACGCTGGCCATGCACGAACCGCTTGGCGTGATGGGCATTGCCTGCCCGGTCGCTTATCCGCTTTTGGGTTTCGTGTCGCTGGTGCTGCCGGCGATCGCCATGGGGAACCGGGTGGTGGCGGTGCCCTCGCAGACGCATCCCTTGGCCGCGACCGATCTTTATCAGGTGATCGACACCTCGGACGTGCCGGGCGGCGTCATCAATATCGTCACCGGCGAGCGCGATCCGCTTGCGAAAACGTTGGCCGAACATGACGACGTGGACGCGCTTTGGTATTTCGGCACGGATGCAGGCGCCGCGATGGTCGAGGCGGCATCGGCCGGCAATCTGAAACAGACCTGGTGCGAGGATGGCGCCGCCCGCGACTGGGCCGGCGCCGAGGGGCAGGGCCGGTCCTTCCTGACCCGCGCCACGCAGGTCAAGAATATCTGGGTGCCCTACGGCGAATGATCCGGCGCGCCGTGCCTTTCCTCAATCCGCAAGATCGCCTTATTCTGCGGTGGTGATCGGGATCGGAAAGGGGCGGCGACATGACCGGGATGCTGTTCGACGCCGATGGCTGGCGCGCTGCGCAGGCGGCGCTGGCCGTCGATCTGGCGGCGGCGGCACAGGCGCTGGGGCGGCTGGATCAGGTTGTGGCGGAGATGGTCCCGGCGGATCGGGCCGGCGCGATCCTGCGCCTGGCGCTGATCGAGACCGAGGCGATGCTTTGGGCGCAGGGCCGCCCCCTGCGCCGCGAAGAGATCGGCCGCGACCTGATGGAGGCCCGCGCCGGGGCCGATCTTGAGGCGATGCGTATCGCGCGCTGGGGCCTGCGCCGGCTTGAGGGACAGGGCGATCCCGCCGATCTGCGCGGCTTTCTGGCGCTGTACCGGACCGGGATCGGCGGGTTGGGTGAGCCTTTGGCGGCGCGGCCGACCGGCGATGATTTCGACGCGGCAAGCGGCGAATTCCGGGTGCTGATCGCGCGGCTGGAGGGCGTGATCCCCATCGCCCGCGCCCCGGCGGCGCGCAGCGCCTGGCGGCTTTGCGGGCTTTCCGCGCCCGAGGCGCTGAGCGAATCGGCCTGTTGGACCGCGCGCGACATGGCCACGGGCTGTGAGGCGCTGTCTTTTGTGCCGCTTGGGCGGCATGGGCGCGGGGTCTGGATCGATGGCGGCCCGCCCGGCGACCGGCTGCGCCGGCATCTGTCCGCGGTGATCCATGGCACGACCGAGGCGCGGCAGGAACTGGCGCGGCTGGCCGATTGGCGGGCGCGCGCCATGCAGGCCACGGCCCGGATCAAGGGCGACAATCCCGCCCGCGTCATCGCCGAACTGGCCGCCCATCCCCTGTTGAGCGCGGCCATGATCGAGGGCCGCGCCGGGATCAGCCGCGACACCGCCGAACGCCTGCTGGCGCGGCTGCGCGATCTGGGCCTTGCGCGCGAGGTGACCGGCGGGCGGCGCTTTCGGCTATGGGCGGCGGCGGGCTAGGGGCGGTTTCATCGCCGTGAAGGGTTGCGCCAGATCATAGGCATGGCCCAGGTCCAGCAGCGCGCGATCCCGGCCCGGCGCGGCGATGATCTGCAAACCCATGGGCAGGCCCGCCTGCGGACCCTCGGGGCCGAAACCCGAAGGCACGGCCAGCGCCGGCGCCCCGGCAAGGGTGGCGGGAATGACCACCTCCATCCAGCGGTGATAGCTGTCCATGGCACGGCCCGCGATTTCGGCCGGCCAGTGCAGATCCGCGTCAAAGGGAAAGATCTGGGCGCTTGGCAGCACCAGATAGTCATAGCGTTCAAAGAGCCCCAGCAGCGTCTGATACCAGGCCGAGCGCGTGGTCGAGGCGGCATAGATCTGTGACCCGGTCAGCGCGCGGCCGGTTTCGATTTCCCAGATCGCCTCGGGCTTCAACAGGTTGCGGGCGCGCGGTTCGTCGTAAAGCGCGCCCAGGCTGCCCGAGACCATGAACGCGCGCAGCACCACCCAGGCCCGCCACAGCCGGTCCATGTCAAAGCCCGTGCGCGCCGGTTCGACATGGCATCCCAGTTCGGTCAGGATCGCCAGCCCCTGCGCACAGGTGTCCAGAACCCCCGCGCCCATGGGCAGATGCCCGTCCAGATCGCCCAGCCAGCCGATGCGCGCACCCGCGACATCGCGCCCGAGCGGCGCGGCGAAGGCCGTGCCATCGCCCGCAAGCGACAGCGGTGCGCGGGGGTCATGCCCGGCCTCGACCGAAAGCAGCATCGCCAGATCGGCGACATTGCGCGCCATCGGTCCCTCGGTGCTGAGCTGGTTGAAAAACAGTTCCGGCTGCGGCGCCATCGGCACCAGCCCGGCGCTGGGACGCAGCCCATAGACATTGTTCCAGCCGGCCGGATTGCGCAGCGATCCCATCATGTCGCTGCCATCGGCGACGGGCAGCATGTCGAGCGCCAGCGCGACCGCCGCCCCGCCCGAGCTGCCGCCGGCGCTGCAGCTTTGGTCCCAGGCGTTCCGGGTGGTGCCGAACAGCGCGTTATAGGTGTGCGAGCCAAGCCCGAATTCCGGGGTATTGGTCTTGCCGATCAGGATGGCGCCGGCGGCGCGCATGCGTTCGACCAGCACCGAATCGGCCGGCGGCAGATGTTTTTGCAGGCCGCGAAAGCCCTTGGTCGTGGGCAGATCGCGCGTCGCGGTCAGGTCCTTGGGCGCCTGTGGCAGGCCATGCAGCCAGCCGCGCGGGCGTCCGGCCGCGATCTCGGCATCGGCGCGGGCGGCCTCGGCCAGCAATTGCGCGCGCGGCCGGATCGAGACGATCGCGTTGACTTCGGGGTTCAGGGCCTCGATCCGGTCCAGATAGGCGGCCATGACCTCGACGCAGGACAGCGTTCGGGCATGGATCGCCGCGCTGAGGTCGCGGGCGGACAGGGCGGTGATGGCGGTTTCTGCGGGCTGGGTCATGCGCTTAGCCTAGCATGCGGGCTGCGACGAAATCGACCGGCTTTGCGCCCGGGCTTGATCTTGGCGCCGGATCGGGGTCAATTGTTGCAATCGAAACGTATTTTCGACATTTTCCCCCGGGTGGGCCATGCGTCTTGAAACCTTTTTCCCCTATCGTCTGGCCGTGGTGGCCGAGGCGTTTTCGCGCCAGCTCGTCGCCGTCTATGGCCGCGAGCACGGCTTTTCGCGCGAGGAATGGCGGCTTCTGTTTCTTTTGGAAGAGGCGGGAACGCTGGATTCGCTGCAATTGTCGCAGCGCACATCGCTGGACAAGGTTCAGGTCAGCCGCGCCGCCACCCGGCTTGAGGAAAAAGGGCTGATCACGCGTGAGGTGCTGGGTTCGGACCGGCGGCTGCGCAATTACGCGATCACCGCGCGCGGCGAGGCGCTGTTTCGTCTTGCCTTTACCGAGGTCGAGGCGCGGGCCGAGGAAGTGCTTGCCGCCATGTCGGCCCGCGACCGCGCCGCGCTGGAACGCGGGGTCGCCGCGCTGGATCAGGCCATCGCACAGGTGACCCAGCCCGAATCCGGCCATGGCGCGCAATTCCCCCGGCCGGGCCGCGTCGATCAGGGCGGCTAGTTTCGCGCCGGGCTTTCGGGTTCCGCAGTGATCAGCCGGCTCAGCGCGCGTTCCAGTGCCGGCCCGTCATCGCCCAGTTCCTGTGCCAGCCGGGCCTGAAAATCCCGGGCGATGCGGCCCAGCCGGCGCATCAGCGCCTGTCCCGAGGGCGTCAGTTCCAGCACGATCAGCCGGCGGTCTGTCCGATGTTCGGATTTGCGAAGCAAACCTGCCTCTTCAAGACGGGTGGCGGCGCGGCTGACCACGGATTTGTCCAGATGCACCCGCAGGTGGATGTCGCGCACGCTGACCGCGCCCGAGCGGTCCAGATGCGCCAGCACGCGCCATTCGGGGATGCTGAGCCCGGCCTCGGCCCCGTAAAGCGCGGCGAAACGGCGGCTGATCTGGGTGGCCGCCACGCTGAGCCGATAGGGCAGGAACCCGTCCAGTTCGAAGGGCATGGATATGTCTCCTTTTCAGGGGAGATCACCAAAAAACCGTTGCGGGGACAACAAGAATTGCGGCCCGTGTCGGTCGGGCGCGCGCAATCCGGGCCGTCGCGCGGTTGGCGCGGCCGGATTGGATATTTGAACATGGAAGATATGCAGGCGGGTTTCGCAGGGGTGACGCGGCGATGCGGGCATATGATTTCGTTTCATATGAATCGAATTTTGCGAAATGATAGTTGCAAATGAAACGAAATCGGCCTAGTCAACGAAGCAGGGAATATTGGTCCCGCGCGTTTTCCCGGATGGGGTGGCGGGGCGTCCGAACAGATGAGAGGGGTCGCGATGACGGGTGAACGGCCGTTGCGCAGCTGGGTTCAGGCTGCGAATGAAGCGGGATGCGATTTTCCCATTCAGAACCTGCCCTATGGGGTGTTTTCGGTGGCCGGGGATGCGCCGCGTTGCGGGGTGGCGATCGGGGATATGATCGTCGATCTTGCGGCTTGCGAGGCGCGCGGGCTGATCGAGGCGGGGGGTGCCTTTGGCCAGCCGCAGCTGAACGATTTCATCGCGCAGGGGCGGGCGACATGGAACGCGGTCCGCGACCGGCTGACCGCGTTGCTGGCCGAGGGGGCGGATGAGGATCTGCCCTTGGTCGCGATGGCCGACGCGCGGCTGTATCTGCCGATCCGGGTGACCGAGTTCACCGATTTCTATGCCTCGAAGAACCATGCCTTTAACGTGGGCGTGCTGTTTCGCGGTCCCGAGAATGCGCTGCCGGCGCAATGGACGCATATGCCGATCGGCTATAACGGGCGGGCGTCCTCGGTCGTGGTGTCCGGGACGCCGATCCGGCGGCCGATGGGACAGGTCAAGGGCGAGGCCGGGCCGGAATGGACCGCCTGCCGCCGGCTGGACCTTGAGCTGGAGTTGGGCGCCATCGTCGGTATGGACAGCCAGATGGGCGAGCGCGTCAGCGTCGCCCGTGCCGAAGAGATGATCTTTGGCTATGTGCTGTTGAACGATTGGTCGGCGCGCGACATTCAGGCCTGGGAATATCAGCCGCTGGGGCCGTTCCAGTCCAAGGCGCTTGGCACCACCATCAGCCCGTGGATCGTGACGCAGGCCGCGCTTGAGCCGTTCCGCAGCGCGGGGGCCGAACGGGTCAATCCGCTGCTGCCCTATCTGGCCGAGGACCGGCCGGGTTTTTACGACATGGTGATCGGCTGGACCATGAACGGCCAGCCGATGGGGCGCACGAATTACAATGTCATGTATTATTCCAGCGCCCAGCAGCTGGCCCATCACACGCAATCGGGCTGTCCGATGCGGGTTGGCGATCTTTTGGGGTCGGGAACGATTTCGGGGCCTTCGCCCGATCAGACCGGGGCGCTTTTGGAAATGACGCAGGGCGGCAAGGTGCCGGTCACGGTGAACGGTCAGACACGCAGCTTTATCGAGGATGGCGACGAGATCGGGCTTTACGCCCATGCCGAAGGCGCGGGCTATCGCATCGGGTTCGGCCCCTGCACCGGGCAGATCCTGCCCGCGATGCCGTGACCATGGCGGGGGCTGTGCCCGGCCGGGGCCACGCGACGGGCGCGGTTGTGCTGCATGATTACTGGCGGTCCTCGGCGTCCTATCGGGTGCGGATTGCGCTGGCGCTCAAGGGGATCGGCTATGACCGGGTGGCGGTCGATCTAGTGGCCGGGGCGCAGCGCGGTCCCGCGCATCTGTCGCTGAACCCGCAGGGGCTTGTGCCGGCGCTGGAAATCGATGGGCGGGTGCTGACGCAGTCGCTGGCCATCATCGAATATCTGGACGAGACGCGGCCCGCGCCGCCGCTTTTGCCCCGGGACGAGGGCGCGCGGGCGCATGTGCGGGCCGTGGCGCAGGCCATCGCCTGCGAGATCCATCCGCTGTCGAACCTTGTCGTCTTGAAGCGGGTCGAGGCGCTGGCGGGGCCGGATGCGCGCGGCCAATGGAACCGCGACAATATCGGCGCCGGGCTGGCCGCGGTCGAGGCGATGCTGGACCATCCGGGCTTTGACGGGCGGTTCTGTCATGGCGACACGCCCGGGCTGGCCGATTGCGCGCTGATCCCACAGCTTTACAACGCCACGCGCTGGGGGGTCGGCTTTGACCATCTGTCGCGTATCCGTGCCGTGGCCGCGCATTGTGCGGCGCATCCCGCCTTTGCGGCCGCGCGGCCCGAACTTTACGACCCTTCGCCCAAGGCGAAGACATAACAGGGAGAGAGGAAATGAAATCGCTCAAATTCGCACTGGCCGGCCTGCTTCTGTCCGCCATGCCGGCCATGGCCGAAGAACTGATCATGTCGTCCTGGCTGCCGCCCAAGCACCCGATCGTGGTGAATGCGTTCAAGCCCTGGGCGGAGGCGGTCGAAAAGGCGACCGACGGCCGCGTCACCGTGCGCATCATGGGCAAGCCTCTGGGCAGCCCGCCGGCGCATTTCGACATGGCCCGCGACGGCGTGGCCGACATCACCTATGGCCTGCATTCCTTTACCGAGGATGACCGCTTCAACCGCGCGCGTCTGGGCCAGTTCAGCTTTCTGGGCGATGACGCCATCGCCAATTCGAAAGCCTACTGGAAGATTTACGGCGGCACCCTGAACGCGGCCGAGGAACATAAGGGCACGCATCTTCTGGGCCTGTTCATGCATGGGCCGGGGCTTTTGCACAACAACAAGCGCAAGATCGAGACCGTCGCCGACATGAAGGGGCTCAAGATCCGCGTGCCGGGCGGCTATGTCGCCGATCTGGTCGGCGCGCTGGGGGCGACGCCTTTGTTCATGTCCTCGCCCGAGGTCTATGAGAAGCTGTCGCGCGGGGTCATCGATGGCGTGGCCTTTACCTATGAGGCGATGACCGCCTTCAACCTTGTCGATGACATCAAATATTCGATGACGGTGCCGGGCGGCATCTATAACACCACATGGTTCTTTGTGATCAACGAAGCCAAGTGGAACGCGCTGAGCGACGAGGACCGCGCCGCCATCGAGGCGCTGTCGGGCGAGGCCTTTGCCGAACGCGTCGGACAGGCGTGGAACGATGCCGACAGCGCCGCCAAGGCCGAGATCGGCGACAAGGTCGATTTCTATCAGGCTTCGCCGGAAATCGTCGCCGCGCTCAAGGCCAAGGCGGGCGAGCTGGAACAGAAATGGTCCGACAGCCTGGGCCAAGGCTATGACGGCGCCGCCGCGCTGGCCGAGTTCCGCAAGGAAACCGGGGTCAATCTGGAATGAGCGCGCCGGCACCGGACATGATCCCCGGCCGGGTGCCGCACCGGCAGGCGCGCTGGTATCGCGCGCTTGCCGTGGTCGCGGCGCTGTTGATCGCGTTGATGATCGGCGTCACCTGCATTGACGTTTTCGGCCGCTATCTGCTGAACCGGCCCTTTGGCGGCGCCTATGAGCTGACGCAGATGCTGCTGGCGGCGCTGGTTTTCGTGGCGCTGCCGCTGACCACCGCCGATGGTGGCCATGTCGAGGTCGATCTGGCGCTGCACATGTTTTCGCGGCGGGTGCAGGTGCTGATGGGGCGGCTGGCGGGACTGGTTTCGGCCGCCGCGCTGGCCTATTTCGCCTGGCGGCTGGCGGTGATCGGGCTGGACCAATGGCATGAGGGTACGCGCAGCGCGTCGCTGATGCTGCCGATGGCGCCACTGGCCTTTCTGGCGGCGATCAGCTGCGCGGTGTCGAGCCTGATCCTGATCCTGCCGCGCGACGAGGTGGCGGCATGACCATTTCCCTGATCGCATTCGCCATCCTGCTGGCGATGGTTTTCGTGCGCATTCCGATTGCATTCGCCATGGCAATTGTCGGCGGCGTCGGTTTCGCCATTCTGCGCGGCTGGGCGCCGGCCGGGGCCATGGTCGGCAATGCGGTGTTCGAGACCGGGCTGAACTATTCGCTGTCGGTGGTGCCGCTTTTCATCTTCATGGGCAATGTGCTGGCCGGATCGGGCATCGCGCAGGGGCTGTTTTCCGCCGCCGACCGGGTGTTCGGGCGCATGCGCGGCGGGCTTGCGATGGCGACGGTGCTGTCCTGCGGCGGCTTTTCGGCGGTCTGCGGATCGTCGCTGGCCACCGCCGCCACCATGTCCAAGGTCGCCATGCCCTCGATGCGGCGCTTCGGTTATTCCGACAGCCTTGCGACCGGCTCCATCGCGGCGGGGGGCACGCTGGGCATTCTGATCCCGCCTTCGGTCGTGCTGATCATCTTTGGCCTTTTGACCGAGGCCGATATCGGCAAGCTGTTTCTGGCCGGCATCATCCCGGGCATTGTCGGCATCATCGGCTATCTGGTCGCGGTCATGGTCGCGGTCCGGCTGAAACCGGAACTTGCGCCCAAGGTGGGCGAGGTGATGCCGATGACCCGGCAGGACGCGATCAGCGTCGCGGCCGTTCTGGCGCTGTTTGCGTTCATCATGATCGGCATCTATGGCGGGCTGTTCACCCCGATCGAGGCCGCCGGCATGGGCGCCTTCGCCGCGCTGATCATCGCGGGCCTGACCGGCGGGTTGACGCGGCCGGCGCTGTGGGCGGCGTTTCTGGACAGCGCCACCGCCTCGGCGATGATCTTTGCCATCATCATCGGGGCCGAGATATTCAGCAATTTCGTCACCTTCGCCGGGCTGCCCGACAGCCTGTCGCAGATCGTCGAGGGGTTGGGCCTGTCGGCATGGACGGTGCTTTTGCTGATCGTGCTGATCTATCTTGTGCTGGGCTGCTTTCTGGAAAGCCTGTCGATGATCCTGTTGACGGTGCCGGTGTTCTATCCGGTCATCTCGAACCTGGATTTCGGGCTCGCGGTGCTGGCCGATCCCGACGCGGTGCTGATCTGGTTCGCGATCATCGTCGTGGTGGTGACCGAGATCAGCCTGATCACGCCGCCCATCGGCATGAACGTGTTCGTCCTGCGCTCGGTTCTGCCGGATGTGACGCTGGGCACGATCTTTCGGGGTGTGTTCGTGTTCTGGGTCGCCGATATCTTTCGGCTGGCGCTGATTATCGGGGTGCCGGCGCTGTCCCTGTGGCTGGTGACCTAGGCCCGGGGATCGGTGGCAAGGTGGGGGGTCGGGGCCGTGCGCTGACCCAGCCCGCCGCCGCTGAGCCGGCGCAGCGACTGGCCTAGCTGGGCCTCGGATTCGTGGATTTCGCGCGAGGCGTGGCGGATATAGGCCAGATGCTCATGCGCGGCCGTCTGTGCGGCGGCCGCGTCACGATCCAGAATCGCCTGCGCGATGGCGCGGTGCTGGTCGCGCAGCAATTCGCGGATCGCCGGAATGGTGAACATGCGGCCGCGATTCTGGATCACGTCGCTGCGCAGGATGCCCGAAAGCGCCCGCATCATCTGTAACAGCACAAGGTTGTGGCTGGCCTCATAGATCGCCAGATGCAGGGCGGCGTCGGCCTCGGCCTCTTCGGTGGGGTCGGCGCCGGCATGGGCGGCCTCGATGGCGGCAAGGCAATCCGCGATCATCCGGCGGTCGACATCATTGGCGCGGGTGGCGGCCAGTGCCGCGGCCTGACTTTCCACGACATCGCGAAATTCCAGATAATCGTCGGCCAGTTCCGGCGACCCCGCCAAAAGCGCGATCAGCGGATCGGTGATCGCCGCCGCCCCCAACGCGGCGATGCGGGTGCCGCGCCCGCGCTCGGCCACCACCAGCCCGCGATCCTCAAGCAGCTTGAGCCCGTCGCGCAATGTCGGGCGCGAGACGTTCAGCCGCGCCGCCAGTTCGCGTTCGCCCAGCAGATATTCATCGGGGCGCAAGGCGCCCTCAAGGATCAGCTTCTCGATATGGCTGGCGACGATTTGGGCCGCGCGGCGGGTCATGGGTGTGTCGGTCATGGTCGCGCATCATCCCGCATCGCGCCAGCCCGTGCAACCGTCTGGTAAGCTGATTGTGCCGGTTGACAGCTGTGGTCAAATAATTTTACCACAACCCCAAGCCAGGGACGAGGAGGAGGAGCCGCCCGTGTCCAGCATCGCCATGCCCGCACCCGATCCGCGCATCCTGTCGCGCGCGCCCCAGATCGTCGCCGCCCTGCGCGCGGTGCTGCCCGGGGATGCGGTGATTTCCGACCCCGAGGAAACCCGCGCCTATGAATGCGACGCGCTGACCGCCTATCGCTGTGCGCCGCTTGCGGTCGTCCTGCCGCGCAGCACGGCCGAGGTCGCGGCCGCGATGCGCGTCTGTCACGAATTGGGGGTGCCGGTGGTGCCGCGCGGCGCGGGCACATCGCTGGCCGGGGGCGCGCTGCCCACCGCCGACAGCGTGGTCATCGGCACCATGCGGCTGCGCGACATGCTGGAAATCGACACCGAAAACCGGTTCATCCGCGTCCAGACCGGCGTCACCAACCTGTCGGTCAGCGCCGAGCTGGAACCTTTGGGGTTCTTTTACGCGCCGGATCCCTCGTCGCAGCTTGCCTGCACCATCGCGGGGAATATCGCGATGAATTCCGGCGGCGCGCATTGTCTGAAATACGGCGTCACCACCAACAACCTGATGGGTGCCACGGTCGTTCTGACCACGGGCGAGGTGATCGAACTGGGCGGCCCGGAAATGGGCGCGGCGGGGCTGGACCTGCTGGGCCTTTTCTGCGGCTCGGAAGGCCAGCTTGGCATTGTGACCGAGGCCATCCTGCGCATCCTGCCCCGCCCCGAGGGCGCGCGCCCGGTGCTGATCGGCTTCAACGATGCCGAGGTGGCGGGGGAATGCGTGGCGCGCATCATCCGCTCGGGCGTGCTGCCGGTCGCCATCGAATATATGGACGAGCCCTGTCTGCGCGCGGTCGAGGCCTTTGCCCATGCCGGCTATCCCAAATGCGCCGCCGTGCTGGTTGTCGAGGTCGAGGGATCGCCCGAGGAAATCGCCTTTCAGCTGGGCCGTATCCGTGAGATCGCCGATGCGCTGGACCCGGTCGAGTTCCGCGAAAGCCGCAATGCCGACGAGGCGGCGGCGATCTGGAAGGGGCGCAAATCGGCATTCGGCGCCATGGGGCGTCTGGGCGACTACATCTGTCTCGATGGCACCGTGCCGGTGGGCAAGCTGCCCTATACGCTTAAGATGATCGGCGAGTTGTCGCGCCAGCACGGGCTTGAGGTCGCGAATGTCTTTCATGCCGGCGACGGGAATATGCATCCGCTGATCCTGTTCAACGCCAACACGCCCGGCGATCTGGAACGGGCCGAGGCCTTTGGCGCCGACATCCTGCGGCTTTGCGTCGAGGTCGGCGGCTGTCTGACCGGCGAGCATGGGGTGGGCATCGAAAAGCGCGATCTGATGAGCACGCAATACGCCCCCGACGATCTGGCGATCCAGATGCAGGTCAAGGATGTGTTCGACCCGCAATGGCTGTTGAATCCGGCCAAGGTGTTCCCGCTGGCCGCAAGCCGGCCCCATCGCGAAAGGGCCGCCGCGGAATGAGCGTTGATGCCGAAACCAGCCTTGCCCCCGCATCCCTGACCCCCGCGACCGAGGCCGAACTGGCCGAGCTGGTCGCCGATCACCGCCGAAGCGGCGCGCCCCTGCGCATCGCGGGCGGCGGCACGCGGGTCGACACCGCGCATCTGCCCGGCGATACGCTTGGCATGTCGCGCCTTGCGGGCGTGGTGACCTATGCGCCCGGCGAGATGACCCTGATCGCCCGCGCCGGCACCCCGCTTGAGGATATCACCGCGCTTTTGGCCACCGAGGGTCAGGCGCTTGCGTTCGAGCCGCCGGACATGCGCGGCGCTTTGGGCACGCGCGGGCGCCCGACCATCGGCGGCGTGGTGGCCGCGAATGCCTCGGGGCCGCGCCGGCTTTTGGCCGGGGCTTGCCGCGACCATCTGCTGGGCTTGCGGTTTGTCGACGGGCAGGGGCGCGTCATCAAGAATGGCGGCCGGGTGATGAAGAATGTCACCGGCCTTGATCTGGGCAAGCTGCTGGCGGGGGCGCATGGCACGCTGGGCGTGGTCACCGAGGTGGCGCTGAAAACGCTGCCGCTTTTGCCCGAGCGGCTGACGCTGGCCATCCGCAACCTGACGGCGCCCGAGGCGGTGGCCCTGTTTTCGGCGACGCTCGCCACACCCTATGAGGTTTCGGGCGCGGCCTTTCGCAATGACACTGCATGGCTGCGGATCGAGGCGCTGGACCCCCGACAGCTGAGCTATCGCCGCGACCGGCTGCTGACGCTGATGCCGGGGCGGATCGTGGAACAGCTGGACGGCGCGGCCTCGGCCCGGTTGTGGCAGGATCTGCGCGACGTGACCCATTTCGCGGGTGGCGAGGCGCCCCTGTGGCGGGTGCTGGTCAAGCCGACCGATGCCCCGCGCGTTTCCGCCGCGCTTGAGGCGATGGGCGGGGCCTGTTCGCTGGATTGGGGTGGCGGGCTGATCTGGTATTCCGGGCCGGGCGAGGTCGCGGCGATCCGCGCCATCGCACCCCATGCCACGCTGATCCGGCGCGGCGGGTTGACCGGTCCGGCATTCCCGCCCGCGCCGGCCCCGGTCGCCGCGCTGTCGCAGGGGCTGCGGCGGCAATTCGACCCCGCCGGCATCCTGAACCCCGGTCTGATGGAGGGCTGAGATGCAGACGAATTTCACCCCCGCCCAATTGGCCGATCCCGGCACCGCGCGCGCCAATGAAATCCTGCGGTCCTGTGTGCATTGCGGGTTCTGTACCGCGACCTGTCCGACCTACAAGGTGCTGGGCGACGAATTGGACAGCCCGCGCGGGCGAATCTATCTGATCAAGGACATGCTGGAAAACAGCAAGGTGCCGGATGCGAAAACCGTCCAGCATATCGACCGCTGTCTGTCCTGCCTAAGCTGCATGACCACCTGTCCCTCGGGGGTGCATTACATGCATCTGGTCGATCACGCGCGGGAATATATCGAAACCCATTACCGCCGCCCGTGGCACGACCGGGCGCTGCGCTGGATGCTGGCGCGGATCCTGCCCTATCCGGGGCGGTTCCGGCTTGCGCTGGCGGGGGCGAAGCTGGCGCGGCCGTTCCGGCGCATGCTGCCCGATCCGCGCCTGCGGGCGATGCTGGACATGGCGCCCCAGGACATCCCGCCGCCCAGCCTGAACGACCGGCCACAGGTCTTTGCCGCGACCGGCACGCGCCGCAAGCGGGTGGCGCTTTTGATTGGCTGTGCGCAGCGGGCGCTGAACACCGATATCAACGACGCCACCATCCGCCTGTTGCGCCGCCATGGCTGCGAGGTGGTGATCCCCAAGGGCATGGGCTGTTGTGGCGCGCTGACCCATCACATGGGGCGCACGGATGAAAGCCACGCCTCGGCCGCCGCCAATATCCGCGCGCTGATGGCCGAGATCCGGGCCGGCGGCCTTGATGCGGTGGTGATCAACACCTCGGGCTGCGGCACCACGGTCAAGGATTACGGCAATATGTTCGCGGGCGGCCCCCTGGCCGATGACGCGGCGCAGGTGGCGGCGCTTGCGCGCGATATCACCGAGGTGATGGCCGATCTGGGCCTTGATGGCGCGACCCATGCCGAGCCGCTGCGCGTGGCCTATCATTCCGCCTGTTCGCTGCAACATGGCCAACAGGTCCGGGCCGCGCCCAAGGACCTGCTGGCCGCCGCCGGCTTTACCGTGCTGGAGCCAAAGGACAGCCATATCTGCTGTGGTTCGGCCGGGACCTATAACCTGATGCAGCCCGAAATCTCGGGTCAGCTGAAACAGCGCAAGGTCGAAACGCTTGAGGCGCTGACCCCGCAGGTGATCAGCGCCGGCAATATCGGCTGCATGATGCAGATCGGGTCGGGGACGGGCGTGCCGGTGGTGCATACCGCCGAACTTTTGGACTGGGCGACCGGCGGGCCGCGTCCGCGCGCGCTGGCCTAGGGCGCGACCGGGGTCCAGATCACCTCGTCAAGACGCGGCGCGCCGGTGGCGAGCATGACCAGCCGGTCGAACCCCAGCGCGCAGCCCGAGGCCGGCGGCATGCTTGCCAGCGCGGCCAGAAAATCCTCGTCCAGCGGATAGCGTTCGCCGTAAACGCGGGATTTTTCGTCCATTTCCATCAGGAAACGGCGGCGCTGTTCGGTCGGGTCGGTCAATTCGCCAAAGCCGTTGGCAAGCTCGACCCCACAAGCATAAAGCTCGAACCGCTCGGCCTCGCGCGGGTCGGCGGCGGGACGCGCCAGCGCCGCCTCGGCCGCCGGATAACGGTCAAGGATCAGCGGCCGGCCATGGCCCAGATGCGGCTCGACCTTTTCCACCAGAATGCGCGACAGCATGTCCGACCAGCCGTCATCCGCGCCCAGCCGGATCCCCCGCGCCACCGCCTGCGCGCGCAGGGCCTCCGCGTCGGTTTCCGCGCCGTCGCAGGTCGCAAGCAGGTCGATCCCGGCAAATTCCGCAAAGGCCTCGGCCACCGTCACCACCTCGGGCGTGGCAGAGGGGTCGCAGGTAATGCCCCGGAATTGCAGCCGTTCGGCCCCCGCCGCCTCGGCGGCAAGACCAAGAAAGGCGGCGCAATCCTCGAAGAGCTGGCGATAGTCTTCGCCCGCGCGATACCATTCCAGCATGGTGAATTCGGGGCTGTGCAGCGGCCCGCGTTCGCGATTGCGCCAGACATGGGACAGCGAAAATATCCGCGCCTCGCCCGCCGCCAACAGCTTTTTCATCGCGAATTCCGGGCTGGTATGCAGATACATCGCCCGGGGCACACCGTCATTGCCGATCTGGCGGGTTTCGAACCCGTGAAGATGCGCCTCGTTTCCCGGGCTGACGGCCAGCGCGGCGGGGTCGATTTCCAGGAAATCCCGCGCCCCCAACCAGTCGCGGATCGCCGCCTGGATGCGGTTGCGCGCCAAAAGCAGGGGCCGGCGCCCGGCATGACGGTCGCGGTCCCACCACGGGGTTTCGCCTGTTCTTGCCATGATCCGTCCCCGAAACTGCCCATATCGCTTGCGTCTGGCGCTGTGGCGCGAAACGCGCTATGGGACGCCATCTCTGCCGGCCCTCTGGATAGCCGGCCCCCCGGTATTTGAAAAGCAGACAAGGGAACCGCCTTGAAAGTCATCGCCTCCAGCCTTCGCAAAGGCAATGTCGTCGAAATCGACGGCAAGCTTCATGTCGTCCTGACGGCGACGAACTTCCACCCCGGCAAGGGCACGCCGACGACGCAGGTCGATCTGCGCCGCATCGCCGACGGCAACAAGGTCTCGGAACGCTGGAAGACCACCGAACAGGTCGAGCGTGCCCATGTCGACGAACGCGAATACGATTTCCTTTACGAGGATGGCGAAGGCTTCCACTTCATGGAGCCGGAAAGCTATGAGCAGGTCGTGGTTTCGCCCGACGTGATCGGCGACGACAAGGTGTTTCTGGAGGACGGGATCCGCGTGTTCCTGCAAGTGCATAACGGTGTCGTCATCGCCATCGAACTGCCGCAGCGCGTCACCGTCGAAATCGCCGAGACCGAGCCGGTCGTCAAAGGCCAGACCGCGTCCTCGAGCTATAAGCCGGCGATGGCCCATAACGGCGTGCGCATCATGGTCCCGCCCCATATCGGCGTCGGCACCAAGGTCGTGATCAACACGGCCGACCTGACCTATGTGGAACGCGCCAAGGGCTAAGGCCCGTCCGCCCGGCCATCCGGGCAGGGAATGAACAATGGGGGCGGTGTCGCAATCGGCGGCACCGCCCCTTTTCCATGGCGCGGAGGGGTCCGAAACCGCGTGAAACCGCGCATTTTGTCGGGCTTTCCCCACGATTTTGCGCCGCATCGCAGAAATTTTCCGCGCAATCCGCATGATTATTTTCGTTTCCGTTACGAAACGGTCAAAAACGAATATTCCCGCTTGACCGAATCCGGGCAAACGCTACACCTGAGCGTGGAAATGCGCACACCAACAGCGAGGGAGGGGCGCGGCGTGTCAGTCATGGAACGGCCGGCGGTCGATCTTTTCATCATCGGTGGCGGCATCAATGGCTGCGGCATCGCGCGTGACGCCACCGGGCGCGGCCTTACGGTCACGCTGGCCGAGATGGGCGATCTGGCACAGGGGACCTCATCGGCCTCGACCAAGCTGTTTCACGGCGGGCTGCGCTATCTGGAATATTTCGAATTCCGGCTGGTCCGCGAGGCGCTTGAGGAACGCGAAACCCTGTTGAGCGCGATGCCCCATATCAGCTGGCCGATGCGCTTTGTGCTGCCCTATTCGCCGGATATGCGCTTTGAAAGCGACACCCCCACCTCGCGCCTTCTGGGGATGGTCATGCCCTGGATGAAGGGGCGGCGGCCGGCCTGGCTGATCCGGCTGGGGCTGTTTCTTTACGACCATCTGGGCGGGCGCAAGATCCTGCCGGGGACGGCGCGGCTTGACCTTGCCCGCGACCCGCTGGGCCGACCGCTGAAGCCCGGCTTCGGGCTGGGCTGGGAATATTCCGATTGCTGGGTCCAGGATTCGCGGCTGGTGGTGCTGAATGCCCGCGACGCCGAGGCGCGCGGCGCCACCATCATGACCCGCACCCGCGTCAGCCATGCCGAGCGTCAGGGCGATCTGTGGCGGATCACCACCGAGGGCGAGGGCGGCACGCAGATCCATCATGCCCGCGCGCTGGTCAATGCCGGCGGGCCATGGGTCGAGGACGTGATACGCAATGTCGCGCATATCCCCTCGACCGAGGGGGTGCGGCTGGTGCGCGGCAGCCATATCGTGGTGCCGAAACTTTACGACCACGATCGTTGCTATTTCTTTCAGGGGACCGACGGGCGGATCATCTTTGCCATTCCCTATGAACAGGATTTCACCCTGATCGGGACCACCGACATGGACCACAGGGGTGCGCCGGGCGAGGCCCGCTGTACCGACGAGGAACGCGATTACCTTTGCGCATTCGCGAGCCAGTATTTCAAAACGCCGGTGACGCCCGATCAGGTGGTCTGGACCTATTCCGGGGTGCGGCCCCTTTACAATGACGGCGCCAAATCGGCGACGGCGGCGACGCGGGACTATGTGCTCAGCCTCAACGATCAGGGGGCGCCGCTGCTGAATGTGTTCGGCGGCAAGATCACCACCTATCGCCGGCTGGCGGAAAGCGCGCTGACAAAGCTTGCGCCATTCTTTCCGCAGGCCTCGGGCAACTGGACGGCGGGGGTGCCGCTTCCGGGCGGGGATTTCCCGGTCGACGGGGTCGACGCGCTGATCGCGCGGCTGGGCGCGGCCTATCCGTTCCTCAGCCCGCGCGATGCGCGCCGGCTGGTGCGGACCTATGGCACCGACGCGTTCCTTGTGCTGGGCGATGCGAAAAGCCTGGCCGATCTGGGCCACGATTTCGGGGCCGGTCTGACCGAGGCCGAGCTGCGTTGGCTGACCGACAAGGAATTCGCACGCAGCGGCGATGACATCCTGTGGCGCCGCACCAAGCTGGGGCTGCACATGAATGATGAACAGGCCCGCGAACTGGATCGGTTCGTGGCCCGCATGCCCGCCGTCGGCGCGGCGGCGCAGTAGCAAGGATCAAGGGGGAAGGGCATGCTGGAATTGCAGGGCGTGTCGCGCGTGGTCGGGGGCAGGGTGCACATATACCCGACCAGCCTGACCTTGCAGAAGGGCACGATGAACGTGCTGCTGGGCCCGACGCTGTCGGGCAAGACCAGCCTGATGCGGCTGATGGCGGGGCTGGACCAGCCGTCGGCCGGGCGCATCCTGTGGAACGGTCAGGACGTGACCGGCCAGCGGGTTCAGGACCGGGGCGTCGCCATGGTCTATCAACAGTTCATCAACTATCCGGGCCTGTCGGTTTACGAAAACATCGCGTCGCCGCTGCGCATTCTGGGCCGGCCCGCCGATGAAATCGACCGCCGCGTCCGCGAAACCGCCGAGATGATGCGCCTGACCCCCATGCTGACCCGCAAGCCGCTTGAGCTGTCGGGTGGCCAGCAACAGCGCTGCGCGCTGGCGCGGGCGCTGGTCAAGGGCGCGGGGCTGGTTCTTCTCGACGAGCCGCTGGCCAATCTTGACTATAAGCTGCGCGAGGAGTTGCGCGTCGAGATCCCTCGCATCTTCGAGGCCTCGGGCGCGATCTTTGTCTATGCCACCACCGAACCCGAAGAGGCGCTGCTTCTGGGCGGGAATACCGCGACCCTGTGGCAGGGGCGCGTGACCCAGTTCGGGCCGACGCCCCGCGTCTATCGCCAGCCGCAGGACGCCACCACCGCCCGCGTCTTTTCGGATCCGCCGATGAATTTCGTCACCGCGCAGAAGCGGGGCGGACAGGTCACCCTGGGCGAAAGCCCGGCGCCGGTCGCGGGCTTTGCCGATCTGCCCGATGGCACCTATCAGGCCGGGTTCCGGGCCAATCACCTGCATCTGCATCGCCACAGCGACCGGGCCATCGGCTTTGACTGCAAGCTGGCGGTGACGGAAATCACCGGCTCGGAAACCTTTATCCACGCCCATCACGGCGCCGACCGCTGGGTCGGGCTGGTCGAGGGGGTTCACGACCTGACGCCGGGGCAGGATCTGACCGTCTGGCTGGATCCGGCGCATGTCTATCTGTTCCGCGAGGATGGCCAGCTTGCCGCCGCCGCGCCCTATGCGAACGCGGCCTGAGGGGGGATCATGGCTCAGATCACGCTGAAAAAGCTGGCCCACAGCTATCTGCCCGATCCGCAATCCGAACGCGATTACGCGCTGAAGGAAATGGATCACGTCTGGCAGGATGGCGGGGCCTATGCGCTGCTGGGATCCTCCGGCTGTGGCAAGACCACGCTGCTGAACATCATTTCAGGGCTGTTGCGGCCCAGCCATGGCCGGGTGCTGTTTGGCGACCGCGATGTGACGGATGCGCCGACGGCGGCGCGCAATATCGCGCAGGTGTTCCAGTTCCCGGTCGTCTACGACACCATGTCGGTGCGCGACAATCTGGCATTCCCGCTGCGCAACCGGGGCATGGATCCCGCCTATATCAAGGCCCGCGTCGATCAGATCGCGGCGATGATCGGCATGGAATCCATGCTGTCGCGCAAGGCGCAGGGGCTGACCGCCGATGCCAAGCAAAAGATCAGCCTTGGCCGCGGCATGGTCCGCGAGGATGTGAACGCGATCCTGTTCGACGAGCCGCTGACCGTCATCGACCCGCATATGAAATGGGAACTCCGCACCCAGCTGAAACAGCTGCACCGCCAGTTCGGCCATACGATGATCTATGTCACCCATGACCAGACCGAGGCGCTGACCTTCGCCGACAAGGTGGTGGTGATGTATGACGGCCGCGTCGTCCAGATGGGCACGCCCGAAGAGCTGTTCGAGGCCCCCGCCCATACATTCGTGGGCTATTTCATCGGCTCGCCGGGCATGAACTTCCTGCCCGCCACGGTCCAGGGCGACCGCGCCACGCTGGCCGGAGGCGAGGTGGTTGGCCTGGGCGCGGAATATGCCCCGCCCACGGGTCAGGTCCAGATCGGCATCCGCCCCGAACACGCGATGCTGACGGCGACCGGCGGCCTGCCTTTCAATATCCGCCGCGTCGAGGATGTCGGCCGCCACCGGCTGGTGCGCGGCGAGGTGCTGGGCCATGCGCTCAATGTCGTCGTCCCCGAGGGGATGCCGGTCGAGGGGCTGCCCCGCGTCGCCTTCGCGCCCGACAGGATCAACGTCTATGCCGATGACTGGCGCGTCGCGCCGGCGCGTGAAAGGGCCGCGTGATGGAAAAGACCTGGAACAACAAGGCATGGTTTCTTGTGCTGCCGGTGCTGGTGGTCGTGGCCTTTTCGGCCGTGATCCCGCTGATGACGGTGGTGAACTATGCCTTCAACGACACCTTCGGAAATAACGAATTCTTCTGGGCCGGTCTGGAATGGTTCGACGAGATGGTCCATTCCGAACGCCTGCACGAGGCTTTGGGCCGTCAGGCGCTGTTTTCGGCCATCATTCTGGCCATCGAGGTGCCGCTTGGCATTTTCGTCGCGCTGAACATGCCGAAAAAGGGCTTCTGGTCCAGTGTGGTGCTTGTGCTGATGGCGCTGCCCTTGCTGATCCCGTTCAACGTGGTCGGCACGATCTGGCAGATCTTTGGCCGCGTCGATATCGGTCTTTTGGGTCACACGCTTGAGGCGCTGGGGATCGATTACAACTATACAAACGATCCGCTGGATGCCTGGATCACGGTCGTGGTCATGGATGTCTGGCACTGGACCAGTCTTGTCGCGCTGCTTTGCTATGCGGGTCTGCAATCTATCCCGCAGGCCTATTATCAGGCGGCCAAGATTGATCAGGCCAGCCGCTGGGCCGTCTTTCGCTATATCGAGCTGCCCAAGATGCAGGGGGTGCTTCTGATCGCGGTGCTCTTGCGCTTTATGGACAGCTTCATGATCTATACCGAGCCTTTCGTCGTCACCGGCGGCGGTCCCGGCAACTCGACCACGTTCCTGTCCATCGACCTTGTGAAGATGGCGGTGGGACAGTTCGACCTTGGCCCTGCGGCCGCCTTTTCGCTGATGTATTTCCTTGTGATCATGCTGGTCAGCTGGGTGTTCTACACCGTGATGACCGATATGGACCGGGCCGCATCCGACATCCCGGAGGAACTGTGATGCGCATCAAGTCCCAAGCCGTCGTGATGGTGCTGTATCTTCTGTTCCTGATGCTGCCGATCTATTGGCTGCTGAACATGAGCCTTAAGACCAATGCCGAAATCACCGGCACGTTCAGCCTGTTCCCCCGGAACCTGACGTTTCAGAACTATCGCACCATCCTGACCGATCCCAGCTGGTATATGGGGTATGTCAACTCGATCATCTATGTGGTGCTGAATACGGTGATCTCGATCCTTGTCGCCCTGCCGGCGGCCTATGCGTTCTCGCGCTATAACTTCATGGGCGACAAGCATCTGTTCTTTTGGCTGCTGACCAACCGGATGGCGCCGCCGGCGGTCTTTGCGCTGCCCTTCTTTCAGCTTTATTCCTCGATCGGGCTGTTTGATACGCATATCGCGGTGGCGCTGGCGCATTGCCTCTTCAACGTGCCGCTGGCCGTGTGGATCCTCGAAGGGTTCATGCGCGGCGTGCCCAAGGAAATCGACGAGACCGCCTATATCGACGGCTATAGCTTTGGCCGGTTCTTCGTGCGGATTTTCATGCCGCTGATCGCGTCGGGGATCGGGGTCGCGGCCTTTTTCTGCTTCATGTTCTCATGGGTGGAACTCTTGCTGAGCCGCACCCTGACATCGGTGAACGCCAAACCCATCGCCGCGACGATGACCCGCACGGTTTCGGCCTCGGGCATGGACTGGGGCGTGCTGGCGGCGGCGGGCGTGCTGACCATCGTGCCGGGCGCCTTGGTCATCTGGTTTGTCCGCAACTATATCGCCAAGGGCTTTGCCCTGGGCCGCGTGTGAGGTTTCCCATGGCTGACACCGCAACCCCCGCCCGCCGCACCAACTGGCCCGCGATCTATGTCGCTGCCGCGCTTGTCCTTGGTGCGGCGCTGGGTTTCCTGATCTGGGCCACGCCGGTTCTTGATGGCGAAAAGCAATGGTTCGACCCGATGATCCCCGGCGGCTGGATGGCCTGGACATTCCCGGTCGCGCTGTTCTTCTGGACCATCGCCAGCCTGCTGGTCCTGTTCACCATTCTTGCCATCCGTTTCCCCGAGACCCCGCGCAAGGGCATCCTGCGGATCGAAACGACGCGCGGGGACCGGCTTTTCATTTCGCTGCTTGGCTCGGCCTTTATCTGTCTGGGCTGGCTGTTTTTCGCCGGGCCGCCGCTATGGTGGGCCTTGGCGCTGTGTCTGGTCTATGCCGCGGCGGTGTTCCGCTGGGTCTGACCGGACCTTGTAAATCCCGCCCAAGGGCAGCGTTGATTGCCCGGGGCACCAGAACGCAACGTCTCGCATTCCAAGGGAGGAAAACATGAGACTGACGACCAGAACCGCCATGGCGCTTGCGCTGATGGTGACGGGCACCTCGCCCGCCTGGGCCGATATGGAGGCCGCCAAGAAATTCCTGGACGCCGAGATCGGCGATCTGTCGACGCTGTCGCGCGCCGATCAGGAAAAGGAAATGCAGTGGTTCGTCGATGCGGCGAAGCCCCTGGCCGGGATGGAAATCAAGGTGGTGTCGGAAACCATCACCACCCATGAATACGAATCCAAGGTGCTGGCCCCGGCCTTTACCGCCATCACGGGCATCAAGGTCACCCATGACCTGATCGGCGAAGGCGATGTCGTCGAAAAGCTGCAAACCCAGATGCAGACCGGCGAGAACATCTATGACGGCTATGTCAACGACTCGGATCTGATCGGCACCCATTGGCGCTATCAGCAGGCGCGCGACCTGACCAAGTGGATGGCCGAAGAGGGCAAGGATTTCACCAATCCCGGCCTGGATCTGCCGGACTTTCTGGGGCTGAAATTCACCACCGCGCCCGATGGCGATCTGTATCAGCTGCCGGACCAGCAATTCGCGAACCTCTATTGGTTCCGCTATGACTGGTTCAACGATCAAAAGACCAAGGACGATTTCAAGGCCAAGTATGGCTATGATCTGGGCGTGCCGGTGAACTGGTCGGCCTATGAGGACATCGCCGAATTCTTTACCGGCCGCGACATGTCCTATATCGAGGGCGGCCCCACCAAAGCCTGGGGCAACATGGATTACGGCAAAAAGGACCCCAGCCTTGGCTGGCGGTATACCGACGCCTGGATGTCCATGGCCGGCATGGGCGACAAGGGCGAACCCAACGGCCTGCCGGTCGACGAATGGGGTATCCGCGTCGATGAAAACAGCCGTCCGGTGGGGTCCTGCGTGGCGCGCGGCGGTGCGACCAACGACGCGGCGGCGGTCTATGCCGTGACCAAGGCGATCGAGTGGTTGCAGAAATACACCCCGCCGGAAGCCCAGGGCATGACCTTTGGCGAGGCCGGCCCGGTCCCGGCGCGTGGCGATATCGCGCAACAGATGTTCTGGTACACCGCCTTTACCGCCGACATGGTCAAGGAGGGCACCCCGGTCGTGAACGCGGACGGCACGCCCAAATGGCGCATGGCGCCCAGCCCGCATGGCGCCTATTGGACCGAAGGCACCAAGATCGGCTATCAGGACGTCGGCAGCTGGACGTTGATGAAATCGACGCCCGTGGACCGCGCACAGGCCGCATGGCTTTATGCGCAGTTCGTGACCTCGAAGACGGTCGATGTGAAGAAATCGCATGTCGGGCTGACCTTCATCCGGGAATCGACGATTCAGGACAAGTCCTTTACCGAACGCGCGCCCAAGCTGGGCGGTCTGGTCGAATTCTATCGCTCGCCCGCGCGCGTGCAGTGGTCGCCGACCGGCACCAATATCCCCGATTACCCCAAGCTGGCCCAGCTTTGGTGGCAGAATATCGGCGATGCGCTGTCGGGCGCCAAGACCCCGCAAGAGGCGCTGGACGCGCTTTGCGCCGAGCAGGAAAAGGTCCTTGCCCGGCTTGAACGCTCCAAGGTGCAGGGCGATCTGGGTCCCAAGCTGAACGAGGAAAAGGATCCGCAGGAATGGCTGGACGCGACCGGCGCGCCGGTCGCCAAGCTGGAAAACGAAAAGCCGCAGGGCGAAACCGTTTCTTATGACGAGCTGATCAAGTCCTGGCAGTAAGCTGCCAATCGGGGGGCGGGGCGAGGTCCCGCCCCCTTTTCCATTCCGGGACAAAGGAGACCGCCTTGAAACATATTCTTGCCATAGATCAGGGCACGACCTCGTCCCGCGCCATTCTGTTTGACGAAAACCTTGCGCCCGTCGCCTCGGCACAAGAGGAATTTCCCCAGCATTTCCCGGCCTCGGGCTGGGTGGAACACGATCCTTCGGATCTGTGGACGACGGTGGCCGCCACCGCCCGCGCCGCCATCGAAAAGCTGGGGCAGGGGGCCGGCGGCATTGCCGCCATCGGCATCACCAATCAGCGCGAAACCGTGGTGCTGTGGGACCGCGCCACCGGCCGCGCGCTGCACCGCGCCATCGTCTGGCAGGACCGCCGCACCGCCGAGCTGTGCGAGACATTGAAGGCCCAGGGGCATGAGCCGATGATTTCGGCCCGGACCGGCCTGCTGCTGGACCCGTATTTTTCGGGGACCAAGCTGAAATGGCTTTTGGACAATGTCGAGGGCGCCCGCGCCCGCGCCGAGGCCGGCGAGCTGGCCTTTGGCACGGTGGATTCGTGGCTGATCTGGAACCTGACCGGGGGCAAGGTGCATGCGACCGACGCCACCAATGCCGCGCGCACGCTGCTTTACAATATCGCCGAAAACCGCTGGGACGCCGATATCTGTGCGCTGCTGGACATTCCCATGCAGCTTTTGCCCGAGGTGCGCGACTGTGCCGATGATTACGGGGTGACGCGCGCCGATCTGTTCGGCCATGAAATCCCGATCCTTGGCGTCGCGGGCGATCAGCAGGCGGCGACCGTGGGACAGGCCTGTTTTCAACCCGGCATGATGAAATCGACCTATGGCACCGGCTGTTTCGCGCTGTTGAATACCGGCGATCAGATGGTGCCGTCGAAAAACCGGCTTTTGACCACGATCGCCTATCGGCTGGACGGGCAGACCACTTATGCGCTGGAAGGGTCGATCTTTATCGCCGGGGCGGTGGTGCAATGGCTGCGCGACGGGCTCAAGATCATCCGCCACGCCACCGAGACCCAGCCCTTGGCCGAGGCCGCCGATCCGACGCAAGAGCTGATCCTTGTGCCGGCCTTCACCGGCCTTGGCGCGCCTTATTGGCGGCCCGACAGCCGGGGCGCGGTCTTTGGGCTGACGCGCAATTCCGGCCCGGCCGAATTTGCCCGCGCGGCGCTGGAAAGCGTGGGCTTTCAGACCCGCGACCTGCTTGAGGCGATGCGCGCGGATTGGGCGACCTCGGGCGACGGGGTGCTGCGCGTCGATGGCGGCATGGTGGCCAGCGACTGGACCATGCAGTTTCTGTCCGACATTCTGGGCGCCCCGGTCGACCGGCCGGTGGTCACCGAAACCACCGCCCTTGGCGCCGCCTATCTGGCCGGGATGCACGCGGGCATCTGCCCCCCGCCCGAGGATTTCGCCCGCGAATGGGCGCTTGAGCGGCGGTTCGAGCCGGCGATGGACGAGCCGACGCGCGCCGCCCGCTATGGGCGCTGGAAACGCGCGGTCGCGGCCACCATGCAGGCCTGATCCGTTCGGTATTCGACCCGGCCGCACGGTTTTTGGAAACCCGTTCGGGCGGCCGGGTCGCACGGGCCACTGGCACGGCGCGCGGCAGGGCGCAAGGGACCAGCCCTCAGGCGGCGGGTTTGGGCTGCAACACCCCCCGACGCAGCTGATCCTCTTCGATCGACTCGAACAGGGCGCGGAAGTTGCCCTCGCCAAAGCCATCATCGCCCTTGCGCTGGATGAACTCGAAAAAGATCGGTCCAATCACGGTTTTCGAGAAAATCTGTAGCAGGATCCGGGTTTCCCCCCCGCCGACGACCCCCTCGCCATCGATCAGGATGCCGTGTTTCTTCATCTGGTCGATGGGTTCGGCATGGCCGGTCACGCGGTCATGCGACATCTCGTAATAGGTTTCGGGCGGGCCGGGCATGAAGCGCATGCCCGCCGTGGCGATGCGGTCGGTCCCGGCATAGATATCCTCGGTCCCGATGGCGATGTGCTGGATCCCCTCGCCCTTGTAGCGGCGCAGATATTCCTCGATCTGGCTGTGATCGTCGGTGGATTCGTTGATCGGGATGCGGATCTTGCCATCGGGCGAGGTCAGCGCCCGGCTCACCAGCCCGGTCATCTTGCCCTGAATGTCGAAAAAGCGGATTTCGCGGAATTTGAACGTGTCGTGATAGAACTTGTACCAGGTGTCCATATTGCCGCGAATGACGTTATGGGTCAGGTGGTCGAGGTAATAGAAACCAAAGCCCTGCGGGCGCGGATCGACCTCGTCCAGCCAGTCGTAATCGGCGGCATAGGCGCTGCCGGTATCGCCATAGCGGTCGATGAAATACAAAAGCGAGCCGCCGATCCCGATCACCGCCGGCGCGTCGATCGACTTGCCCGGCCCGGTATATTCCGTCGCCCCCAGATCCAGCGCGCGGCGCAAGGCCACCTGCGCGTCGACGACGCGCCAGGCCATGGCCGGCGCACAGGGGCCGTGTTCGGCCACGAACGCGCTAGCATGGCTGCCCGGTTCGGCGTTCAGCAGATAGTTGATGTCGCCTTGCCGATACAGCGTGATCGCCTTGTTGCGGTGGCGGGCGACGGGGACAAAGCCCATCTGGCGAAAGATGGCGTCCAGCTTTTCGGGTTCGGGATGGGCGAATTCGACGAATTCGAACCCATCCGTGCCGGCGGGGTTCTCGGCGCTGATCCGGGCCTTGGGGGCATCATGCGGAAAAGGTCCCAACGATGTTTCCTCCTGTCGGGGCGGTTTTTCCAAACATGGCAGGAAATTCCCGCATGAAGGTTGCAATCTGCGGCATGGTGACGCAGGTTTGTGCATGATTGATGCATGAAATGGCGATATAATGCGCGAAACAGGCATGGACGGGTATGACCTTGCGATTCTTGATGCGTTGCAGCATGATGGATCGCTGACCAATGCCGCCTTGGGCGAGCGGGTGCATCTTTCGGCCTCGCAATGTTCGCGCAGGCGGGCGG